>JANPES010000385.1:0-7181 GCA_031423035.1 Cyclobacteriaceae bacterium | reverse complement strand
CGTAGGAGGAGAGTGAGAAGTGAGAAGTGGAGAGTGAATAGTAAATATTGAATATTGAATATTGAATATGTAATAACTCAGGAGCAAAGAGAAGATCATGGTTTACCAATATAATTTTCCGACGACGATACGGTTTGGGGCTGGCGCAAGTCGGGAGTTGGGTGATTACTTGTAGAAGCAGGGGGTGAAGAGACCTTTGGTGGTGACAGATGCTACCGTATCGCAACTTGATTTTTTTAAAGCGATTATCAGTGAACTGAAAGCAAAAGGCTTGGGGCCAGAAGCATTCTGCGACATCCACAAGAACCCCGTGAAGTCAGATGTCTATAAAGGAGGCGATGCCTACGACGCATTAAAGTGCGATGGCATTGTCGGCATCGGCGGGGGTGCGGCAATCGATGTGGCAAGAGCGATTGTTCTTCGGATCAATCACCGGGAGGACCTATTCAAATACGACGACCTGATCGGTGGGGATGTTTATGTTACTAACGACGTCCCGCATTTCGTAACGATTCCTACTACCTCCGGAACCGGAAGTGAAGTAGGCCGCAGCGCCATCATTTCCGATGACGTGACCCACCAGAAGAAGATACTCTTCTCGCCTAAGTTACTGGCGAAGATTGTGTTTGCAGATCCACTGCTCACGATGGAGCTTCCTCCGGCCGTCACCGCTGCAACCGGGATGGACGCACTGACCCACAACATGGAGGCCTTCATTGCCAAGATGTCACATCCCATGGCCGAAGGAATTGCGTTGGAAGGAATTTCGTTGATTAGCCAGGCACTGGAGAAGGCAGTAAAAAAACCTGATATTGAAACCCGCAGCCAGATGTTGATCGCTTCCATGATGGGAGCGGTGGCATTTCAGAAAGGGCTGGGCGTTGTTCACTCCCTGGCGCATCCGCTGTCAGCGCTGCTCGATACGCATCATGGATTGGCCAATGCAGTTAATATCCCCTATGGCATGGAGTTTAACGTCTCCGGGTTCGAACCCAAATTTGCACGGATTGCACGGACACTCAACCTGGCCGACGAGACGGGGCAGGCCGTTGTAAAATATCTTTTTGATCTCAACACACGGATCGGGATACCCCGCAGGCTTCGTGACATCGGTGTGAAACAGGAACATATTGAGACACTGGCGGATCTGGCCTTCGCTGACTTCGCGCATCCCAACAATCCCAAGCCGGTGACCCGCGAGGACTTTAAGCAGCTATACCAGAAGGCCCTATGAGCAATAAGCTGATCATCGGCGTTGCGGCCGGGAGGAACTATAACAACTATACGAAGTGGTTGAATCAGAATACGGCTGTGGAGATTGTCAAGCTGGGATATGAAGAAAACAACCTCGAAGCCGTGTCGTCATGCAAAGGTATTTTG
Source organism: Cyclobacteriaceae bacterium (assembly GCA_031423035.1). Classification (GTDB taxonomy): domain Bacteria; phylum Bacteroidota; class Bacteroidia; order Cytophagales; family Cyclobacteriaceae; genus ELB16-189. The sequence continues at coordinate 5,801 of JANPES010000385.1, read as the reverse complement.
CTAACTGGCGGGGAAGACGTGCACCCGAAGTTTTATGGCAATCCGAAGTATGTCGAGCAGTTCAGGCTCGATGACTTTGATGAGCGCCGCGATGAATTCGAATTGAAGATTCTCGCCTACGCACACAAGAAGCGGCTTCCACTGCTTGGAATTTGTCGGGGCCTCCAAATCACCAATGTATTCCTGGGGGGTACCCTCATTCCGGACATCGGCGCATACGGACGGTCTGACCACCGCAAACTTTCTGACGGCAACGACCGCTTGCACCCGATTTGGCTACCGGAAAATACAATCCTTGGAGAGATCACCGGCACAACACGGGGAGAAGTCAACAGCGCGCATCACCAGGCAATCGACATGCTGGGTGAGGGATTGGCCATGAACAGCGTTTCACCAGATGGTGTGCTGGAAGGCGCAGAAATTAAGGACCGGGAAGAGCATCCGTATCTGATGCTGGTGCAGTGGCACCCCGAACGAATGGTCGAGCAGACGAGTACGTTTTCGAAGAATATACGGGAGTCGTTCTTGGAGGCGGTAACTGGCAACCAGTAACCAGTGACCGCTAACCAGTAGCCGGGCCAACCTGAGATAATAATTTTTATATCCACAACGTATTCATGAAGATCCTCAACCCCGCTACTGAAGAAATCATCTTTGAACTTACTACGGATACAACTGTCACGTTGGATCAAAAACTCACCCGACTTCGCCATGCCCAGAGGCCGTGGGCCGAAGTCCCGCTGACTGACCGGGTAGCCACGATCCGGAAATTTTCCGCCTTGCTGGAGACCCACACTGAGTCATTAGCGGCCATCCTCACCAACGAAGTGGGCAAGCCATTGCAGCAGTCGCGAAATGAACTGGCCGGTGGGCGCGCGAGGATCCAGTGGCTTATGGATCATGCGGCAGAATACTTGTCGGATGAGACCATGACAAAGGCGCCCGGACTGAGTGAGGTAATCACTTACGAGCCCCTCGGCGTTGTCTGTAACATCTCAGCATGGAATTACCCGTACCTCGTCGGCATCAACGTATTTATCCCGGCCTTACTGGCAGGCAATGCGGTGATGTACAAGCCTTCAGAATATGCCACGCTCACCGGCCTGGAGATTGAAAAACTCATGCACGAAGCGGGGATACCCAAAGACTTGTTTATTATAGCTGTTGGCGGCAAAGAGGTAGGGGAGGCTTTGGTGGCGATGGCTTTCGATGGCTACTTCTTTACCGGTTCGTACCGAACGGGGAAATACATCTATGAAAAAGTGAGTGCTAAAATGGTTCCGTGCCAATGCGAATTGGGCGGGAAAGATCCGTTGTATGTGGCCGATGATGTTGTAGATGTAAAAGTCGTGGCTGCGGCGACGGCGGATGGAGCATTTTACAACAACGGGCAGAGTTGCTGTGCAGTAGAACGGATCTATGTGCATGAAAAAGTGTATGATCGGTTTGTGCAAGAGTTTGTGGATGAAGTCAAGGGATACAAGTCCGGGATGCCACAGGAGCCAGGAGTGTATATCGGACCGTTGACACGCAAAGACCAAATTGCATTTCTGGAAAAACAAATTCAGGAAGCCGTGGCCAAAGGAGCTGTGGTGCAAACAGGAGGAAAGCGGAAAACTGGACAAGGGTATTACTTTGAACCTACTGTACTTACCGGTGTGACGAATACGATGAGCGTGATGCAGGAGGAATCGTTTGGGCCGATCATTGGGATCATGAAGGTGGCAAATGATGCGGAAGCAGTTCGGCACATGGCGGATACGAAATATGGGCTTACCGCTTCGGTGTACAGCTCCGATGAGGAGCGCGCGATGAGGATCCTGAAGAAATTGAATACCGGAACCGGGTACTGGAACTGTTGCGACCGGGTGAGTGCGGCCGTACCGTGGAGCGGGAGATTACATTCGGGCATTGGATCGACCTTGAGTCATGCAGGCCTGCGTGCGTTTACCAAAGCCAAAGCCTTTCACTTGAAGAAGCCAGCATGAAGGCTGTGGTGTGCTTGGCCCGGATGAGCACGGCCTTGAGCGGCTATTTAGCATAACGTCAAATTATAGAACTGTGCGTCAGGAACTTAGCAAGGCAAGAGTTATATAATTTATATTATGTTAAGTAGGTTTATGACCTTAGGAAGTGGTGAGCACCCTTGGGATTAGCCTCCCCGTAAACCCCCGCCCCTGATCAGGGCCTTCTAGCCTGGACTTCCTTCTCCAATACTTGCTCTACAAATTGATTGAGGGATATTTTGAGGGCGGCCGATTTGATCACCGCTAGGCGGTGTGTGGAAGGTTTCACTCGAACATTAAAGCTCCCCTTGAATGCCTTGTCTGGCTCCTTACCCTTCAGCTTACATGTGTTCAAATAATCATCCACAGATTCTTCGAATGCCCGGACAAGCTTCCTTACCGTGTCAGCCTCAAAGGTGACAGTATCACGGATCCCAATGAGTTTCCCAAAGAAGGCCTTATCCTCCCCGCTAAACTCAACTGAACCAGTGTATCCCCGATATTCTAAAACGTTCTTCATATATGCCCTTCCTCTTTAAGGTGCTTAATGACGATATCCAATGCATATCGTTTTACTTCTGGCCTAGGATGAGGTTCATGCAAATGGATTGAAACCTGCGTCCTCATCTGGATGAACTTCCTCCGTGACCCGCCCCCAACCATCTCCCGATAGCCAAAATGCGCCATCACACTTTGCAGTTCCTTCCACGAAAAATCCTTTGGTCGGCTTTCAAGCCTGGCGAGCAGTTTCCTGAACCTGCTCATCCGCCAATCCAAATGTAACTGAAATGTAGTTGCAACACAACCGGGTATTTTATGTTGCCTAAAATACCAGACGCTTTTGGCAGTCTGCTGTTCTCCGAATTAGGAAATCCTGATCATTCCTTGTCTTCGACTCCCCCTGTAACTTGCTACCTGCAACTTGTCACTCCTCAGCGCTTGAGTCCCTCCAATTGACCCTTGCCACCTTTGACGGTGCTCGGTCGCTTGCGCAGAAATTCATCAAACCAGCCCATCGTCCGTTCGCCTACATTCTGAATGAACTTTGGCTCCTGGAACCCGTGCGGTTGACGCGGATAAACAACCATCTCCGTGGGGATTCCGCGCCGCTGTAGTGCCCTATGCAATTGAAACCCTTGCTCGGGTGGCACCCGATCGTCATTTAGTCCGTGGATGACCAACGTAGGTGTTACGGCACTCTTGATGTTGAACATGGCGCTATGCTTGGCGTAGACTGCTGGGTCATCCCAAAACTCCTTGTCAAAATAGCTCACCAGAAAATCCGGGATGTCGGCCGTGCCATTGAAGCTCATCAGGTTTGTTACCGGGGCCCCGGCCATGGCGGCTTTGAACCGGTTTGTCTTTGTCACGATCATGCTGGTCATGTAGCCACCGTAACTCCATCCGGTCACCACCAGGCTGTCGGCATGCACCACACCGTCATTGATCAACTTGTCCACCCCTCCCATCAGGTCGTCATAGTCACCAAACCCCCAATCTCGGTGGTTGGCTCGCCTGAATTCAGTACCATACCCGCTGCTGCCACGGGGATTGGCACGAAGTACAGCATAGCCTTTACTGGCAAATGCCTGGATCGGATACGCACCAGACTGACCGGTATAGGTCTCAGCGAATACTCCTTGTGGTCCACCGTGAACGTTAAGAATCAGTGGGACTTTCTTGCCCTTCTCATAGCCCTGTGGATAGGTTACAATTCCTTCTATTGTGTATTTCCCATCCTTTGATTTCCAAGTAATTACATCTGATTTAGTCAATGATTGATTCAACATAAAATCACCATGAACATTGGATATCTTTTTGCCTTGCATGGATGAAGCATTCGCTATGTAAACTTCCGCAGGGGTCTCAGTATCCTGGTAGATGTAGGCGACATCTCCCTTCGGGTTGATGCTAAGGGCTGACAATAATCCTTTGGTATGTGTGCTCACCTTCACGGGTTTTCCGCCGGAAACAGGTACGGTGTAGAGGTGCGAACTCGTATGGTATGCTTCAGTATAATAGAGGCTCTTGCTATCGGCACTCCACCAAGGTCCACCGGTAGGGGACTCGTCGTAAGTGGGGGCTATGTCAATTGCCTTCCCTCCTGCTGCCGGGATAACCCGGAAGCCTTCCTTGGCAGCCCACTGAAGATCTCCACGGCCCGTTTGATACGCGATCCATTTTCCATCCGGTGAAAATGCCGGAGCACCATCCATACCGGTGTCAGCTACTAATGATTTAATGGAACCGCCATTCACGGACACACTCGAGATGTTTGCAGTTGTGAATGCATTGGCCCAGCTTCCATCCTGATGCGAAAAGGCGATTGTCTGACTGTCTGGTGACCAGGCCATTTCCTGTACATGATAAGGACCATTCGTCAGTTGCCTAACCGGGTATTTGCCCTCATTGTTCTTCGTAAGATTGATCACAAACAACTGGGCATTGTCAAAATTGTCGACTACCTCCCAATCGGTCTTCTCTTTCTTGTCTTTCTTTATTCTCACGGCTGCCGAATCGTTCATGGTAATGGCGATGTACTTTCCATCAGGAGACCAGACGTAGTCAATAATGTTATCGGTCTCCTTCGTGAGTTGTTCGGCCTCCCCTCCTGCCAGCCGAACACGGTAAAGCTGGTTGACGCCTTCACTGTCCCTGGATGAGCGGAAAGACAGGTACTTGCCATCTGGTGAGAAGCGCGGCGTTGTGCTTGACTTGTCACCAAATGTCCATTGCATGGGCTGGCCGTCGGCTGCAGCTACCCAGACGTGGGTAAGGAAATCAGACTGATCGGCGGTCATCCGAGCTTCAGCAACTGTAAAGGCTACATGGCGGCCGTCGGTAGAAATGGAGACACCACCAAGGCGCTTATATTCCATCATTTTGCAAGGCGTCCAGGCAGATTGGGCGAGCACGGCGCTTGTGATGAGGCAAAGGGCCAACGTATGGAAATTTCTCATAGCGAATGATTGTAGGATACAGGACTCAAGATACAGGTTTCAAGGTGGAGAATCCAACTGTTGTAGACTACCTTTTACCTGCCACACGTTACCTCCCATGGCATCTTATTCACGCAAATACACGTTAAAGGACTAATAATATTTTAATGACCTTCGTATGCTCTCCAACTACCTCCTAATCACTTTCCGCAACATGGTGAAGAACAAGGTCTTCATCGTTCTAAATGTTGTCGGCCTTGGTTTGGCCATCAGCAATTGCCTCGTGGCGTATTTCATTTGGGATTACAACGCAACGTTTGACAGCACGCATGTTCAGGCGCCAACCCTCTATCGCGTAAGTACGATGCGTGAGTTCCAGAACGAGGTAAGCCGCTACGGCCATTCTCCCATGGCACTCGGGAATGCCATCCGTGAAAATGTTCCCGCCGTCGATCGGGTCGTTCGTTACTTTCCAGGTGGCGTAGATTTTCGGATTGGCACCGAAGTATTCAACACTGAACTGTCTTATGTTGATCCGGACTTCTTTACGCTCTTCACTTTTGATATGATTGCGGGTGCTGCGCCAACTAACAAAGAAGAAATTGTAATCAATGATCAACTAGCCATCAAGTACTTCAATAACGGCCAGGCCGTAGGCCAGACAATTACTCAAGTCCTTGATAGCGGCAAGACCAGGGAGTTCATGGTCAGCGGTGTATTCCGTAAGCAACCCCATAATTCCAGTTTCAACCGCGATGCTTTTGTTCCGTTCGCCAACCAGTTTGTTGGCGACCCCGGGCAACAGGAGAATAGCTGGAAAACCCGGACGACGTTGTTCGTGCAAGTCATGGATGCT
>JANPES010000384.1:0-5415 GCA_031423035.1 Cyclobacteriaceae bacterium | reverse complement strand
GAAGTTCGCCTTACCCTTACTGGCATCACTGAGGATGTTAATCGCATCATAGGCTTCGGACTCGTGATTTACAATGTAGTAGTTGAGGTATGGTTCGAGGTAGTTTTCTATTGCCACCCGATATTCTTCAGGACACGTCAGGATGTCGGAGAGGAGCGGGGCATTACGCGTCCACTCTACCTTCTTCTTTAAGAATTTTATGGCTTCCGGAAACCCTTCAAGGTTCTCAACCAGTGACTTTGTTAGCTGGTATTCGTTTTGACGGGCATCGAGTTTTCGACCGGTTTCAGTCAATTCCTCGCGGATCATCTCGATGGTCTTCTCCAAGGAGCTAATTCTTGAAAGGACATCGTTTTCTTCTCCCTTGAGTTTTTCAAGTTGTTGGTTCTTTTCTCGAATCTCTTCCTGAAGAACAACAAGCTTATTTTCGAATTCAACCAGACTTGCGCTTCGTTGGTGCGTATCCGATGTTGCACGATCTATTTCCTGCTTTAGTGAAGCAATCTGGATTTCACGAATTTCAACGGCCCGATTGGTCTGATAGTGTTCTTCTTGTTTGCTGCGTTGCTGCTGACGCAAACCGTCTACATCGAGTTGGAGTTGCAGGGTAGCCTGCCGTTGGGTCTCATATTCTGCCTTAATCAAATCAGCTTTGCTCAGAATGTCCGCCAGCGTGCGCTGTGCTGTAATTTCTTCTTCCTGGAGACTCTTGATGGCAAAGTGCGAGCGCTCATTGCTCTTTTTGTCCTGATCTATCTGATCGCGCAGGCTGGATGCGCGGTCGTTGAGGAAGCGAAGTCGCTCATTGTTGATTTGCTTCTCACTCTCTTGCAACCGGATAGTGGCTACGTGGTCGTTGATCGCTTTCTGGCTGGCAGAGAGCGCCTTTTCCTTTACAATCAGGTCAGCCTTCTCTTTCTCAATGGAAGCCTCCCTTTCTGCGATATCGGTTGTCAGTTTGACTTTACGGGTATGCTCTTCCTCGATGTGCCCATTCAGCGTATTAAACTTCTCCTTATGCTTGTTGACCACAACCTTGGCCAACTGAATGCTTTTCTCTTTATATATTTCTTTGGCCTTGTAATAGGAATCGGTTTGTTTTGCCTGTTTTTCAAGGCTTTTCATATTTTTTTCAATCTCAAAGAGGAGGTCCTCAACGCGCTCCAAATCAGCGTCTGTGTCCTCCAGCTTTTTTAGGGTCTCTTTCTTTCTCTTCTTGAATTTCGAAATCCCGGCAGCCTCTTCGAAAAGTGTTCTCCGGGAATTGTCGCGGTCATTGAGAAGGTCATCGACCATGCCAAGTTCTATGATGGCGTAGCTGTTGGAAGCCACTCCGGTGTCGAGAAAGAGATTGGTAATATCTTTAAGACGGCATGTTACTCCGTTAAGGAGGTACTCGCTTTCACCTGACCGGTAGAGCCGACGAGAAATCGTAATCTGTGAATATTCGGTTGGAAGTAAATTCTTGGTGTTGTTAATGGTTAGGGAGACCTCGGCCATTTGCAACGGCGACCGCTGGTTGGTACCGTTAAAGATGATGTTTTCCATCTTCTCAGAGCGTAGCGCACTGGTCTTTTGCTCCCCCAGTACCCACCTGATTGCGTCTACCACATTTGATTTTCCGCAGCCATTCGGCCCGACAATCCCGGTAACCCCTTCATCAAAATTTATTACGATTTTATCGGCAAAGCTCTTGAATCCCTTGATCTCTAATTTGGCTAACTGCATGCTTTGAATCGTGGTTGAAATCCTGATAAAGTTGGCAAAGATATAAGGATTTATGTATCTGACGAGGGAGTTTTTTTGACTTAAACCATAGCTTGAAGGTGAGCGTGAATTGGTGTGTGCAGGGTAGTCCCAAAGTCTTAATATTTGATATCTTTGGCATTGTATGGATGATTTAAAGATCATTTTCTGGATCATCCTGGGGCTCATCTACATGTTCTCCAGGCGGAAGAAGGCAGCGCCAACTCCCAAGCGGACTCAGTCCTCCAGGGAAGAGCCTACCGAGGAATCCGCTTCTGACTCTGAGTCATTCCCTGCGCCCAAGACCTTTGAGGAACTTCTGAGGGAGATTCAGGGTACCAAGGAACCAGCTCAGGTGCCACGCAGCCAACGAACAAACAGGCCAGAGCCAGTAGTCGACTATGATGAGAATATCGGCGAGGAAGAGCAGGACCTCGAAGAGACTTCAGGCGATAATAGGCGGGACGACAAGATCTACGATATATACGAACAGGCCAAAGCACAGGCCTTTTACCGACCCTCATTAGAGGAGACAATCAAGCTGGAGGATACCGTCGTTCGGTTCAAACAATTCAAAGGATACGAAAAGGAGGTTCGGAAAAATGTAGCTCGCGAGTTCTTTATGGAGTTTAAAAATCCACAGGGATTCAAGAAGGCATTTATCATGAGCGAAATTCTAAGACCTAAGTTCTAGTTCGGCTTGTTTATTGCCACAAGGAACTTCATCGTGTCTACGCCATCCGCATAATCACTAATCTGAGGAAGTTGAGCAGTTCCAAAAGGTACGCTTCCTGTATACCACCCCTGTGCCGAAACAATGACCTGGATTTTATCCTGCTGAGCGGTGATCTGTTGCTTCAACGCGCCGAGGGTTTCATAGACTGAGTAATGAAGTGTGGCAACTGGTGATACCAAGTTCTTATTTTCCTTTACGAGTAGGTATCCAGTATCCAGAAAGGGTTCCTGATTCAGCATGGTCAGGGATTTCTGGTATACGTAGTTGTTGGTGTACTTGTGATTATCCAGAACGCGATCAAAAGGTTTCAGCTGATCAAGAAATGCCGGGATATCAAAATCCCGCGGCACAAATATTGAAGACACATTACGACATCCTAGTCCGTAATAGTTGAAGATATCCTTACCCAGTAACTCCACTTCACTGCTTGGTTCGTCGCCTTGAATGACCGCACAAGAGACCCTGTTCTTTCGAATAATATGCGGGACATTGCGGAAGTAGTACTCAAAATATCGCGATGTGTTGTCACTGCCCGTAGCGATGATTGCGTCAACACCTTTTAATTGATCGTTTGCTGAAATCCGTTCAGTAAACCGGGGTTCAATTTCAACGAGCCTTTGATGGATAAAGTCCATGAGAACGGAATCTTTAGAGCTGGGTTTATATTTCAACCGGTTACCGGAGATCAATACACTGAGGAAATCGTGGAATCCGACCAATGGGATGCTGCCGGCCATAGCTACCCCAACCGTCTTTGCTTCCAGGGGTTCTGGATCATACGAAGAGACCCATTCCTGGAGCTTATTTTCATTCAGCATAATTTGTAAACCTTGGAAGGCGAGGGCTGTGCTTTCCTCGGTAAACCATCCATTTTCCTGATTAGCCTTCTTAGCAATTGCCTTAAACTCGACCTTGGGGAGATCCTCGAAAAAGTGTCCCAGGGTGATAAAGGCACGGATACGTTCGTTTAGGTTCATGCAAATGAAACTTTTGACTTGAAAGGTTGTTTGAATGATTTAGAAAGGAGCGTATTTTAGCTGCAAATTAAGTTGAAACCGGGATATGGCGATTAAAATAACCGACGAGTGCATTAACTGCGGAGCCTGTGAGCCGGAATGCCCAAATACGGCTATTTATGAAGGAGGCCGGGAATGGACCTGGGCAGGCGGCACAAAGCTTGCAGAAGTGCAACTGGAGGATGGCACCAGGACCGACGCCAAAAAAACTCAGGTTCCTGTCTCTGATGAATTTTACTACATCGTTTCAGGCAAATGCACGGAATGCACTGGGTTTCATGAAGAGCCCCAGTGTGCAGCTGTTTGCCCGGTAGACTGTTGCGTGCCTGATCCTGACCACGTGGAATCCAAGGAGGTGCTGGCCGCGCGAAAGGCCTATCTCCACGGAGACCAAGTCACTGTTCCATAAACTCAAATTATTTCATTTTTGATCGTTTGATCAGGTAAGCCTGCAGTATCGTGAAATAATCGGTCTGGGTGTTAGCTGAAACGAAGTCTATTCTGAGTTGATTGCAACGCAACTTCAGACTCCGGTGAAAATCTGATAGTGCTTCTGTATACTTTGTTTTTATTTCTGCGGGATTCAATTTCAACTTGTCTCCACTTTCAAGATCAATGAATTCATAAGGCCGGTCCTCAAAATTGAAATCCAGTTCGGTGTCGTGATCGCTTACATGAAAGAGTAGTACTTCGTGTTTGTTGTGCTTGAGGTGCTGCAGCGATTTGAAAATCTCTTCCTGACTTTCGCCTGTACCATTGAACATGTCACTGAAAATGACAACCAGGGATCGTTTGTGGGTTTTTTCAGCGATTTCGTGGAGGACATTAGCCACTTGTGTGTTCTTCCGGGGCTTTGCTTCAGATTTTAACACATGATCGAGGAGTCGGAATATTTTTTCCAGGTGGGAGGCCGTTGACTTAACGGGGGTCAGTTCGTCGATTTGCTCAGAGAATAGACAAACACCAACAGCATCGCGCTGTTTATGCAGCAAGTACGCCAGCGCCGAGGCACAATAAACACTGAACTTCAATTTTCCCTGGGTATCTGCAGGATACCGCATTGATGATGAACAGTCAAGCACAATCTGGCACCGCAGGTTTGTTTCTTCCTCATATTGCTTGGTATACAAGCGGTCGGTTCGAGCGAAAACTTTCCAGTCAAGGTGCCTTGTGCTTTGCCCCACGTTGTATAGCCGGTGTTCAGCAAATTCTACTGAGAATCCATGATAGGGCGATTTATGGAGTCCTGTGATGAACCCCTCCACAAGTTGTTTGGCCAGAAGCTCGAGGCTCCCTGTTTGGCGGATTTCGCTAATTGGTGTTCTCAAAGGGGTTGAAAAGCGGTTGTTTTGAGCTAATAGAGGCGAGTTTCGATGATCCCAGAGCCAGGAAGCCTGAAATTAAGCAGGCCTGTTTGCTATTTTTTTCCAAACCATTATCTTCGGTCAAACCTAAAACCTAAAACTAACCTAAACCTTCGATTTGTGGAAGAGAACAAGAACGGCAGGGATGAGATTTATGCTGAAAAAGTAAAGGCCGGCAAGCGCACTTACTTCTTTGACGTGAAGTCCACCAGGTCAAATGACTACTACCTCACGATCACCGAGAGCAAAAAGAAGTACAACAAGGACGATGAGGGGTTCACGTACGAGAAGCACAAGATATTCCTCTACAAGGAAGATTTTAACAAGTTCATGGATGCCTTGAATAATACCGTGAATCACGTGAAGAATGAATTGATGCCGGGAGTTGATTTTTCCCAGTTTGACCAGGTTAGCGAGGAGCGGGAGGAAATTGTGGAGGCAAAACCAGCACCTGTCGATAGCGAATTAAAGTGGGATTGATTACATTTAGTTAACCTATACTTAAATCGAAAGCCCTGCAGCGCCCTTTACCGGGATCGCGGCAGGGTTTTTA
>JANPES010000383.1:0-2123 GCA_031423035.1 Cyclobacteriaceae bacterium | reverse complement strand
CTTGCTTCGTTTCAGGTTTCACTTCTTCCTTAGGTTCCGGAAGCTCGGGCCTAACCCATTCAGTCTGAACCGGCAAATCTGTGGCCGAAGTCACCGGAACCAATTCAAGTTCAGGTTCCGGCGTAGTCTCTTTTTCTTCGGTGCCGTCGATGACAGGCTCATCCACGTAGGTGTTGGAAAAAGAAATATCTTCTGACACCTTTAGTTCAATTTCGTAGTTCCGATCGTTCAGCGATTGATCTGTCCATTCTTCCACGAAACTCTGGCTCCTTTCAAGATCCAGCACTTTCTTCTCTTCCACCTTCTTCGCGGCTGCCCTGCCTTCGCCGGCAAAACCTGTTGCGATGACGGTAACACGAATTGAATTTCCAAGCTCGGGATCTACGCCATGACCGAAGATTACTTCGCAGTCATCCCCTGCTTGCTCCTGGATATACTCGGTAATGGAGCTCAACTCGTCCATCTGGAGTTCAGCCTCTTCTCCGGATATTATAGACAGGAGAATGCGTTTGGCTCCCATGATGTCGCAATTGTCAAGCAAGGGTGAGGCAAGTGCTTGCTGTGCAGCCCTGATCGCGCGGTCCTCCCCACTCGTTTCTGATGATCCCATAACGGCTGCTCCCGCATTCAACATCACGGTGCGCACATCCTGGAAATCAACGTTCACATAACCGGCAAGCGTAATAATCTCCGCAATACCTTTTGCGGCGGTAGTCAGCACGCCATCAGCTTCTCCGAATGCCTGGCTGATCGACAGGTTGCCGAACATCTGGCGTAGCTGATCATTCATAATAGCAAGGACTGTATCGCAGTTCGCGCGCATCGAGTCTAACCCTGCCTGGGCCTGCGCTATTTTCTTGCGGCCCTCGAAGCCAAAGGGCATCGTAACAATACCTACGGTGAGGATATCCATTTCCTTGGCGATCTTCGCTAGGATAGGCGCTGCGCCCGTTCCTGTTCCTCCGCCCATACCCGCCGTAATAAATACCATCTTGGTATTGGCAAGCGCTTCCCGAATCTGCTCTTTGCTTTCCAAAGCTGCCGCCCGGCCTACTTCGGGATTCGCTCCGCAACCGAGTCCTTCGGTAAGGCTGGTGCCAATCTGTAGTTTAGTCGGCACCGGACTGCTGTTGAGCGCCTGGAGGTCTGTGTTGCACACGATGAACTCAACATCCTTGATGCCGAGACGATACATGTGGTTCACTGCGTTGCTGCCACCGCCACCAACGCCAATCACCTTGATGATTGACTTCGAATGTCTCGGCAGATCAAATTTGTATGTCGTTCCTGGTTGAAACATGACTATTGGTTTTTAGTGGTGTTATTGGTTATGCGATTCGATACTTCTTTTCTTATTCCCGCCATGGTAATTATAGAAATCAGGGCCATCACGGCAATTATGTTGATCATGGTAATCACGGTAATCATGGTCAGTATTCGTTTTTTCCGTCGAGGTCATCGATCAAGAGGCCCTTGGTCTTATTCAGGATACTGCTGAAGAAGTCCCCCGTTGGCTTTGATTTCTTGACTTTCACGGTGACTTTATTCTCCATCGCTTCCCTGTAGCGCTCTTCGCGTTCGTCCAGGGAGCGGAAACCAGCCAGGACCAGTCCCACGGCCGTAGCATACATCGGGCTCTTTACTGCCTCGAGTTTGCTCTTGCCCAGGTGTTCATTGGGATATCCAATGCGTGTATCCATCCCAGTCATATACTCGACCAAATGCTTGAGGCTGTTCAACTGGGAACCGCCACCTGTAATCACAATACCGCCGGCAAGTCGGTTTTCAAACCCGCAGCTGATGATCTCGGTATGTGCCATCTCAATGATCTCTTCCATCCGGGCCTGTATAATGTTGGAGAGGTTCTTCACCGAAATCTCTTTGGCCGAGCGGTTGCGTATTCCAGGTATGGAGACGATTTCATTCGGGTTAGCCTCTTCTGCGATGGCTTTACCAAATTTGGCAAGGCTATCGCCGAAGAGGCAAACCCAAATGAAATTGTCACCATCCCTGGAATTCGTAACCGTTCGGCCAAGGAGATCTCAGTGAAGAATCTCTCTAATATCATTCAGGCCCGAATGGAAGAGATCATCGAGATGGCGCACACAGAGATCATCAGCTGC
>JANPES010000382.1:0-8287 GCA_031423035.1 Cyclobacteriaceae bacterium | reverse complement strand
CCTGCTTACGGGAGCGGTTGCCCTGGCGATTGCAATGGTGGCAATTGGCTATCAGACGTTGAAAACGGCGTCGACAGAGCCGGCGAAAACCTTACGGAACGATTGACGTTCAAGAAGATGAAAATCGCTCTAGCATGATTCTCAGCTATTTCCAGACTGCTCTACGGAATTTCTTCAAACACAAGACGTATACCATCCTCAATGTAATAGGCCTTTCGCTTGGAATGGTGGCGAGTCTTTTTATCTGGCAGTATGTAAAGTATGAGCGCAGCTATGACACCTTTCACAGCAAAGCGCAGGATATCTATCGGGTGCAATACAATCAATATCAGGCGGGAAAACTGCGGTTTGAGAGCGCCGCCGCAGTGCCTGCGGTAGGACCCACACTCCAGAATAACTTCCCTGAAGTCCTCCAGTTTACCCGTTTGTATCCGGTAAACGGAGTGGTCAGCTATGAAAGCCCAGAGAATGGATTAATCTCCTTTCTGGAGGAAAAGATGCAGATTACCGACACTTCTGTTTTTGACGTGTTTGATTTCAAGTTGATCGACGGGAATGAGCACACAGCTCTAAATGGGCCCGGACGGGTAGTGATCTCCAGGAAGGCCGCACGAAAATATTTTGGCGAGAATAGCCCCATGGGAAAAACTATAACCTGGAATGGGGCCGATAGATTCTGGGAAGGAGGGAGTCGTTTTGAGGTCACCGGAGTCTTTGAAGACCTTCCGCAGAATTCACATATCAAATATGATTTCCTTTTTTCCTTTCAAACGCTTCTGGGCACAGCAGGAGATAACAATCAGCAAGAAACATCCTGGGGTTGGTATGACTTTAATACATACGTCTTGTTACGGCCCGGAACAGATGTATCAGTCCTACAGGCAAAGTGGGACAAGTTCCTTGCCGAGACCCGGGCCGAGGATTGGAAGAAGTTTAATGGACGACAGGATTTTATTTTGCAACCCCTTTTGGATATTCATTTAGGCAAAGTCCTGCTTCAGGAGTCCCAGCCGGATGAGCGCGGCGATCGCGATTCTGTTTATGCGCTTTCATTCATAGCCCTGTTTATCCTCCTCATTGCCTGGGTCAACTACATCAATCTCGCCACGGCACGTTCATTTGACCGGGCCAATGAGGTAGGCATCAGGAAAGTCATGGGTGCGGTTCGAAATCAGTTAATCTATCAGTTCTTGTCGGAGTCATTCTTGGTGAACCTGTTCGCGGCCTTGCTATCTCTGGCTGTCATTTGGCTGGCGTGGCCATTATTTTCTGAATTGACCGGCCGGAACATTCCGATGGGCTACTTGTTCCATTCTGATTTTTGGCTGATTCTCCTGACCCTGTTTGGAGTTGGATCCATATTATCCGGCTTCTATCCCGCCATTGTCCTTTCTTCATTTAAGCCTGTAGCTGTCCTGAAGGGAAGGATCATGCGATCTGGCTATGGCAACATGCTGCGAAAATCCCTGGTGATCTTCCAGTTTGCTTCTTCGGTTTGTTTGATTGTTGGGTCCCTCGTTGTTTATCAACAACTAAATTTTATGCGAACACAGGACCTCGGTGTAGATATCGTAAAAACGCTTGTAGTCAAAAGCCCAGGGATCATTGATTCTACCTACATGTCTAAGATGGAAGCCCTAAAGACTGAGGCCCTGCGGATTCCAGGAGTAAAGAGTATTACAGCATCCACCAATGTGCCCGGGGACGAGATATTTTGGGCAAGCGGGATACGCCCGCAGGTAAGTAACAGGGAGTCTGCAATATCAGGGTATACCGTTGGTATAGATCAAGACTATATTTCCTCATTTGGGCTTAGTGTGATTGCAGGAAGAGGATTTGATTTGGATCACCCCGGGGAGGCTAAGCGCATGATAATCAACCGTGCTATGGCTGAAGCACTGAAATGGAATGATCCGGCTGAGGCCATTGGGCAGAAAGTAATTCAACAGGATACATTTGAAATCGTGGGTGTTCTGGAAAATTATCATCAGATGTCCCTTAAGGAGACTGTAACACCGCTTGTGTACCGGTTCACTCCGGAGTTTGCAGCGTTTTATGCATTCAAAATAGAAGACGACAACTACAAGGAAGTGCTATCTGGGTTGGAGGGTCCATGGAAGAGTCTATTCCCAGGAAATCCAATGGATTACTTTTTGCTGGATCAGTTTTTCAATCGACAGTATGAAGGTGAGCGACAATTCGGTCGGATTTTCGGCTTGTTCACTATGCTGGCTATCTTCATTGCATGCCTTGGCCTGTTTGGTTTGGCCTCCTTCATGACAATTCAGCGTACCAAAGAAATAGGAATCCGTAAGGTGCTGGGTTCAACGGCACCAAATATTGTCCTCTTGTTGTCACGCGGATTCATACAGCTGGTATTGGTTGCCAATCTGATTGCTTGGCCCCTGGGCTGGTGGATCATGACCCAGTGGCTTCAGGGATTCCCATACCACATCACCATCAGCCCGCTTGTTTTTGTGGTGGCGGGAGGAGGGGTGGTATTTATCGCGTTTCTGTCGGTGGGCTTTCAAACCCTGAAAGCCGCCATGATTAATCCGGCTCAGACGCTGAAATACGAGTAGGGAGGCATTTCCAGCCCAGGTTGCAACTAAATAGGAAACTCCACGTATATTTGTTTTACAAAACGTATACAAATAGAACACAATGAATAAGGAATACCTGGGTGAGTTTGAAGAATTGGTTCTTACCATGGTTGGCATCCTGCAGGAAGAGGCGTATGGCAACGCCATTGTCAACGAGATTAAGCAACGTACACGGCGGGAGGTAAACCTGAGCGGGGTGCATGTGACGCTGTATCGCCTGGAAGACAAGGGTCTGGTGAAGTCCTCCATGGGTGGGGCTACCAGCGCAAGGGGCGGAAGGCGCAAGCGCATTTTTCAGGTGACTAACGCCGGAATGGCAATGTTGCGGGCCATGAAGGAGTCCAGAATGGACTTATGGAAACTGATCCCTCAGCTGAAATTTTCCTGATTGAAAATGAGACCGTCTGCACCTCCTGATTTTGCTCTTCGTTTCCTGGCCTGGTTCTGCCCGAGCGCGCTTTATGAAGGTGTTGAAGGAGATTTGTTGGAAGCGTTTCATGAGGACCTCAAGGCGGCGGGTGACACGCGGAAGGTTGTACGCAGAGCGAGGTGGCGGTTTGTATGGAATGTGTTCAAGTTTTTCAGACCTGGGGTAGTGCTAAGGAATAGGTTTACCATAAAGCTTTTCAACACGATCATGATTGGAAATTATTTCAAGGTTGCTTCGCGCAACATTCAAAAGCAGAAACTCTATTCCTTTATTAATTCATTTGGGTTAAGCATCGGGATTGCATTTTGTATTCTCATTTACCTCTACATTGAGGATGAGAAAAGCTTTGATCAGTTTCATGCCAATAAGGAGAATATTTTTCGCATAGAGGAGAAACAGTTCGATACCTGGCAACATAACACAAAAAGCCCCTACCAACAGTCTGCGTGGTTACAAACTGGCCTTATGAAAGTACTTAAGTCAGATTTGGCGGAGGTGGAGTATGCCACCCGGTATAGCCCGGATGCAACGGGCATTTTCCGCTATCAGGATAAGGTGTTTACAGAAAAGATCACCTATGCCGATGCTGATTTTTTTAAGATGTTCTCCTTCCGACTATTGTCTGGAAATGCAGACAAGCTCTTTCAGAACAAATCAGATGCGGTGATTACAGCAGCCGTTGCCCGCAAGTATTTTGGTGACGACGATCCGATCGGAAGGACTGTTACCATCGATAACGAAGGGGAGAAGTCTTTCACCATCGTAGCCTTGATTGAAGCGCCGCCGGCAAATTCGAGTTTCGATTTTCAGATTCTCCTGCCGCAAGAGAACCGACCGTACTATGAAAAGCACGTTGACAATTGGGGGAACTTTAACACGCCGACTTTTGTGCAGTTGGCCCCCCATACCAATCTGGATGGCTTCCGTGGCAACCTCGGGAAGTTGGTGGAGAAGTACATGGGAGACCGACTCGAAAAATGGCGGAAGCGTGCAACGGTACCCATCCCGCGGGATGTGAAGATGTTTGAGTTTGAATTCACACGGTTAACAGACATGCACCTTAAAAAGGAGATTGGCTGGCACAAAGTGAGTGATCCTCAGTATTCTTTGATACTCGGAGCCATCGCTATACTGATTATGACCATCGCTTGCATCAACTACATTTCGTTGGCACTTACTACCTCGACAGGCAGGCGAACGGAAGTAGGCATACGAAAGGTGGTTGGCGCCCAGAAGAATCAGTTAGTTTATCAATTTGGATTTGAATCCATTCTGCTGGCGCTGATTTCCATGGTCGCAGGCCTTGGATTAGTCCTATTATCGTTGCCGGTCTTCAATGAATTTACGGAGAAGGGAATTCGGTTACTTGATGCTGATTTGATTTCACTCTTTGGAGTCATCCTGGGCATTACCCTTTTAGTAGGTCTCATAGCGGGGAGTTACCCCGCCTTGTTTCTTTCCGGCTTCCGTCCGGTGGAGGTGCTGAAGGGCCGGTTCAGTTCCAGACTGCAGGCTGGATTTGCGAAGCCTTTGGTTGTGTTGCAGTTTGCGCTTTCATCCTTTCTCATTATCAGCTCGGTTATCATGTACCGGCAGATGCGCTTTGTAACAACCAAAGACCTGGGATACAATCAGAACCAGATTTTGGTGATCCCAACGCAGAAAGGTTGGACCGAAGAGTCGAACCGTACTCTGGCGCAATTCCGTACGCGGGCAACCCAGGAGGCCGATATTATTTCGGTTGCCGGTACGAGTTCTTCGTTTAACCAGGGCTGGTCGCGCTATGGCTACAAGATAGATGGAGAGCAAAAGTCAGCCTATGTCTATGCCGTCGATCCGCAATATATCCCCACCCTGGACATCAAATTGGTATTGGGCCGTAATTTTGATCCGTCCATAGCAAGCGACAGTTCAGTGCTAATTGTTAATGAGGCCTTGGTTCGGGATATGAAATGGGAAGATCCGCTAAATGAATATTTGAATTGGCAGGAAGATTCATTGGGAAAAGGATCCAGGATCATTGGTGTTGTTAAGGATTACAATTTTCGTTCCCTCGAATCCGCTGTTGATCCGATGTTTCTTAGCATGAACAAAGAAGCAGCGGGGTATCTGATCAGTATGCTGGTAAAGATCTCGCCGGAAAACATTCCGGGTACAATGGAGAAGATTAGCAAAATATGGAAAGAGCTTTATCCCGATAGACCGTATGACTATGCTTTCCTGGATGATGATATCGCCAAGCAGTATAAGTCGTATCAGCGATGGATGAGTATTATGGGCTTGTCCACGGCATTTGCTGTTCTGATCTCCTGTCTCGGGCTCTTTGGATTGTCCGGGATCAACGCAGTGAACCGAACCAAGGAAATTGGCATCCGAAAGGTCATGGGGGCGGAGCTGAGTAACATCTTTATTTTACTTAACAAGCAGTTTGTGGGACTTTCACTGATTGCGTTTGTCATTGCTGCGCCCTTGTCGTGGTATGTTATCACCACGCTGTTCCTGAAGGATTTTTATGCCAAGATCACGATTGGGTGGGAGCTATTTGCGGTGAGCGTCCTCTTGGGATTATTGTTGGCCCTGCTTACAGTCAGTTACCATGCGATTAAGGTAGCGTTGTCGAACCCGGCAGAGACGTTGAAGTATGAATAGCAACTCTAACTTTTGAAAACTGCTTTGATTTTGGGGAATTGATCTTAGGCACAATTTGTCACGAAAACCGGATTTCAAGCGTCACTGATTTGTGCCAAATTTCCACTTTAGCAGCTCAATCGACCGGACCAAAAGAGGTGGTCGCAATTTGCGACCACTTGGATAACCTCATTTATGACCAGCAAAAACGTTGATTTATTCATCGCTGACGAGGTCGTGATCAGCAAAATATGTATCCTGCGGGGAAAGAAGGCAATGATAGATGTCGATCTGGCTGAGTTGTATGGAGTGGCGACTAAGCGGTTGAATGAACAGGTAAAGCGAAATTTGAAGCGCTTTCCTGAAGACTTTATGTTCCAATTAAGTAATGAGGAGAAGGAAAAATTGCTGGATGACTATCCACACCTGAACAATTTGAAGTATTCCTCGAACCTGCCATATGCTTTTACTGAGCACGGCGCGGTAATGTTGGCAAGCGTGCTAAATAGCGATAGAGCCATTGGGGTAAATGTTCAGATTGTGAGAATCTTTACGCGGATGCGTCAACTATTGCTCATCAACAAGGATATTTTGCTTGCGCTGGAAAAGGTGGAAAAAAGGGTAGATCAGCACGGCGGGGACATTCAGTTGATATTCAAGTATCTGAAAGAATTGCTCAGCCCACCGACTGTGCCATTGAGGAAGATAGGATTTAAGCGCAATGAAGAGTAGTGTTTAGAATCCCGATGTATGAACTATTGCTCATCAGCAAGGAGATATTGCTTGTGCTGGAAAAATGGGAAAAAGGAGATCACAAATAAGTCCCCAACAACTATGCGAGAGCCGCCGATAATGTCATGTCGGGATTGTGTTATGCGAGTTCCCGCAAATCAACTGGAACAACGCGGGAGATTCCTTTTTCAACCATAGTGATTCCGTAAATGACATCCGTAGTCGTCATCGTCCGCTTGTTGTGGGTAACGATGATAAACTGGGAGTCCTTGCTGAAACTGCGGATAATGGTGTTGAACTTATCGATGTTGGCGTCATCCAGTGGCGCATCCACTTCATCGAAAATACAGAAGGGTGCAGGCTTCAACAGGTACATCGAGAAGAGGAGGGCAGTAGCTGTTAGGGTCTTTTCTCCTCCGCTCAGCTGATTGATGGTCAGCGGCCGTTTGCCTTTCGGTTTGGCAATGATGTCGATTTCGCATTCAAGCGGCCTGGATGGATCAGCCAACCGGAGGTCGCAGTCGTCACCCTCGTTGAACAGCGACCGGAAGACGCTGATAAAGTGCTGCTTGATCTTTTCAAAGGCCTCCATGAAGGTCTGACTGGCTACACCCTCTATTTCGCTGATTGTATTGAAGAGTGACTCTTTGGCTTTCACCAGATCATCTTTCTGGGCGATGATAAAATCGTTACGCTCCTTGATTTCATTGTAGGCCTCCATGGCCATCGGATTGATCGGGCCCATCGTGTCGATTCGTTCGCGAATGCGGGATACCTCGCTGCGGAGCTTCTCTTCATCTTCTTCCGCGAGCGCCAGGCTTTCTTCGGCGGTCAGCTGGGTCATGATATCGTCTACGGCAACATTAAACTCAACGGAAAGGCGTTCTTTGACGGAATTGAGTTCAAGCTTGCTTTCGTTTAATTCCTGCTGCAACTGCATCAGGATATTATCAATGTTTTCACGTTGGTGCTGAATGGCACGCAGGTCTTTCTCTACCTGGTCAATTTCCCCACGGCTCGCATAGTACAGCTGTTCGGCTTTGTTGACTTCGCCATCCATTTCATCCTTGCGGGAATAGAGTTTGATGAGCTCCTCATCACCAGAGTGCGTACTTTCCATAATCGTCCGGATCTCACCTTCATTGTGAGCAAGCTCTGTGGCACCGCTATGGATGCGGAGGTTACTTTGCTCAACGGCTTCCTGCTTGAAACGAATCTCTTGTTCGAGGCTCTTCACCCGGTTAGTTTGCTGGTGGAAGAAGATGTTTTGCTCGTTCAGCGCATTCGATTTTTGTCCGAGCAGTTCATTCTGAGTTGTTAATTCGACACCCACGTGGGCCAGCCGGCCATCAAAATCTGCAAGTTCGGTTCGGATCCGTTCTGATTCCGGCATCAGGTCAGTCAATTCTTTCGTCAGTACATCGATCTTCTCCAGGATATCCTCCCGCCGTAAATCGGCATTGTTGATCATTTCAGCAAACTGCTCTTTCTTGGTCTTAACGGAAATGAACTCGTCATTGACCTGTTTGATGGCATTTTGTGCTTCTTCGATTGAATGCTTGAGGTTATGATTGCGAAGGCGTTCCAGTTCTCGTTGACGGTCGAGCATGGAGTGGCGTACCTCTTCCAGTTTGTGATTGAGTTCCTTAATCTCTTTATCGAGTTTCTCGAGATTCTTTGCACGTCCAATTTTCTTGCCTTCGAAGAGCCCGACGGAACCACCGGAAAGGCTAAAGCGCCGGCGTGTGTATTTTCCGCTTTTGGTAATAAATGTATTGTCGTCGTCCTGGGGAATTTGCTTGGTGTCGCCCTCGAAGAAATAGACCCGGTCCAGGATAAACGACATCAGCTTGCCATACTTGGGGTCAAACTCAATGATTTGAGTGGCCGGGTA
>JANPES010000381.1:0-10048 GCA_031423035.1 Cyclobacteriaceae bacterium | reverse complement strand
TCAAAGAAGCTTTTCAGGTCTATATCCACAATGTGATCATAGCCTTCATGGATGTTCTTCTGCGCTTGCTGAACAGCCTGGTGTGCGTTGCGATTGGGGCGGAAGCCGTAGCTGTGTTCTTTGAACTCAACCTCAAACTTTGGGCCTATCACTTGATGGACCGCCTGTTGTAACAAACGATCCGTTACGGTGGGAATGCCAAGTAGGCGCTTCTTCCCGTTGCTCTTGGGTATTGCTACCCCTAAGATGAATTGCGGAAGATATTTTCCCTTGAGCACTGCCGTAACTATCCTGTCCCTGTTTTCTTTCAGGTGGCTGGACAACTCTTTCACCGACATACCATCTACGCCGGCCGAACCTCCGTTCGACACGACCTGACGATATGCCCGCAGCATGTTCTTTCGGTTGATTACCTTCTCAATCATCTTTACTACTTTAGTTCTCTGTTCCGCTTATCGCAAGGCTTCCCGATAGATCGTGGATCCTTACAGCATTTGGAACAACCTAATGTTCGGCCCTTCATTGCTCGTGAGACCTCCGCCTTTATCCTTACGGTGACGGCTCTTCTTGCAACTACTACGACCTCTGCTGACTTCTCTTATGCCAACCCGTAGCACAGAGATCTCCCCAGAGCCTGTCCCGATTTTCTATTGGGATAAGACACTTATCCTTTGATCTATCGCTGCTGCATCTACAATCATGAGCTATTGCACCTGAAGGGCTTTGCTGAGATGTGCCAGCTTACCCGCTCAATGATTGCCTCTTATGCAATTCATGTTCTTCAGTACAGATCGTTGCAGTCCTGCTTCCTTCAGTTCCGGATCGCTCCGAACAACCTTGCAGCTTGCTAGTGCGCATCAATGCTTTGCACATCGGAGACTTGCACCCTTTGGATAATCAAACTAATTTCCCGGCTGGAAAGTAGTTGTGCCATGCTGGGCACACACAATGCATATAATCAATGATGGGGTGTAGTGTAAGTTTAAATATTTATCTTCGTTCAACGTTCAGTTAACGGTGGACAGATTCGGCTTCGAAAACCCACCACTGCTTATATGCTAGCGTTGGCGGACATGCCGTGCGACGAGCTCCAAATCTAAACAAACGTACTGAATCAAATATTTCCCAATACGGGAACTTTTAGTTACCTTTGACAAAAGATTAATACTTGAGAATTATTGCCAAACGGACACTTCGTGAGTTTTGGACAAGGCATTCAGACTGTGAGCAACAGCTGAAATCCTGGTATCAAGAAGCTGAAAAAAGTGAATGGAAGAATACTCACGAAATAAAAAAAGAGTATCCCACTGCAAGCATTCTCGGGGGCAACAGAGTCGTATTCAACATCAAAGGCAATAATTATCGGTTAATCGTAAAAATCAATTTTAAGTACCAAATGATGTGGATCCGATTTATTGGGACACACAAAGAGTACGACAAGATTAATGCTACAAACATTTAAGACTATGAAGCTAAGACCAATAAAGACAAAAAAGGACTACCAACTGGCACTGGAAAGGCTTGAAATTATTTTTGATTCAAAAAGGGGAACTCAAGAGGGCGATGAACTCGAAATATTGGGAATTCTTATCGATCAATATGAAAACGAACATTTCCCAATCGGCCTACCTGATCCTATTGAAGCCATTAAATTCAGAATGGAACAAATGGGTTATTCTCAGAATGACTTAGCAAAAGTAGTGGGACTTAAAAGCAGGGCAAGCGAAATACTTAGCAAAAAAAGAAAGCTGTCTCTTGAAATGATCAGACAATTGCATGAGAAATTAAATATACCAACGGACGTTCTAATTCAAGCATACTGAAACGGTACGAACCGCCAACAATGCATATAATCAATTTAAGGTTAAATATTTATCTTCGTTCAACGCTGGTAGTCGTGGACAGATTCAATTTCAAAACCCGCCACTGCCTATATGCTAGCGTTGTGGGCCATAGGCTTTCAATGGACATTCACAGTAAAAACTCTTAAATTGTAACAAAAAAATCCAAACTATGGGGACAATTGAGTTGAAATCCAATCTTCACCAGATAGTCGACCGAATTAAGGACGAAAGGCTACTCCAAGCTATTTACAGCTTTCTGAAGGAACGGGAAAATTCAAAAGATAGCAGCATGTGGGACTCTTTAACAGATCAGCAAAAAAAGGAAGTCCTCCTGGCCTACGACGAATCAGAGGACGAAGCAAATCTTATCGAAGTAAGGACGTCTGGAAAAAGCTCAAATGAGAATCGTTTGGACAAAGACAGCACAAAAGCGGCTTCAGGAAATTCTAATGTACATTCAAGAGGAATTTGGAGATAATGCAAAACTCCAATTCAGGTCCAGGGCCATGGACTTTACTAGGTTACTCGCTGAATTCCCCGAAATGGGGACGCTAGAAATAAAGGAAAAAAACCTAAGAGGGTTTCAACTAACTAAACAGACAAGAGTCTATTACAGGTTAAAGGGAGAAAGAATTATCCTTCTGACATTCTTTGATTCACGCCAAAATCCAAAGAAGAAACCACGTTAGCCTACGCCCCACAATCGAGTAGACGGCCTCGCCAGTTGTAACTGACGAGGTTCGCCTCTCACACCACTGTACCCTTCGTGCCTCAGACCAGGCCAAGCGCGCCTCGTATACAACGGTTCAATAAGTTGTGCCTGCGCACCGAAGTCGTGTCAATGTGATGGTCGTTACCATTAATTTCCCGACCTGGCTTTGGGCTCGCATAAGTTAGGGGTCTTTTCATGTGTATTAGTCGCTAAAAAGGTCGAAAATCTAACATGGGGGAGAAAGATGGGTGTAAGGGGTTGATATTCAGGGGGAAGATTTTCACCTCACCCCCGACCCCTCTCCGAAGCGCAGAGGGGAGGAGTTATGGACTACTACCCGTTTTCGATTTGAGACACTCCTGGTGAACAAGCATCTGGCAGGCCGAATGTTGGTGATTGCGTGGGTCTAGTGCGGGCGCCACCAACAATCATGAACACCGAAGTGGTTGTGCATAGGCGGTCACCAAAGTCATCATTCACCAAATCATTCTGCTGGTTTTATGCTGCCCGGTATCTGCTCCATAGCTGACGGCTGGCTGATGTCTGTGAGATGTGTGTGAGATGTCTGGCTGCTTTCCGGCTGTGGGCTTGCTGCTCGCTGGCTGCTTTTACCTGCTCGCTGGCTGCTTTTACCTGATGGCTGGCTGCTTTGTGCTGGTTAGGATTGAGCGCAAGTGAAAAGTTGTGCAAAGTTCTACGCGTTACTACCAGTTTTTACCGATTTATACCAAGTTCTACCTGTTTATACCGAATCCGGAACGGGCCCGCCGGGGCAAAACAATTAATCAAGGGAGGATATACAAACTTTATTGTAGCTTAATCTTTGCAAGAATCCATTTCCTTAACCCGACCCAGTCATGATGAAAAAGCTACTTTTCCTCTTAGCAACCTTGTGCTTTGCGGCCTGCCAGCAACCTCAAAAACAATACTTCGAAGCCAGCGCTGAGATTGACATTATTAAAAAAGTCTACTTTCCGTCTTTTCTCAGCCAGGACTGGATCGCGTTCCGCTCTATTTATGCCGATTCAGCAAAACTTGCCGACAACACATGGGATATGGGAAAATTTATTAATAACGACCAGCACATTGAGAGTGAGAAGGCAGCGCATGCGAATTTCACAGATATGAAAATTGGGGATGATGCCTCCTATCAAATGATCATCACTGACAAAGGAGAAAAGTGGGTATCCGTTTGGTTCAACTTTTCAGCCAAAACAAAAGAAGGAGTTGATGTAAATCTTGCTGCTCATGAATCCTTTCGTTTTGTTGATAGCAAAATTGTTTTTCAAGCCAATTTCTACGATAGCCTGCCTCTCTACCTTGCACTAACTCCCGCTGACAGTGTAGTTAAGAAATGACCCACTTGTACACACTGCGGCGATCAATACCCTTTCGTAATCCCCTTCTCCACCGCCGGAATTCCTTCCTTCATCCAATTTGGCTCGGGAGCTCCTTTTAGGTAGTAGTCAAAGAATTGCTTCATGCGCACCTGGAAATCCATCCGATTCTCGCGCTTCACGGGCCAGTGCGGTTCCCCGTTGTAGTTCAGCATCCACACGGGCTTGTTGAGCCGCCGGAGCGCCATGTACATTTCAATGCCCTGGTACCACGGCACCGCATCGTCCATGTCGTTGTGCATCAACAGCACTGGCGTCTGAATCTTGTCGGCAAAGAAAATAGGAGAATTCTCAATGAAGTGCATGGGCTTGTCCCAAAGCGTGCCGCCAATCCGGCTCTGCGAATGTTCGTACTGGAACATCCGGCTCACGCCTGTCCCCCAGCGGATGCCACCGTATGCACTGATCATATTCGCCACCACGGCGCCAGCTTCCGCCGCCTTGAACAGGTTTGTCCGCGTAAGCAAGTACGCCGTTTGATAGCCGCCCCAACTGTGCCCCTGGATGCCTATGTTTTTCTCATCCACAAATCCCTTGGTCAGCAACGTAGCAATCCCGGGCATGATGCAGTTCTTCGCGCTTTCACCAGGGAACCCAACCTTGTACACGATGTCCGGCACAAACACGAGGTAGCCGTCGCTCACGTACGTCGACCGGTTGATGGTTGACCGCAGGGGCGTTGGGGGAATGTGGGCATGAAGATTATCGCTCTCCCGGTCGTAGAAGTACACAATCATCGGGTACTTCTTCTTTGGATCAAATCCTTCCGGCTTATACAAGAGTCCGTTCAGTGGAATATTGTCTTCAGACGTCCATTGCACCAGCTCTACAGATCCCCAAAGATAGTTTTTCATCTGTGGATTGGCCTCACTTATCTTTTTCATCCCGGTGAGGTTCATATCGCTCGTCCATACGTCTGGATATTCGCGGAAACTCTCGCGGGTCAGCATGAGCCGATCGGCGTTCTTCGCTTTGGAAATTCCGCCAAAGCGGTAGTTGTCCATGATCAACCGTGTCAGTTTCCCGTCTCTCAAAGAAAGCTTGTAGTAGCCTGCTGCTTTGGTCTCCTCGTTAAACGCAGTGAGGAGTATTTCCTTTCCCGAATCAATGTACCGCTCCTCCATATCGAGTCGCACATAGCGGAATACAATCCGATCCTTACGACCGGTCTTCGTGAGGTTGATGGGTGCGGTCTTCCCTTCCGGATCGAGCGACCAAAGATCGTAGCGGTCATAGACGATGAAGCGTTGGTCGTCTTTGGTCCACCCGGCCGAACCGTAGGGGCCAGGATAATCCGGTTCGTCATTCTGCTCGTCAGCAAATTTTACGGTCAATGCACCGGTTAGGTTTACCGTTGATGCCTTGGCGACGGAATAGGATTGCCAGGCCGTGTCCGGTGCACTGAACCAGAATACGAACCCGGCCTGCGGCGACAGTCGGGCATTGCCTTTCACCCGCTTCGCCACCGTGGTCCGTTGCTTCTTCAACAAATCAATAATGTAAAAATCACTGTACGCTGAAGGGTCCCAGGTGGTCATTTTTCGGTAGGGAACATCCGTTTCTCCCAGGACAATCGCGGAGTTTCCCTCAGCACCCAATTCAATGGCAGGCACTTCCTTGTCTCCCAACTGCATAACCTGCCTGTCGGCGAGGTCGATTGCGGCGAGGTAGGATCGCTTCTTCTCTGTGTCCGCCTGCTTGTTCTGCTGGGGATATATGTAATCGTCATCCCCGCCCCACACTTCAACCTGAACAATTTCTTCGGCTAGTAATGTGGTGTCCTGAAGGATTGGAACCGGGTAGGAGCCAAAGAAAAGCCGGGAACCGTTCTTAGAGAATACGGGCGTGTAGTTTTCGTTCACGACCCAATTTTGCGGAATGCCCATGGAACGCTCTACGTCCAGGAAAGCGGCCGCCGCATCACCAGCCTTCCAATGATACAATTGGTAATGTCTAACAAGCGCCTTGGTCGTATCCGGATCAACCAGAAAGGACGTCTGGCTTCCATCTTCATGAACGGACAACCCGCGGATCTTGTGCTTACTTTTGCCCGTATAAAGCGCTTGCAGTTTTTCATTTTGCAAATCATACCAGTAGACGCCTGCCTTTGTCGTACTGTCATTGCCTGTGGAAATAAAGAGCATCCCCTGTCCATACTTGGCAAAGGTGTAGTCCTTGACAAAATCGAAGACCGTCTCCTTGCGACTGGTCAGGTTGCGAAGCACCAGGGCGAATCCATTCTCCTCAGAGAATTTCTTTGTCTTTTTTGGCTTTCCCGTTTTTGTTCCATTGTCAGTCTTTGCCTTTTCCTCCTTTGGTGGTTCTTTCTGGAAGGCCAACCACGTGCCGGATTTCTCCGGAATTCGAAATGACCGCACATCTGGAATCCGCTCCACGCTGTGGGAAACAAACGAATAGATACCCAGCGTATCCTTTGGCATATCCTCTTTCTTTTTCTTCTGGCGGCGCAATTCCTTCACAACCTTCAGCGGCGCCTTGATTTTAAATACCGCATGATGACTGTCGAAAGTGATCGACACGTTGTCTGCACGTGCAACCCAATCCTTTGCCCCGGTCTTCAGGTTGGAAATAAAAAGCTTCCCGTCACCATCCTGCGGATTAATAAGCAGGGCCGCAAAATTGCCATCGGGCGTCAGGGCCTTGTATGGAATTTCCTTCCACGAATCATACACCGTATGCGAGAGCGGTTGCTTGACCAACGGCAGGGTGGTCTTCTTCTTTTGAGCGATCCCAGGAAGGGAGAGTCCAGCAAGAATCAGAATAATAAGGGTACGCATAGCAGCAAGATTTTCCCGAAAATAGAAAATCCTGCTGATGCCAAAAGGGGTATTTTATAGTCGGCTTTCAAAGAGGAGCCGTAGTGCCGATTACTGGTACACAAACTCCCCGTTGGAACTTTTGATCGTAACCTTCTTCCCCTTTGCCGCTTCCACGCGGCCTACAACTTGCGCGTCTACAGAGAAACGCTTGGCTATTTCGATAATCCGGGCAGCATCCGACGAAGAAACATAGATCTCCATCCGATGGCCCATGTTAAAAACTTTGTACATCTCTTCCCAGGTGGTTGCGCTCTGCTCATAAATCAAGTTGAACAGCGGAGGCACGGGGAACAGATTGTCTTTGATGACGTGCAGGTTTTCCACAAAGTGCAGCACCTTGGTCTGCGCTCCGCCGCTGCAGTGCACCATGCCGTGAATCCGGTTCTTCATTTCCTTCAAAATCGGAAGGACAACGGGAGCATACGTCCGCGTAGGAGACAGAACCAACTTCCCTATTGACAGAGGCGCGGCTCCAATCTCGTCCGTCACCAAATATTTTCCACTGTATACCAGGTCTTCTGGTAATTCCGGATTGTACGACTCCGGATACTTCTGGGCATAGGACTTGGCGAACATATCATGGCGGGCGGAGGTCAGTCCGTTGCTTCCCATACCACTATTGTATTCGGTTTCATACGATGCTTTGCCGCAAGAACCCAGGCCAACGATAACGTCTCCGGCTTGAATGTGGCCATTGTCAATCACATCTTCTCTTTTCATCCGAGTAACGACTGTGCTGTCTACCTGGATGGTGCGAACGAGATCGCCCACATCGGCAGTTTCTCCACCTGTACTGTAAATTTCCAATCCATGTTTTCTCAACATGACAAGGACTTCCTCAGTTCCCTG
Source organism: Cyclobacteriaceae bacterium (assembly GCA_031423035.1). Classification (GTDB taxonomy): domain Bacteria; phylum Bacteroidota; class Bacteroidia; order Cytophagales; family Cyclobacteriaceae; genus ELB16-189. Next base: position 2,406 of record JANPES010000381.1, on the reverse strand, counting down.
GATGATGGCTGATACAACTTCTCCGGGTATTCGTCCTTTGTTTCTTCCAATGGTGGAGGAAAGGAAGATTGGCTGCGTTGCTCCAACACATAGCAGGTCATCCACATTCATGATGATCGCATCTTGGGCTATCCCCTTCCAGACACTGAGGTCCCCGGTTTCCTTCCAATAGACGTAGGCCAGAGAGGACTTTGTACCGGCGCCATCAGCATGCATGACCGTGCAATACGCCGGGTCACCTCCGAGGAGGTCAGGGCTCACCTTACAAAAGGCTTTCGGGAACAGGCCTTTATCCAATTTCTCAATGGCACGGTGCACATCCTCTTTGGATGCTGAAACGCCGCGCTGGGTATAACGATCTGACATGATTTGTGGGCAGCTCGCTTATTTCAAGTTTAACGATGCCCATGCATACGTCGGGTAGGTCAATTTTGGATTTCCCATGAGACTCTGGTAACCCTGGTATCTTGTCATCCTTCCGGCATTCATATCGCTGTTAACGATGGCTTCAGATTTACTGCTTGTTTTTGTCTTGGGCGGGATGTACTTGCCAGTTTCGAATCCAACCGACATTTCTTTAATGGCGGCCCTGGAGATCCGAAAAGACTTAAAAGGAATAATCGCCTCGTAAACATAAGCCCCTGTTGGATCCATGTCTATGGCTACCTTGATACCATTCATGATACCTGAACGCGCGCTGGTAATGGGTTCCTTCGATAGCCCGATTAGCTCAAGCACCTCCAGATTGACGATTAACTGTCTATCAATTTCCTTTTGGTAATCGGCTCTTTCCCCGGCTGAACTCCCTGAACCCCCCTGGTCACGAATGGCTGCGGCACGCTCCTCTGCCTCAGCTCCGCCGGTCGGAAAGCGCAACCCAAGCTTTTTCTTTTTCTTTCCCTCCGGGTCAAGCCACAAAGTGAAGCCAAATGCAGCCATCTTTCGCTTGGTAAAATAGTCACTGGTCATAACCCGAACGTACAGCAGCTGCTCATCTGCGCATACGTTATAACTGAACATTTTTTCCTTATCCTGAATCCAATTTATGGGCCAGTCGTTTGCCTTTCCATCAACAATAATTGTTGTGGAGAGCGGGCAGGGTATGCTCTGCTGAGCAAAAGCGGTTGGGCCGGCTACAAGCAAACACAAAGCAGGAATCAGATTTTTCATTTGAACAGCTGAGTCACAAATTTAGGAAATCCTCCGGGACATTGAATGGGAAATGTTCTATCCAAACCGCTTAAACAACTCCCAGCAAACTATTCCTACACATACAGAAATGTTAAGGGAATGCTTGGTGCCTGCCTGTGGAATCTCCAGCGCCGCGTCGGCCAGGGCCATTACCTCCTCACAAACTCCATTCACCTCATTGCCAAAAACAACACATATGCGGTCACCCAATTCGGGAGTAAACTTTTGCAATGGCACACTTTCGGTTGTTTGTTCGACGACAATTATGCGATATCCTTCCTCCTTAAGCTTACGGACTGCCTCCTCCGGTTTGATTACATGCTCCCAGGAAACGGATTCGGTTGCCCCCAGGGCCGTCTTATGAATCTCCCTGTGTGGCGGTACGCCAGTGATTCCTGTCAGAAAGATACGCTCACAGCGAAATGCGTCTGCTGAACGGAACGCCGAGCCCACATTGTGAAGGCTTCGGATATTGTCCAGTAGAATGACAACCGGAATTTTAGGTGCCTGGATGAATTCATCTATTGAAATTCTACCCAGTTCTTCCATGCTCAGTTTTTTCACACCGGAAAATTAGTCTTTCACAGGCATATTTAGACCTTGCAAGCAACGACAAGGGTCCTTCTATCGTTCTTTAAGCAATGAAATGGTCATTTTTTCTGGTACTCCTTAGCTTCTCTCAATCTCCCGCTCAGGATATCTGGAAGGATGTGTATTCCGAAAGCGCATGGGCTTCCCGTGACCACTGGCAAAAATCACAGGACCTCATCAACGAACTGGGACTGCATCGAGGCGGTCAGGTCGCAGACATCGGTTGTCACGAAGGGTACATGACGGTGAAACTTTCCGCTGTAGTTGGCCATTCGGGCAAAGTATATGCTGTAGATACTGAACAAAAAAAGCTTGACCGCTTGAAGATGGTCCTGGAGAAAAGAAGGATAACTAACGTGGTCCCGATTAAAGGGGAATATGGCAACCCGCATCTCCTCGCCAATTCCCTTGACGCTGTAATTATCCTGGATACGTATCATGAAATGGATGAGCATGAATCGATGCTTCGGCATATCAAAATGGCACTCAAACCAGGCGGACGGCTGATTCTCTGTGAGGCCATCGCCGACAGCAGGAGAGCATCAACCCGGCAAGACCAGGAACGCAAGCATGAACTCGGTATTCAATATGCCCTTGAAGATGTCAAAAAAGCCGGATTCACAA
>JANPES010000380.1:0-6254 GCA_031423035.1 Cyclobacteriaceae bacterium | reverse complement strand
AGATCTACATGGTGAGTTCCTCCATTGACCCCAGGGATCATAATCGTGCCAAGAACATACCGGAGGTTACGGAGTATATGGAGAAGCCCGTCAGTATGAGCAAGTTCTCCGAACTGCTGCTGAAATGGGACGATGAAGAGACTAAAAAATAACTTTCAGGGGATTGCGCAGGCCCCGGAAATGGATCAGCTCCAATCCGGTGTTCCCGATAAACATCTTGGCCTGCAACTTCACAGGGACCCTGTTCAGGTCATCCGATATCCAGCACAAGACAGAGTTTTCCCCATCGAACATGGAGTTCTTGGGCATCACCGGGCGCAAACGCAAACATTGGATCTTCCCGATGCGGGTATCCAAAATTTCCTTTCCCGTGTAGATGATATTCAAATTATAGGATGCATCTTCCAGAAATCCGGAGATGTTGATGGTATCACCGACAGCTACCTTCTTGAAATCAATGACCCGCAGGAAGAGAAAACCAGCAACCAGGTCCTTGGCATTAGGAGGGACATCATAGGTTTTTGATTCAAGCGCCCCTGTGTCCTTATTCTTCACCTTCACTTCTACCTTTTGGGTAGTATGATCAAAGATGACTTGCTCGTCCCGTCTATATTTCCCTTCCCTGAGTTTCCGATAACCAACATGCGTAAGCAAGGTGGAGGTATCGATGAAGGCACCCCAATTGTCATCTACTTTAGCTACCCAGGAAATCCAATCGCTCGTTTCTCCATAGGCATCCACTTTGTAGCAGGTACGGGAGTTGACTGTATGGAAATTCTTGTCTACGCGTGTAATCGCTTTCCCTACGGTGAACATCCCAAAATGTACCCGGTACTCAAGTTCCTCCCCAGCGCCATAACTGAAATTGCGTGTAACGGGAGTATCTTTTTTCTGGCTGACGAGGAATCCGGAAAAGAGCAAGAGAACAAGAAGCCCAAACAAGATGCGCCGCATAGCTACAAATCTAGTTGATTATCGGTTGGAGGTCAAAGGACGTGCCAACCTAGGCAGAGATCTGATTTTCCCGCAAAGCGTCATTCAGGGAAGTCTTTTTGTCAGTGCTCTCCTTCCGCTTTCCAATGATCAGAGCGCAGGGAACTTGATATTCTCCAGCCGGAAACATTTTCGGAAGTGTACCTGGTATTACTACAGACCGATCGGGAACATACTGTTTGTATTCAACCGGCTCTGCACCCGTAACATCTATGATTCGTGAACTGGATGTGAGCACAACATTGGCACCTAACACGGCCTCCCGCCCAATCCGCACTCCTTCCACCAGGATGCAGCGGGATCCGATAAACGCATTGTCTTCAACAATGACTGGTGCGGCCTGGACAGGCTCTAGGACGCCCCCGATGCCAACCCCGCCACTGAGGTGGACGTTCTTGCCAATTTGCGCGCAGCTTCCCACCGTCGCCCAGGTATCCACCATGGTTCCTTCATCGACATAAGCGCCGATGTTAACATACGAGGGCATGAGGATGACCCCGCGGTTGATGAAAGCGCCGTGTCGGGCGATAGCATGTGGAACAACCCGTACACCCAGGGATTCATAATTCCGTTTCAGTGGTATTTTATCGTGAAACTCCAGGGGCCCAACCTCGAGCGTCTCCATCTTCTGTATCGGAAAATACAGGATCACAGCCTTCTTGATCCATTCATTCACTTGCCATCCATTAGCCGTGGGCTCGGCAACACGAATAAGGCCCTTGTCCAGCTGGTCGATGACGGCACGAATCTGACGCTGAGTCTCCTCCTCTTTCAACAGTGCCCGGTTCTCCCAGGCATTCTCAATGTAGTCGCGGAGTTCCATTTTAATCCTAATTTTGATCGTGGCACAAGAACGAGAAAAAAGAAGAATTGTCATTGCCTCCGTCCTGAAACCCGCGGACGACACGCGCATGTTTGAAAAAATGGGGCATAGCCTCGCCCAAAAGGATCAGTACGAAGTGACCCTCATCGGCTTTGCCCCTGCCCGTCCGCCTTCTTCTGGCAAAATCCAGCTGATTTCACTTGGACAGTTCCCACGACTCAGCTTCAGGCGCTTATGGACACCTTGGCGGATATTTCGTCAAGCCCTTGATATCCGGCCTGACATTTTCATCTTCTCCACCTACGAACTTATCCTCCCTGCCCTCGTGATGAAAGTGATTCTTAACACCCGAATCATCTATGACGTCCGTGAAAACTATTACCGAAACATTCTTTATTCCGAGGGCCTGCCCTGGTTCAGTCGGCTGCCGCTGGCGCTACTCGCCCGGCTTGCTGAAAAATTGACTGCGCCCGCCATCGATCACTTTCTATTGGCAGAAGTCGGCTATGAAACGGAATTCAAATTTCATCGGGGCGGATGGACGGTGCTGGAGAACAAAGCCAAATCGATTGCAAGCCTGCCCGTCCGCAGCGGATCAGAGGCGAGTCGCAAGCCTCCCCGTCCGCAGCAGAGCGGAAGCGGGTTGCAACTTCTCTTTTCAGGCACACTATCCGAGAGCACAGGAGTGTTCCGCGCAATTCATCTGGCACGGGTACTTCACGCTGCAAACCCGCAGGTGCGCCTGACCATTGCCGGATATGCAGCCACACAGCATGTGCAGGAAAGACTGAAACAGGAAACTGCCGACACATCCTTTATCCAATGCGAGGGAATTGACAAACTCGTCCCTCACACCAGAATCCTCGAACTTATCAATTCCAGCGACGCTGGCGTCATCGCTTACTTGAAGGTGCCGCACACCGAAAATACCGTACCCACAAAGCTCTACGAATACCTTCAGGCTTCACTTCCCATCATCACCGAAAAGCACTGGCACTGGATCGACCGATTCGCCAAGCATCATCCCTTTATATTCTGCGATTTCGAGCAGCCATCGCCGGATGACCTCTTCAACCAACTGACCCGAGGTCCATTCTACACAACCCCGATCAACGATGCCGGGTGGGAATCGGAAGAGCCCAAGCTACTGGCGGTTATCAAAAATATAGCCTAAATTATTTTTTAGACTAATCTAAATTTTTAAATTTGAGGCATGATTAGTTTCACAGAAGAGAACTACCTCAAGGCGATCTATCACCTTTCTCAAGGCGGCCAAAAGGCGGTCATGACCAACGAATTGGCCGAAGCGATGCAGACCAAAGCCGCGTCGGTAACCGATATGGTCAAGAAGCTGTCTACAAAGGAGCTCATCCAATACGAAAAATATTACGGCGTCAAGATCACCACGGTTGGAAAGCAACGGGCACTCCAGATTATACGGAAACACAGGTTGTGGGAAACCTTCCTGGTAGAGAAACTGGGATTCGCCTGGGATGAAGTGCACGCTGTCGCCGAGCAGTTGGAACACATTCAATCCCCTCGGCTAATCAATATGCTGGATGAGTTTCTGGGGTTTCCAAAAGCCGATCCGCACGGAGACCCCATCCCTGACCAGCAGGGAAGAGTCAAGCCTCAGGTGCTGATCAGCCTAGATCTGGTGGAACCAGGCAAGCGCGCGACCATCACATCCGTAAAAGACACCGACGCCGAACTGCTCAAATACCTGGAAAAGATTGGCGCGAAACCGGGAAAGAAAATTCAAGTCGTCGGTCGGGAAGCCTACGACAAATCGATTGAGGTGATCATCGAGAAGAAGAAGATCTTCCTTTCGCTCGAAGTATCGAAGCATATTCTGATGTCGCTCTGATATGCCAGACCAGCAGCGAAAATCCTTAAGCGAAGTAAACGCAAGTATCGACTCCACCAACCGCAGGGGATGGAGGAAGCTGCTCGCCTTTCTCGGGCCGGCCTATCTCGTAAGCGTCGGGTATATGGACCCTGGCAACTGGGCAACCGATATCGCCGGAGGAAGTCAATTCGGTTATGCCCTGATCTGGGTACTGCTGATGTCCAACTTGATGGCCATCTTGCTACAAAGCCTGAGCGCACGCCTCGGGCTTGTCCGTCAACTTGACCTTGCGCAGGCCTCGCGAAGCACCTACAATCCGGTAATCAACTTTTCACTTTGGTTCCTTGCCGAAATCGCCATCGCCGCTTGCGACCTGGCGGAAGTATTGGGTATGGCCATTGGAATGAAACTCCTCTTTGGGCTCCCACTCATTTGGGGCGTTTCGATTACCATTCTGGATACCTTGCTGTTGTTGTTGCTGCAGAGCTATGGCATGCGGAAGATTGAGGTATTCATTATTTCGCTCGTCGCCATCATTGGTGGGTCCTTCCTGGTGGAGATGTTTTTCGCCTCGCCCGATTTCGGCGAACTGGCAAAAGGATTTATCCCATCACTTCCCGGAGACGAGGCTTTGTATATCGCGATCGGGATTATTGGCGCTACCGTTATGCCGCACAACTTGTATCTGCATTCTTCGCTGGTTCAAACCCGGCGAATTGACCAGTCGGAACACGGGATTTGGTCGGCCATCAAATACAATTTTATTGATTCAGCCATTGCACTCAATGCGGCGTTCTTTGTGAACTCTGCCATTCTCGTACTAGCCGCCTCCACCTTCTTCAAAGCAGGCATGTTTGAGGTCTCCAACATCGAAGATGCCTACCAATTCCTGACACCGCTGCTGGGTACCGAATGGGCTTCCATGCTTTTTGGTATCGCGCTGATTGCCGCCGGTCAAAGCTCAACCATTACCGGGACGCTTGCCGGGCAAATTGTTATGGAGGGATACCTGAACCTCCGCATTGCGGCGTGGCTAAGACGACTTATCACACGACTCATCGCAATCATCCCAGCTTATATCGTCATTCTGGTTTACGGCGAAGGCGAGACGGGCGCCCTGTTGGTTTTCAGCCAGGTGATCCTGAGCCTTCAACTTGGCTTTGCTGTCATACCTCTGATTCACTTCACAAGTGACAAGGAAAAGATGGGCGTGTTTGTCAACAAGACCTGGGTGATTGTTTCTGCCTGGACGATCGCCACAATCATTATTTCACTTAACGTAAAACTTGTTCTCAACCAATTAACAGAATGGATTGACAATGCAGCGGGTAACGCCTGGGTGATTTGGGTCACCGCAGTTCCGGTTTGTCTTGCAGCGGGCGGGTTACTACTTTACATTACCATTAAGCCATGGCTTGAAAAACGGACCAAGGAAAAAGAAACTCCCATGCCTCACGGCACTGCTGCACAACTTACTGATCTACAGAAGCCGGTTTACCGGAAGATTGCGATATGTATCGATTTCTCCCCTATTGATGCCCTCGCCATACGGAGTGCTGTGGCACAGGGTGGAAAGGAGGCAACGTACCGACTGATGCACATTGTAGAAACCGCCGGTGCCATGGTATACGGAAGCGAAATTGCTGACCGTGAAACGATCGAAGACAAAGCGTCTTTGGAGGCGTACCTGAAGCAATTACAAGAATTGGGGTATCAGGCAGACATCGCTGTTGGCTACGGAAACCCCAAACGCCGCATTCCGGAAATGGTCGCCGAATACGGCGCCGACTTGCTCGTGATGGGAGCTCACGGCCACCGTTTGATAAAAGACCTGATCTTTGGAACAACGCTGGATGCGGTAAGGCACCGGGTGAAGATTCCTATGCTTATTGTGCGTCAACCGTAACGAAAGTCGACGCTTAGAAATTCAGGATGAATTCCTGAAGATTCAGGCTTCGGTCAAGGCACAGTTTTTTCCTGAGTCTATATCGGCTGATCTCCACGCCGCGGATTGATATATTGAGCAAGTTGGCTATTTCCTTGGTGGAGAGGTTCATACGCAGATAGGCGCTAAGTTTCATTTCCTGCGGGCTCAAGTTGGGATAAGCGCCACGGAATGTCCTGGAGAAGTCGCCATGTACCTTGTCAAAATGAACCTGAAAATGTTCCCAGTCCGAATCGGAAGACAAATTTCCCTCGATATCATGAACAATACGCGAAAGCTCTTTAGAAACACTGTCGTCTCCGCTTTTATTGGAGATGCTCTTCAGGTTATCCTTTACGGATGAAATGAATTCATTCTTGTTCAAGATGAGCACGGTTGATGTGCCCAACTCCTTGTTCATGTGGCGTAACTCCGCTTCCAATTTTTCATGTTCAAGTCGAGTAATTTCCTCCTGTGCTTTTTGCGTAAGTATTTCGAGCTCATTGTCCTTTTGGATCAACTCCTTCTTCTGGTTCAGTTCCATGGCTTGGCTTATTCCGGTTACACACTTTGTGCTATGATGGTACTTTTTTCGGGATTTGTGCTGCTGGACAGAAAATATAATCATGAGCGCCGCGCCAAGGAACTGAACCAGAAGAAGGAGT
>JANPES010000379.1:0-4178 GCA_031423035.1 Cyclobacteriaceae bacterium | reverse complement strand
CCTTTGGCTTCTTCAACGGTGATTACGCCGTCTTTGCCAACCTTGTCCATGGCTGTAGCGATCATCTTACCAATTTCGTTGTCGTTGTTGGAAGAAATAGTTGCTACCTGTGTGATCTCTTTCGATCCTTTGATGTCCTTGGACTGCTTGCGAAGGCTTTCCACGACGATATCAACCGCTTTGTCAATTCCGCGCTTCAAGTCCATTGGGTTTGCGCCAGCAGCAACGTTCTTGATGCCGTGTGCATAGATCGACTGAGTCAAGACCGTAGCGGTAGTTGTACCGTCACCGGCTGCATCAGCGGTCTTGGAGGCAACCTCCTTAACCAATTGTGCGCCCATGTTCTCTATCGGGTCTTTTAACTCAATGTCTTTGGCAACGGTAACACCGTCCTTGGTCACTGTAGGTGCGCCAAATTTCTTATCCAGAATTACGTTGCGGCCCTTGGGTCCCAGCGTAACTTTTACTGCATCGGCCAATTTATCAACGCCTCTTTTTATTCTGTCGCGTGCCGGTGTATCGAATGTAATTTCTTTAGCCATAGTAGTTTGTTGTTTATAAATTGGAGTTAGATGGTTCCGAAGATATCGGAGTTCCTCATGATGAGATAGTCTTTTCCATCGATGGTGATTTCAGTGCCTGCGTACTTTCCGTAGAGGATACGCTCGCCAACTTTTACGGTGACAGGCTTGTCTTTCAGGCCGTCGCCTACTGCGATTACTTTTCCTTTCTGCGGCTTTTCTTTGGCCGTGTCAGGGATGATAATTCCAGAAGCTGTTTTTTCTTCCGCTGCGGCAGGTTCTACCAGCACACGGTCTTCGTTGGGTTTGAAGTTGATTTTCGCCATATGGGTTTAAAGTTTGTTAGAGTTTGACAGCATTAATGCTGCTCGCCAGTGTCCATTTCCGTGCCAAATAGGCATAATTGGCAGTTTGGCGTGAATCAGGGGATATCCTTTGATAAGTATGCCTGCTTTGTCAGGTTGGAATTGAAAAAATGGCAGGATTTAGCCAGCCCGGATACTTTTGCGTATAATTAAACACTGACCAACCCGGCATGGAAACGCGATTGAATGACAATTGGCTTACCGAGGGCCTTATTGACTTTGAATACAAGAAGTATGTGCTGCTCGCCTACCTGAAGTCCGTCCGGGAATCCTTCAGTAAGGTTGAGCTATATCCTCATTTGTCCGATATCGTATCCCACTACCGAAACATGCTTTCTCTGCAATCGAGTAAGTCGAGCCTGGTTGATAATTTTCCCAAAGAGCTCTCACTCGAAAAAATAGAATTACTCGAGCTTAGTTATCGCCAGATGATTGCCGATGATGCGATTATGCGGGAAATCGAGGCCATTATGGAATTTGCTATTCCCCACATGAAAGAGCACCTGGATGAAGGGGCTGCGATCTATGAATTTGTAGAGTCTAAGTGCGCGCTTTCTTCGATCGGTGTTGTGCCTTTATATGCGCGTGAAGGTTACGTTTTTATGACGCAGCCACCGGAAGCAGAAACCAGCATATACCGATATCTGGTAAGCGTTGTTCATAGTAACTCGGAGGGTCTGCACGAGCTCCAAACGAAATTCATTGGAACTACGAACTATGACCTTGCGAATTCGTATGAAAATATGAAACTCGAGTTGATCAGGAAGTACACGGAACTACCTAACCCAGCTGCTTTCCTTGTCTTGTCCAAAATGAAATTCCCCTATGAGCAGACGCTCGTTCCGATAGCGAAACGATTGCTGATCAAGCACCTTTCGAAACAAGGATAGCCTAATTGGAGGTGGAGTCAGAGTCAGCCTTCTTGAGCACAGGGGCAGGAGCTTCCTGCTGATCCTTTGCCCGCTCCAGAAGGTCATCGGTTCCAGCGCCCGAATTGGGCGTCGTAAAGTTGGTGGCAAGAACAAGTGCCATAACGCTTATGGCTAATCCCCAGGTCATTTTCTCCAGTAAATCGCCGGTCTTCTTTACGCCGATCAGATTGCTTGCGCTGCTTCCCCCAAATTGACCAGACAATCCACCACCCTTGGAGTTTTGTGCCAAGACAACAAGAACAAGGAGGACAGAGGCGAAAATGGTCAGGCCTACGTATAAAGTGTACATGTGTTAATTTTTCAGTGCTTCGATTTGAGCGGCAAAGTAAGCCTTTTTCTGGGGAAACTTCCAAATCAGCTTCTTCAGCATTTCAATCGCCTTGACCTTTTTGCCCTGTTTTACCAGGATGGTGACAAGGGTTTCCGACACGATGTTATCGCTATAACTTGCCGAATCTTTTGCCAGATCTTCAGTTGGCTCAGCTGGCCTCACTTTAGGAAGGGTAGGTGCAACTTTGATGAAATGGTCAATGATCTCACCTTGCTCGGCTACTTTCGGGCTTGGTATCTTCAGCTTCTTGCGGGTAGACTTGATCTCTTCAATGAGTGGGGCCTCTTTTTCGCCAGTTGATACAGTGCCCTCGCTTACCTCAGGGTGTAGTTCGTGTTGCAGCGCAACATAGGTGGTTTCAAAATCATGCTTCAACTGCTGAAGGCGATTTAGTTCTTTTGATAAGTCGCTGCGAAGGGCGTCTCCCTCCAAAGGGTTTGTCGAGGGCATTCCGGCAATGTTGATAACTGTTGTTGGGCCGGGATGGTCAGATTTTTTGATAGGTCTGTCTTGCGGCGTTGGTGCAATCTCAACAGGAGTCATTTCTATCAAGGCTCGTTCGGCAGTTGGAGCACCGATGGCCCATTTCACTACGGACCGGTCTGTCGCATAGACGGCAGCGCGATGCAATCTTTCTTGCTGATCTGGAGCATTCAGATCCTTGGAAGCCCTTGCTGACAGAACATGGATGACTTGGCAATACGGATAAGTTGCTACGAGGGATTGCAAGGTTGCATACTCCGCCGGAGTGAGGGCGGTAAAATTCTTTACCAGCAATCGAAAAGATGAAGGCGTCATACGATTGAAAGGTAAATCTAGTGAAAATATCAGCCCTGGGAAACGCCTGGAAATTACCAGTTTGCGACCGTTGCATTAAAGATATCAATCAGGATCTGATCGAAAATCTTCTTTTCCAGGTCTTCCTGGATGCTTGGAAAGTTGAGATTATTGTCAAAATCTCTATAGAAACTGAAAACGCGGTCTTTGAAGTTGTTACTCGGTTCGAGGGAATCCTCAAACGTGACACGGACGGCGATCGTGAGTCGAGATAGGGCTGCTGTGTTTGGATCATTGGGGTTACCCGTAGAAACCGGTGCCATGGCATTGATCCGGTAGTCCGAGACAATACCGTCCACGTGGAGTTCCCCTCCGCTTTCTGTTACACGAAGACTGGAGTTTTGTTGGTAATAGTCTTTCAGTTTGTTTGTGAACGTGGCACCGATATTGGCGGGTGCGAGGTCAGTGTTATTGAAAAAAGGATCGATGTCAATCGTTTTGGCTGTCGTGGCGGCCCCCGAGAAGGAGTATACGCTGCAACGGTAATTCACGGCGAGTACCAAGAAAAGCAGGAGGCAGGTTCTAATCTTCAAGTTCGTATTCTTTTATCTTCCGATAGAGTGTTCTCTCGGAAATGCCCAAATCCCGTGCCGCGTATTTCCTTCTGTTGTTGTTCTTTTGAAGGGCGCGCATAATCAATTCCTTTCCCTTTTTTTCAATTGAAAGTGAATCATCTGCCGACTCGTGTGTGATATCCTGCACCTCCTCCTGGGCTTCAGAAGTAGCTGGCGAGCTGTTGGGGCTAAGATTGAGAACGACTGGCTCCTGATCTGCTTTCTTTGCTGAATGAATCTCAGAAAAAAGATCAGGATTCTCCTTGATAATCTGGGCGGCCATGGAAGGATTGTTAATGTTCTCCAGCACAATTCGCTTGAGTTCGTTTACATCCTTTCGCATGTCGAATAATACCTTGTACAGGATTTCGCGCTCTGAGATATCTTGTGAGGCACCGCCGGCATACAAAGCCGGGAGACTCTTTTCTTGCGGTAGATAGGTACGAAGAACTTCCCCGGAAATTTCTTTGTGTTCAGAAGAGAGGACCGAGATCTGATCCACGAGGTTCTTGAGTTGACGGATATTTCCGGGGAATCGGTATTTTAGTATTGCCTCTTTTGCATCATCCGCAAGGGAAATGGGCTTCACCTTATAGCGCTCGGCAAAGTCGGATGCAAACTTCCGAAACAGCAGTTCC
>JANPES010000378.1:0-15183 GCA_031423035.1 Cyclobacteriaceae bacterium | reverse complement strand
ACCTTGTCCTTCTTGAAGCTCTCACTGAAATACCGAAGCGTCCTTTTCCGTTGATCCTTGGGTTGAAAATCTGATTTATTAGCCATTTCTTTGTGGGGTTGAAGCCCAAAAAGCGGTCAACTTATTTCAGTAGTCTACAGTATGTATATTTTTGACCTGGTACTGATCCCGATACCTATCGGGGGCAACCTTGGGGCAAGCCGGCTATCGCAATCACCGCTTACCGATCACTGTTTACCGATTACTTTTTTATCTCCCCCGGCCAGTTCACCCCGACTCCGCGAAACACTGCATCGGAGCAAGCCGATCACTTCTTCTCGATCTCCCCCACCCAATTCACCACGAGTGTCGCCGGCGTTGGGCTACTGGATTTGCTCGATATGATGATGAACCGCTGACCGTCTCCCGTCACATCATAAGGTTCATTGTTGAGTGAAAGATCGCCGTTATGTTGAAACAATGTCTTTACCGCACCCACATCGACACTGGAGGAGCCGAGTCTGATCTCCGCGGCCATCATTCGGTCTTGCCATAAGTAGAAAAGTTCTTTGCCGTCGTCGCGCCAGCGCGGGCGTGTACCACCATTCGTTGAAACCTGCCACTTTCCACCTGGCCCGGGAAACGGCCGGATATAGATTTCAGCTTGCCCGGATTCATCGGACTCGTAGGCAATATATCGCCCGTCGGGTGAAAACTGGGGGCGAAGGTCCCTGAAGGCTGTCTGTAAGAACAGATAGGGTTTCCTGTCTCCTTCCAGGGGAAGAATCCAGATGTCCCATTCGGCTCCCGCCGTTGAAAAGGCTACCTGGTAAGCAATAAACTTCCCATCGGGTGACCAATCAGACGGACGGTGATCAAGATTGGACTGAAGCAACAATTCTTCGCTCCCCTCGCCGGTGGACGATCGGAGAAGCAAACCACCGCGGTTCATGCGCCCGCTGTAAACAATCTTGCCTCCGTCAGGGGACCAGACTGGGTAACGGTCGATTCCGGAGCCAAACGTAAATCGTTTCCACACCGCACGATCCACCTGATAAAGCCAAGTATCCATGTTGCCATCTCTTGCGGAACTTATGGAAGCCGCTATATTCTCTCCATCCGGTGAGAGGTTCAGATCAAATAATGAACCATTGTGATCTATGGTACTTAGCTGTTTACCGGTTCTGTCATACCAACGAAGGGTTTGCTGCTGGTCGCTTTTTCCAACCATATAGACAAGGACGCCATTCTGTGAAGCTGAGAAGGAAGCTTTGCCGTTCAGTGCTTCGATGTGAACTTCTTCAGCAACAGGCACTGCCTCCCCTGCGGTTTCCAGGAGATCCAGGTCGAACGGTTGGGCCATCAGCGTTTGCTCATGAATGAACATCAGGTGCCCGTTCGCAAAGGAAGCGCTCAATCCGGAGTTGGCGACAGCCCGCGGAAGGAATGTGGTATCCAACGAGCCCAACATGACGGCGTCTTCTTCAACGACAGTACCAACGACCGTCCGGGCCAGGTACAGGAAATGTTCCCCATCCGGTAGGAAGTAAGGCCAGCGATGGCTCGTCTCCGATCGCGCAGTATCCAGCTTCGTCAGGGCTATGGGTAATCCTCCGGAAGCTGGGACCCGCATGAGTGAAGCTTGACCCCCCGATGGGCAAAAAATGATGGTTCCATTTGTGCTCCAACTCCCACCGCGACCCCGACTCGCATCACAAATGGTTTGCGGCGGGCCTCCGGAAGCCGTGATCTTCTTCAATTTACCTCCCGCAAAAAATCCGATGAATTGGCTGTCAGGAGACCAAAAGGGGTAGGAGGCACCTTCCGTACCGGCAATGGCCTGGCACTTGAGCGCTTGCAGTGCCCTCACCCACAAAAGCTTATTTCCGCTCGAGTCTGTGGCAACAAACGCCAGAGAGCGACCATCGGGCGAGAGCGCAATTCCGCCTTCGGTTGTGGTAAAACTTGTTTTTTCCGGCGGAAGTATTGTCGCCCGGTAGGTTGCGTTGTTGGAAGTAGGCTGAGAGAAATATAGAATTGCTATGGCGATGAAAGCCAAAAATGCTATCACACCGAAAGCAAAACTGAATGGTGAGTTAACTTCAGGAAACTTGAATCTCCACTTTCTTTTTGGTTTAAGAACCCGTGTCGTTGGTGTGGAGCCACGTTCTACTACTGAACCATTTGCGGCTGAGACGCTTTCTCCGGACCCTTGCAACCCACCGATAATATCTTTGATCGCATTGGCCACCTTGTTGACCTGGTTGCGGTAAAGAATCTGATTTTGATTTTTGCCTGGGTTTTCCTCGCTGGCGCGGAGCGGCCTGTTGACTCCGGCTTCTTTATACGTAAAATCGATCGCTCTCAGGACCCCGCCTATTTCGCCCTCAATGAGTGCTTTGTCCCCGGCATCAACATCATGAATTTTTATGGGTAGTATCCGGCTCGTCACATTTCCATTGGGAAGGCGAACATCATTTCCAAAAGCATCTTCACGGACCATTCTATTAAACGCACAAAACTCATGCTGCCACGCAAAGCTTTTTGGGTCGCAGTAGGTTTGGGAAATGACGGGGATAAGAATGAGGCACTTGAGTTTTCTTTCAAGACTCTTGTCCACGCTGTGCGATTCCAGCAGGCCATCGTGCGGGTTTGTATCGAAGTAAACCGAAACCGGATCCTTGAGGGTAGACGCGAGCTCCTCCTGCAAGGCCGCAACAAACTCCGTTACCCAGCCCGAACGGTTATCGTTGTGGCGATAGGAGAGGAAAATGTCGTATTGGTATCCTGGGAGGAGTGAGGGCATTGTCAAAGATAATGAAATGCTGTTGGCTATTGGCCTTTGGCTATTGGCAGAAAGGGTGTCTCCAAATTACCCACTGCATCCGCTTGGATACGACACCAATAGCCAAGAGCTAATAGCTATTTCTTGATCTCCCCCACCCAATTCACCACCAAAGTCACCGGCGATGAGACTCCTTCACTTGCTTGTGATGAAACCAGGAAACGCTGTCCATCCCCGGTCACATTATAGGCATCCCTTCCGCCACCGGTGAAAGCAGAGGTCTGGAACAATGCGATTGCAGAACCTACATCAACGCTCGATGAACCGAGCCTTATCTCTGCCGCCATGATCTTCCTATCCAACCCCAAGTAGAAAAGTTCTTTCCCGTCACTACGCCAGCGGGGATGCGTTCCACCCTTTGTTGAAACCTGCCACTTGCCTCCCGGTCCCGGAAACGGGCGGATGTAAACTTCTGGTCTCCCGGACTCGTTTGATTGATAAGCAATCCAGCGGCCGTCAGGAGAGAATACGGCACGTTGCTCGTTAAATTCTGTTTGCAAAAAAATGAAAGGCTTGCGCTCCGCTTTCTGATTCATGGGTAGAATCCAGATATCCGATACACTTTTCGGGTCGCTGGAGTGGTATGCCAGGAATTTTCCGTCGCGCGACCAATCGCTCGGAAATTTGTTCTGATTTGTTTCGAGCAACACCTCTTCTCTTCCTGCCCCGCTGGCTGTCCGCTCATATAAATTGTTAGACTTTCTTTGGGAAGCAAATACAATCGTCGCTCCGTCCGGGGACCAGATCGGCCATCGATCGATTGAGGGGTCGAAGGTAAACCGTGTCCAGACTTCCCTGGCTATTTCGTAGAGCCATACGTCCGTGTCTCTGGCATCAGCTTGAGAAATCGCGATCCTTTTCCCATCGGGTGAGATCCGATGATTAACATAAACCGAGGACTGCCTTATCGTTCCTATTCGCTTGCCTGAGCGGTCATACCAAAGAAGCCTTAATTCCTCCTTGTCCGTTCCAGTCTGATAAACAAGATTCCCGTTCTGAGAAACAGAGAAGGAAGTTCTGTTCGTGAACAACTCGAAGTGAATTTGCTCAGCGACCGGAAATGCCTCACCCGTGGTTTGCAACCTCTTTGGATCGAACGGCAGGGCCATTAACGTCTGCTCATGGGCAAAAAGAACATGGCCATTGGCGTAACCGGCGCTTGAACTTGAATTGACGACAAGCCGAGGCGTGAAGCTTGTATCCAGCGAAGCCAGGAAAATAGCATCTTCTTCGCCTTTGGTGCCAGGGTTTATCAGTCCGGAGTACAGGAAATGTCTGCCGTCCGGCAGGAAGCATGGCCAGCGATGGCTAAGCTGACTGCGGCTTGTATCCAGCCTTGTTAAGGCCACCGGCAGTCCGCCCGCCGCAGCGACGGTAAAAAGCGGAGAAGGAAAGCCGTTTGGACAGAAGAGAATTATTCCGTTATCGTTCCAGGTTCCGCCGCGACCCTGTGATGCATCGCAAATGACCTGGGGCGGTCCGCCCGAGGCTTCAATCTTCTTAAGCTTCCCGTCAGCAAAGAATCCGATGAACCGGTTATCCGGAGACCAGAAGGGGAATGAGGCGCCTTCAGTGCCGTTGAGTGCCTGACCTGCAATCGCGTTGAGCGGCCGTACCCATAAAAGATCCTTCCCTGCAGAATCACTCGCTACGAAAGCCATGTGTCGGCCATCAGGCGATAGGGCCAGGTGTCCGCCAAATGTCGTGGAGTAACTTGTTTTTGGAGGCGGCGGAATTGTTGCCCGATAGGTCTGGAGGTCAGGGGTCGGTTGGGAAAAGTGAAAAATCGCTAGCGCGAGGAAAGCCAGAAGTGAAATAATCAACCCAATGCGCAAGCCAGACGCCTCACTTAATGAGGGGACGTGGAACTTCCAGTCCTTCCGCTGTCTCTTTTCGCGATGAACAGTCGCGTTAACCTCCTTTTCCGGACTCACCTCTGGGCCATATGCAAACTCCTTACCCTGCAACCCGGAAATAATATCCTTGATGGCGTTGGCCATCTTGTTAACCTGGTTGCGGTAGAAAATTTGATTTTGATTCTTGCCAGGGTTCTCCTCGTTGGCGCGTAGCGGCCTGTTTACGCCGGACTCTTTATAGATGAAGTCAATGGGCCGCATGACACCACCGGTTGCGTCTTCAAACAACTTCTTGTCGCGCGCATCCACATCATGGATCCTGACCGGCAGTACCCGGCTTGCCGTATTGCCGCCGCCCACTTTGGTCTTCAGTCCAAGCTTGTCTTCGGAGGCCAGTTTGATGAACGCGAGCAGCTCGTGCTGCCATGCGAAGGCTTTTGGATCGCAATAGGTTTGTGATACTATGGGTATGAAGACGAGGCACCGCAGCTTTTCCCGGAGTGAATCATCAACTTCATGATGCTGGAGCAGGCCGTCGTGGGGGTTTTCATCAAAGTAAATGGAGATGTCTTCTTTGAAGGTTGCCTCAAGCTCACTCCGCAACGTCCGGACAAACTCCGTCACCCAGCCGTCGCTCTTATTGTCTTTGTGGCGATAGGAGATAAAAATATCATATTCGAATTCAGGGAGGAGAGAGGACATAATTTAAAGTCAAATAGTAAAGTTCACTTGGCCAAGGATAAATCAGGCAATCTATTCCAAGGTCTTATATCCATGCCATTACTTCTTTTCTGTTCCTGTTTTCCACCGTAAATCACTACCTTATTAACAGTCACTTGGTTTAATGAAGCAAAATACTCAATCCCCTTGAAATAGTCTGACGATACGGTTTCACCTGCTTTTATTTCTATGGCGGAAAGTTTGCCGGCATTGTCTGATAAGATATCGACTTCATGGCCGGTTTTGTCGCGCCAGAAATATAGATTGTCGGACAATCCGGCATTGAATCTTTGCTTAAGAAATTCGCTGATAACCATATTTTCAAATAGGAAACCTTTGCCCGGATGTGTGGCAATTTGGCTGGAATGGCTAATGCCCAGCAATGAACAGGCTACACCCGTATCAAAAAAGTAGAGTTTGGGGGTTTTGATAATCCGCTTGCTAAAATTTCGATGGTAGGGCCTTAGAAGATATACGATGTAGCTGCTCTGCAAAACGCTCAGCCAAGCTGCCGCTGTTTTCTGATCGATGCCACAATCGTTGGCAAGTGAAGAGAGATTCAGCAGCTGGCCTGTGCGGCCGGCGCACAGGCGGAGCAGCCTGGTGAACAGCGAAAGGTTGCTGATATTTTTTAGTTGCCTTACGTCCCGTTCAACGTACGTGCTCACATAGGCTGCATACCAATCTGATGGGTTCATTTTATTGGCTATGACTTCAGGATATCCGCCGGTCACCATGTGCCACCCATAATCGGGCTTCATCTTCTTGCTGTTCTTCAATTCTGCCAGGGACAAAGGAAGCAATTGAAGATAAGCGACTCTGCCAGATAAGGATTGCGTAACACTTTCCTGCAGAAGAAAGTTGTTTGATCCCGCAATTATGAACAGCCCTTTGCGCTTTGTTTCATCCAGCACTTGCTGCAGATAAGAAAACAAGTGAGGTGCCCGCTGAACTTCATCCAGAATTGCGCCCTGTTTGTAGCGTGAAAGAAATCCTCTCGGGTCGGATGTGGCAAATTCCAGCGTATCAGGATTTTCCAGGGAGACATAGGGCTTTTGAGGAAATACTTTTCTGCAAAGCGTAGTTTTCCCACTCTGCCTGGGTCCTGTTACCGCCACACTGCGGAATGTTTTGGCAAGGATCGCCAGCCTGGCCTCAGCTGTTCGTTTTATCATCAAGCAAATATAGATTATTCTGTGGACAGATCCGGAATTCAATTCCGAATATGTCCAAACTGTTTCTTTGGAGGCTTAGCGGTTGTTAAGCGCTATTTCCTGATCTCCCCCACCCAATTCACCCCGATTTCGCTTCGCTTCATCGGGGCAGGCCTCTCATCTCGGTTACTGATCACCGATATCACCGATCACTGTTTACCGATTACTTTTTTATTTCCCCCACCCAATTCACCACCAGCGTAACCGGCGATGAAATTTCAGCACCCCTCTGCGAGGCGAGAAGGAACCTCTTCCCGTCACCCGTCACATCGTAGATGTCACCGTTGACGCCGACATAGGGAATGAAATTGATCAAAGGTGTGACGCCTCTTACCTTAACTGTTGTTGCATCAAGTTCAATGTCTGCCGCCATAATCAGGTTATCGAGGAGATAGAAGAGTTCCTTCCCGTCGCGGCGCCAGCGGGGATGCGATCCGCCGTTTGTAGAAACTTGCCACTTGCCTCCCGGTCCCGGAAACGGTCTAATGTATACTTCATTCCTCCCGGACTCGTCCGATTGGTAGGCAATCCACCGTCCATCCGTAGAAAATGTTGCGCGATTCTCGTTAAACTCTGTTTGCAAGAAGAGAAAAGGCTTCCGCTCCCCGCCTGCCCCTTTGGGGTCGGGGTCCATAGGCAGAATCCAAATATCTCCCCTGGTTTTTGGTTCGTCGTGTGTGTAAGCAATGAATCGTCCATCGCGCGACCAATCATTCGGATATTTCGGAAAACTGGAATCAAGCAGCGGCTCTTCGCTTCCCGCTCCGCTGGATGCCCGTTGAAACAAATCGAGAAGCTTCTTGCGATCTGAAGCAAAAACAATCGTGCTGCCATCCGGGGACCAGATCGGCCATCGTTCGGATGCGGGGTCAAACGTAAACCGTGTCCATACAGCGCGGCTTATTTCGTAGAGCCAGACGTCATCGTTTCTTCCTTTTACATCGAACTGGGTAGTGGCGATCCTCTTCCCATCCGGGGAGAGCCGAAGGTGATTATAAACCGCGGACTGATCGATCGCACTTGTCTGCTTACCCATTCTGTCATACCAGAGAAGCTTTATTCCCACCGAACTTGTTTCGGTCTGAAAGGCAAGAACCCCGTTCTGGGAAACTGAGAAAGAAGTCTTGCCCGTGCCCGAATGGATGTACGCGCGCTCAGCAATCGGGAAGGCGTCGCCCGACGTTTGCAGACTCTTTGCGTCGAACGGCTGGGCCATCAGCGTCTGTTCACGCCCAAACAGCAGATGGCCGTTTGCATAGGCAACGCTTGAGCCGGAATTGACGAGAACGCGTGGGATAAATGATGTATCGAGCGAAGCTAAAAAGATGGCGTCCACTCTGCCAACAAAGCCTGCCGTTGTCCGAGTGGCGTACAAAAAATGCTCGCCGTCCGGCAAAAAGTATGGCCAGCGATGGCTTGCCTGATGGAGGCTTGAATCGAGCTGGGTAATGGTCACAGGCAATCCACCGGCAGCAGAGACGCGGGAAAGTGAAGAAAAGCCATTCGATGGACAAAAAACGATCGTCCCCTTATTGTTCCATGTTCCGCCGCGACCCGCAGGCGCATTGCAGAGGGTCTGCGGAGGGCCGCCCGCAGCTTCGATCTTCTTGACCTTCCCGTCTGCAAAGAACCCGATAAATCGGCTGTCGGGGGACCAGAAGGGAAAGGCAGCACCTTCGGTGCCGTTAAGCGGCTGGCCAATGAGGGCATTCAGCGGCCTCACCCACAATTGCGATTTACCCAGTGAATCGATTGCTACGAATGCCATGTGTCGGCCGTCAGGCGATAGGGCCATGTGTCCGCCAAGCGATGAGGCGTAACTTGTTTTTGGAGGAGCCGGAATTGTTGCCCGATAGGTCTGGAGGTCAGGAGGTGGTTGGGAAAAGTGAAAAATCGCCAGCGCGAGGAAAGCCAGCAGGGAGACAATCAAACCAATGCGTAAGCCAGCCGGCTCACTTAATGACGGGACCTTGAACTTCCAGTCCTTCCGCTGTCTCTTTTCGCTATGAACAGTGGCGTGAACCTCATTTTCAGAACTCACCTCCGGACCGGATGTAAACTCTTTGCCTTGCAACCCGGCAATGATATCCTTGATCGCGTTGGCTACTTTATTAACCTGGTTGCGGTAGTCGGTGCGCACCTGATTTTGGCTGCGATCATCACCCGGCCGCAATGGCCTATTAACCCCCGACTCTTTATAAATGAAGTCAATGGGCCGCATGATGCCCCCTGTAACTTCCTCGAAGAGTTTCTTGTCCTGCGCATCGACCTCATGAATTCGAACAGGCAGTACGCGGCTCGCCGTATTGCCGCCACCTACTTTGGTCTTTAGTCCGAGCTTGTCTTCGGAGGCCAGCTTGATGAACGCGAGCAGCTCATGCTGCCAGGCAAAGGATTTTGGATCGCAATAGGTTTGTGAAACGATGGGGATGAGTACCAGGCACCGTAACTTTTCCCGGAGCGAATCATCTACTTCATGATGTTGAAGCAGGCCGTCGTGGGGATTCTCGTCAAAGTAAATGGAAATGTCCTCTTTGAACGTTGCCTCGAGCTCACTCCGGAGCGTTCGAACAAACTCCGTCACCCAGCCATCGCTCTTATTATCCTTATGACGATAGGAAATGAATATGTCGTACTCGTATCCTGAAATCAATGAAGGCATATTACTTCTTGTTTGCTCGCAAAACCTTGAATGATTGAGGCCATGGCTGGAGTCAGTCAAATATACTCATTGACTTACAGGTTTGGCAAGTCATTGGCCAGGAAGTCAAGCAGGGATGCCACCTTGATGTGTGCCGAGACCTTGTACGATTCGCCCTCCGGAACAATGACATAGTTATTCCTGGATTTCAGGTCTTCGATCGCAACATGGAATCCCTTTTTGAGCACAGGTGCCGAGGAATATTTGATTTCAATGGCAGCCACTACTTTGGCTGCCCGCACCAATACCAGATCGCATTCGGTGCCCTGGTGCGTTCGGTAGTAATAATACTGAAAGCGTTCGCCCCCCTTGCGCCTGATCTGTTCAATGACATGTCCTTCCCAGGAAGCCCCGATGAGCACATCGTTCTTCAATTCCTGAAAGGAAGGTATGTCATGAAGAAAATGTAGAACGCCCGAATCGCGAAGGTATATTTTTGGAGCTTTTACTAATCGCTTCTTCAGATTGACGGAATAGGGAAACAGGCGGTGAATCAGGAAGGCATTCTCCATGAAGTTCGCATACCGGTTCACTGTTTTCGCCGTGACGCCGAGGGATCGCGAGAAATTTTCTGCGTTCCAGATGTTTCCTTGAAAGCCGGCGAGCATTCGCCAAAATCGTTCAAGGGTGATGGCATCTACCTGTAAGCCCAGCCTTGGAATGTCACGCTCCACATAGGTTTTTACGAAGTTTCTTCGCCACGCGAAACTTAGTTCATTGGTTGCTGCCAGGAAGGAATCCGGAAAGCCTCCCCGTACCCAAAGTTTGGTATGTTCGGATGGCCCAACTTCTGACATCTGGAAGGGGGTAAGTTCAAGATATCCTATCCTGCCGGCCAGTGATTCAGAACTCTTTTGCATCAACTCCGGTGAGGCGGATCCAAGAATAAGAAACCGGCCTGGTCTCCTGTCATCGTCAATCATACCCCGAAGTTCATTCATGAGTTGCGGCATGTGCTGGATCTCATCGAGGATAACCAGATGATTGTGGTAGCCAGACAGGAAAAGATGAGGATCAGTTAATTTGGACCGGTCTTTGGAAGATTCAAGATCCAGGTAAACAGTCGGGTGCCCAGCCTGTTTGGCCCATTGCTTTACCAGCGTTGTTTTTCCTACTTGCCTGGGGCCGATAAGCCCCACGGCTGGGAAGAAGCCCAGAAGGCTGCGTAGTTGATGAAAAACCTCATTTCTTTGAACCATGAAAAATGGAATTGTAACTCCTGATTTTCATGGTAAAAATAGGGAGGATCAAAGTCAAAAACAAATAGGTATAAAGCAGGGGCATGCGGACAACCCCGACATGAAGCCGGGGCAAGCAGAGCAGCCAATTACTTCTTCCTAATCTCTTCCGGCCATAGATTATTCTGTGGACAGATCCGGAATTCAATTCAGAATATGTCCAAGCTGTTATAGCGGCGATTTGCCTAATTTGCATCAATGCCAAACCTCTATATCATCGCTGGTTGCAACGGTGCGGGAAAGACTACGACATCCTACACCGTGCTTCCTGAAATGCTGAATTGTAAGGAATTCGTAAATGCCGATGAAATCGCGCGAGGACTGTCTCCCTTCCAACCCGAAACGGTTTCTTTTCAGGCTGGCAGAATCATGCTGGGAAGAATTCGTGAATTGCTGAGGGGGAAAAATGATTTCGGGTTTGAAACCACGCTCGCCTCAAAAGGACATGTTCATATCATCCGACAAGCAAAGAGACTGGGGTATACCGTAGTATTGATCTACTTCTGGCTCGAGTCTCATGACCTGGCCAGAGCCAGGGTACAAGCGCGGGTTGAAAAGGGTGGGCACCATATTGCCCCGGCAGTGATTGACAGAAGATACAAGCGTGGATTAAAGAATTTCTTTTCCATTTATCAGGGAATTTCCGACAGTTGGGTCGTTTATGACAATTCAAACAAGGAACCCGCTTTGGTGGCTAAGGGGAGCTCATCGGTGGTAGGATTCATCTATAATGGTGATCTTTGGACCAAAATTCAACAGCAAAATGACAGCGGCAGAGTCTGATCAATTGATTGACAAGATAACGGCAGGTGTCAAGCTCGCTATCGAGCGTCTTATTGAGCGTACAAAAAAGGAGGACGGCGAGCTGGTCATCTCCAGGAACGGGAAGATTGTGCGTGTGAAGGCCAGGGAGCTGAATAAGAAATAGCGTCTGGGAAGGTTGCTTCAGATGCATCCGGTTGGATAAGCCACCAATAGCCTAGGCCAAAAGCCAATCCCGATAGCCATCGGGACTACTTCTTAATCTCCCCCGGCCATTTCAGCACCACAGTCACCGGTGCGGTTTGTTGTTCTAATTCACTCACGAGGAAACGCTGTCCGTCTGCTGATACGTCATAGCCATCCCTGAAGCCGCCAACGAAGGCATTCGTCTGGAATAGTGGAACGACAGAACCCACCTCAGCGGTGGTGGAGTTGAGTTTGATCTCGGCAGCGTAGATTTTGTTGTCATTTCCGAGATAGAAAAGCCCTTTCCCATCCTGCCTCCAGCGGGGACGCGATCCGCCGTTGGTCGAAACCTGCCATTTGGATGCTGGGCCTGGAAACGGGCGAACGTATATTTCATTGGTCCCGGACTCGTTGGATTGGTAGGAAACCCATCGGCCATCCGGAGAGAAGTTTGGGCGTGTCTCGTTGAACTCCGTCTGCAAAAACGGGAATGGTTTTCGTTCGTTGGTGGAGTTCATGGGTAGAATCCAGAGATCGCCGGAAGTTTTCGCGTCATTCGCATAGTAGGCCAGGTACTGCCCGTCACGTGACCAATCGCTCGCATGTATGGAAAGATTGGACTTGAGCAGCACTTCTTCGCTTCCCGCTCCGCTTGATGCCCGGAGATACAACCCAAATTTTCCATTGCGATCTGAGCTAAAGACTATCGAACGGCCATCCGGAGACCAAGCTGGCAAACGATGACTTCCCAGACCAAATGTTAATCGCGTAAAGAGGGAGCGGCCTTTGTCGTATATCCAAATTTGACCGCTTCTGGTTTTTCCATCGTACAGGGAAAAGGCGATCCGTTTTCCATCCGGAGAGAGACGAAGGTCAGTATAAATATTGGCTTGATCGATCGCCATGGTCTGCTTACCCATTCTGTCATACCAATGGAGATTTGGTGTCGTTTCAGCCACGCCGGTCTGATAGGCCAGTATACCGTTCTGGGAAACAGTGAATGAGGCATTGCCGGTGAGATTAAAAAAGTACAACCGCTCGACAACCGGGAACATGTCACCCGTGGTTTGCAGCTTCTTGGCGTCAAATGGTTGGGCCATCAGCGTTTGTTCACGAGCAAACAGAAGGTGGCCGTTGGCATAGGCTGCGCTGGCCCCTGAATTGGCAAGGACCCGCGGAGAGAAGGTGGAGTCGAGCGAACCCAAAAAAATGGCATCGGTTGCCCTGTCGCCTGTATTGCTAAATCCGAGATAGATAAAATGCTCCCCGTCTGGCAGGAAATGAGGCCAGCGATGACTAATCTGCCGGAGACTTGAATCGAGTTTCGTAATCCTTGCCGTAGCCCCGCCCCTGTCGGAGACGCGGAATAGTGATGTGTATGTATTGGAGGGGCAAAAAATGATTGTGCCATTCGAGCTCCAGCTTCCACCGCGACCCAGCGGTGCATCGCAAAGGGTCTGTGGCAGACCACCGGCAGCATCGACCTTTTTGAGCTTTCCGCCTGCAAAGAATCCGATGAACCGGCTGTCCGCAGACCAGAAAGGAAACGAAGCGTCTTCGGTGCCTTCGAGCGGCTGAGCCGAGAGCGCATGGAGTGGCCGTACCCACAAGAGCGTTTTCCCTAGGGAGTCCAACGTCACAAATGCCAGCAGGCGTCCGTCAGGTGATAATGCAATGTGTCCCCCGGCAGTAGGATTGAAGTTCACCTTTTCTGGCGGCTGAATTGTATATCGGTATGTCGACTGGTCAGGAACGGGCTGAGAGAAGTGCAGAATTGCCATGGAGATGAAAGCCATGAGCGCTGCTGCGAGAGCCAGGCTCACACCAAAAAGTGCAGTGAACTTTGGCAACCTGATTTTCGAGATACTTTTTTGTTTTTGAACCTGCGCAGCCGGAATCGGGCCCCGTTTTTCTTCTGAGACTATTGCCTGTGAGGCGTTTTCTCCGGACCCTTGCAACCCGCCAATTATATCCTTGATTGCATTGGCCACCTTGTTGACCTGGTTGCGGTAGAAAATTTGATTTTGATTCTTGCCTGGATTCTCCTCGTTGACGCGGAGCGGTCTGTTGACACCGGACTCTTTATAAATAAAGTCGATGGGCCGCATGATGCCTCCGGTAACTTCTTCGAAGAGTTTCTTGTCCTGCGCATCGACCTCATGGATTCTAACAGGCAGTACCCGGCTGGCCGTATTGCCGCCGCCTACTTTGGTCTTCAGGCCAAGCTTATCTTCGGAAGCCAGCTTGATGAACGCGAGTAATTCGTGCTGCCAGGCAAATGCTTTTGGGTCGCAATAGGTCTGCGATACAATGGGAATGAAAATCAGGCACCGCAGTTTTTCACGGAGTGAATCATCCACTTCATGATGTTGAAGTAGACCGTCGTGGGGATTTTCATCAAAATAGATGGAGATGTCCTCCTTGAAGGTGGCTTCGAGTTCACTCCGCAGTGTTCGGACAAACTCCGTCACCCAACCGTCACTCTTATTATCCTTATGACGATAGGAAATGAAGATGTCGTATTGATAACCGGGGAGCAGGGAGGGCATTGTCAAATATAGCAATTTGAAAATTTGAGAATGGACCAGCGAAGTCAACCCATTTTCATCCCGATAGTTATCGGGACAAATTGACTAATCCCGATAGCTATCGGGATCAAATTATTTCTTGATCTCCCCCACCCAATTCACCACCAACGTCACCGGCGAAGAGTGGCCTGCACCTGATTGTGATGAAATCAGGAAACGCTGGCCATCGCCAGTGACATCGTAACCATCCCTTCCGCCTGAGAGAAGGGGATAACCTTGGAACAAAGCGTTTACAGAACCTACTTCAACGGAAGAAGAGCCGAGCTTGATCTCTGCGGCCATTACTCTGCTGTCCAACAATCCAATAAAAAAAAGTTCCTTTCCGTCGCTGCGCCAGCGAGGGCGCGATCCACCGTTTGTTGAAACCTGCCACTTGCCTCCCGGTCCCGGAAACGGACGAATGTATACTTCATTTCTCCCGGACTCGTCAGATTGATAGGCAATCCAACGGCCATCAGGAGAGAATGTCGCGCGTGTCTCGCTAAAATCTGTTTTAAGAAAAATGAAAGGCTTGCGCTTCCCACTTGCCTCTTTGGGGTCGGGATTCATGGGAAGAATCCAGATATCATTTCCATTTTTATAGCCAGCGGCGCCGTATGCCAGGAATTTTCCGTCGCGTGACCAATCGAACAGAGATATGTTCACATTAGACTCGAGCAACAACTCATCGCTTCCTGCTCCGCTGGCTGCCCGCTGAATTAAGGTGTTTTCGGATCGGAATACAATCTTAGTGCCGTCCGGCGACCAGACCGGCCGTTGATCAAGCGCGGGATCAAAGGTAAACCGTGTCCAGACATCCCTGCTTATTTCGTAGAGCCAGAGGTCATCGTTTCCGCCTTGAGTCTTCCCAACCGCGATCCTTCTTCCATCAGGAGAGATGCGCATGTCATTATAAACAGCGGACTGCCCTATCGCGCCTATCCGCTTGCCCCCCCGGTCATACCAATGAAGGTTAACACCGGCGGGACCCATCGCAATCTGATAGACCAGATTCCCGTTCTGAGAAACAGAGAACGAAGCCTTGCTCGTGAACGGCTCGAAGTACACTTGCTCAGCGACCGGAAATTCTTCACCAACGGTCTGGAGACTTTTTG
>JANPES010000377.1:0-3649 GCA_031423035.1 Cyclobacteriaceae bacterium | reverse complement strand
AACCCTCCCCTGTGGTGGGGCCCCGGGGGCCCCCCCCAACGCTCCCAAGACGGCACGTGCAGACCAACAACGATACCGCAAGTGCGGACCAACAACGACGTCTGGTCATCCGAGCCCAGGAAAGGTGGAGTGAGAAAGTGTGCGAAGGACCAGAGGTACGCCTCCGAAGGAGAGTGTGCTTCGAATGGGCCCGGACTGCAAGTCCGGACCAACAACGCTACCTGATGGTTGCGGGGAAGGGGAGCGCGACACATCCAAAATACTTACAACTCGATTTCCCCTATTGTTTTATTCCCGGGTCTGTCAAACGCAGCCGCGATGATCTTCATTCCTTTTTGCGTTGGCTGCGCGATAGCCGGAATATAGAACCATCGACCCCTGTGGTTTTTGTTGGTTTGCGAGGCTTCCCCTTTTTCGATCAGGGTGTTGTCCGCAGTACGGATCTCTACGCTGACGCGTACGACCATGAAGTCGTCGATCGCTTTAATCACGATCTCATCCTTACCGGCTACCTCACGCTCGTTGACAACAATGGCACTGATCTTGGGGGCGTTGTGGAAATCGGCAAGCGCTACGGTGTATGCCGACTCATACTTTCCCCGGATACGGGAGGAGTATAAGGCGTTCAATTGCTCGTCACGCTGCACAGCGATAGCATAGCGAGATGCCTCCTGAAAGCGTTCTCGCTGGGCAATCTCGTTTGCGGTAAGCTTGCGCTTTTTGCCGTCGCGCTTCGGCCGGTTTTTTACCACTAACCGGTTATTGACTTTGGTAATTGTAACACGTTCTCCGAACATGCTCCCAACTTCCGACTTGTCTTTTCGCTTTTCGATTCGCTTGCGTTTAGTCATAATTGCCCTATTTGATGCGTTGAACTGGTGCGAAAAGGCAAAAGCACCCTATTTGCGCCAGGCCCTATGGCATTTCCCCATAGAAAGGTAGCATTCTATATGTTTAATACGCGATTTTTTGGAATAAACCTAGTTAAAACCTAGGGTAAACCTAGTGTAAGCCTAGGGTAAGCCTAGCTAAAACCTAGGGTAAGCCTAGTCTAATCCTAGTCTAAGCCTAGTCAAAACCTAGTATCGCAGGCCTACGCTTAACCGTGCGAACCAGAACATTCCGAACTTCCTACGCTGTGGAGTAAACTTCAAATCCCGGATTCGGCAAGGGACTGGGACTCCTCGGAATGTCAATTCAAGATACGCTAAAACACTTTTCTTGTTACAAAACAGGAAGGTTTTTTTTAAGATCATTTATACTCCTCGATGAAGGTGCACCAGCATCAAATTATTCCTTATAGCGCGTGCTTGCATGTTGCTATGGCGCGACGGCTGTGCCGCGTGCCGGTGAAAACGTTCTTTGAAACGTTGATACCACGGGTCTTGGATCCGGGACTCTGCCTTTTCCCTTTGGGATAAAAATTGATCAGGTTTTCCGAATAGCGGAGGGACACATTTTCTGGGAGTTGGTCGGGACCTGCGGAAATTGCAGGGCGCAATAGGGTGGTTGTTATGTTCCGTTGAAAGAGTTTATGGCAGGGAATCAAAGCCAATAACGATATAAAAATGAGACTTACTTTCCGATACAGAACTTCGAGAAGATATTAGCCAGCAGGTCGTCCGTCGAAATCTGACCTGTGATGAGTCCCAAATGATGCAACGCATTCCTCACATCCATAGCCAGAAAATCGCCAGTGACCCGCTCGTCCATGCCTTTGAGCACCCGGCTCAACGCATCGTGGGTATCTTGCAGGCTTTGATAATGCCTTGTGTTGGTCACTACTACATCGCCTTGCTTTATCTTGTCAATATGAAACTTGTCCAGGATTTTTTCCTCCAGGGTATTCAAATTCGTCTTGTTCGTGGCGGAGATGAACTGAAAATCCTGTTTCATGAGTTGCCGCACTAACTCGGGATTGCCCTTGTCCATCTTGTTGGCAATCCGTATGACCGGGATATTCAGCGCATCAAGTTCTTTGAGCTCTGCGTTGATTTCTTCAAGTGTGGAGTTAGTTAAGTCCACCAGGTAAAGGATAAGTGAAGCCTTTTTCAACTGCTCTCGCGTACGTCCAATACCAAGCGCCTCGATCGTGTCTGTGGTCTCACGAAGCCCGGCGGTATCTATGAAGCGGAAATTTACTCCGCCCAGAACCATCTCGTCTTCAATGACATCGCGTGTCGTGCCGGGGATATCGGATACAATCGCTTTCTCTTCATTCAGCAATGCGTTAAGCAGGGTCGACTTGCCTACGTTTGGCTTGCCGGCAATAACGGTAGGCACGCCGTTCTTGATCACGTTACCCTGGTCAAACGAACGGATGAGGGGCTCGAGGTGGGATTGGATTTTGATGACCAATTTCCGTAAGTCATCGCGTTTGGCAAATTCAACATCCTCTTCACCAAAGTCGAGTTCAAGTTCGATGAGCGAAGCAAAATGAATGAGTTCCTCACGCAGCCGCTTTATCTCTTTTGAAAATCCGCCGCGCATCTGATTCAGTGCCGCCTGGCGGGCGTTGTCAGTTTCTGCGTTGATGAGATCTGCTACCGCCTCAGCCTGGGCCAGGTCAAACCTGCCATTGAGGAAAGCACGTTTGGTAAACTCCCCGGGTGCCGCCAGTGCAGCGCCATGCTTCATCAAGGCCCGGATGATGCGCTGTACAATGAGGGTAGAACCGTGACAGGATATTTCAACGGAGTTTTCTTTTGTAAATGAATTCGGTTCACGAAAGATTGAAACTACCACTTCGTCAATCGCCTCAGCTCCATCTTTCAACATGCCCAGATGAAGCGTATGGGAGGGCTGCTCTGAAAGAATTTTCCCCTGAAACAATTCTTGAACGAGGTCGATGGATTGTTTTCCCGATAGCCGCACCACGGCGAGCGCACTTACGCCAGGGGGCGTTGCGGCCGCTACGATCACATCATTGAATTTTGCCCGTGTCCCCATTTCAAGTAAGGGGCAAGTTATTCAAAAACAGGCTAAAGTGTTTTGGTGCTACTGTAGAGGAACCAGGTCAAATCCTTCACTCAATACATCACGTGAATTGGTGCCAATGAAGACAGTAAAATGTCCGGGCTCTGTACCCCAGGTCATGTCACCGCGGTAAAATGCCAGCATGTTGGCATCAATGGAGAATGTGATGGTTTTAGTCTCGTTGGATTCAAAGTGAATTTTTCTGAATCCTTTCAATTCTTTTACTGGGCGGGTGACGCTGGCAAAATGGTCGCGGAGATAAAGTTGAATTACTTCGTCGCCTGCATACTGGCTTTTGTTTGTAACCGAAACCGTCACGAGGATGGAATCACCCGGAGTTATGCTCTTCTTGCTCAGGGCAATGCTTTGGTATTCAAAATTGGAATAACTCAATCCGAACCCGAAAGGGTAGAGCGGAGAATTTTGAACATCGCGATATTTGGATCGGTAGACACGTTCTAGTTGGGGCTCTTTATAATTACCGGTGTAAGGGCGGCCCGTATTCTTGTGGTTGTAAAAGATAGGAACCTGGCCGACGTGCCGTGGGAACGTAACTGGAAGTTTGCCGGAGGGATTATAGGCCCCGGTCAATACATCGGCGATGGCGTTTCCGGCTTCTGATCCCAGCGTCCAGGTTTCGACAATGGCAGGGATGTGACTGTCAATCCATTCG
>JANPES010000376.1:0-6604 GCA_031423035.1 Cyclobacteriaceae bacterium | reverse complement strand
ACATCAATAAAATATTCATTTCCAAAACCGTCTATGACCGACCACACTTCATCAAACGTGATCAGGTTTTCGGGTGAGAATATAGTGTATATCACTTGCTCACGTTCCGGGTTCTCGGCCACCAGCGAGGCCAGCAACATCTTATGATGACGGATTTCAAGCGTATACTTCACCCACCGATACCAATTCACAGGATTTAACCAGAAGTACCACTCCTGATGTTCAAACCAATATTCCTTTTTGAACTGAACCTGATTGACATAGTTCATGGAGGCAACGGCCAGGTTATACTGCTCCTGCCCCCAGGTGGTGCCAATGTGTAGCTCTTGAAAGCGTGCTGCTTTGTTTGTGCGCTCCTGACTTTCGGCGGTTAGCCCTTCGTAATGCTGTGCTCGCGCCAGGCCGATACAGTGCCAGCCGTAGCCTGGCGTGCTCCCTTGTTTGGCAAGAACATCCTTTAACAGCGAATCGGCCCTGTTCGGCTGCCCACGATAGGTGGCCAATGTGCCACGCATGTAGTAGTATTCTTTTGTTGTCTTTTCCGGGCTCTGCTCCCGCTCTTCAGCTTCCAGGAAGAATAATTCTGCCTCCTGAAATTCTCCCATCGCCAGTTTGAATTCTGCGTAGTTGTTGCTGGAGTACGCACCGTTTTGAATCAGCAAGTCGTAGTATAGACTGGCTGAGTCGATATCCAATAAGTAGTCGTGGATCATCGCTTTGTAATGGAATGTTCCTAAATATTGTCGATTTAGAAAATTGGGATCATAGAGGCCATTGTTGACCGAAACATCTTTCTTGATCTTACGAAGCGCGGAGTCCAGGCACCGGTTGGCGGCCGCAACATTTTCTTGAACGGTATTCTTTAAGAACGGAAACCGCTTCGAGGTGTACATTCTGTTTCGGTGATAGATCCAGGCCATCGTGTTGTAAGAATCCAGGCTCGTCTCTACTTGAAAATTACGATCTCGAACATGCTGCACTACCTCCATGGCTTTGTCCTGCTGCTCCACATTCTGATAACACCGGCTTAGAAAATAGGTAATCAATCCATAATCAGCGTGATAACGGTAGTTTGTATTGTACACCGCAAAATTGTTGGTACGGACCCGCAGCATGGGGTCATAGTCATGTTCGATTCGCTTAAGTGCTTTGGTCAATGGTGCGATGGCCTTATGGAATCCCAATTCATCGTTGGCACGAAAAAACAAGTAAGCCCCCTCCAGCAAATATCCAACATAGTAAGTACTATCACGCCGGATAAAGCTCCTGGCCTTCTGAAAGTTCTTGTCATCAAGGAAGGAGCCGCCTTCTCGCTCGCTGTCTATTTGCTTTCGTATGGCAGACTTCTGCCCGAACGTAGTGAGCGCGCAAAGCAATAGAAGAATGAAGGCTAGTCGCAATTTCATCGATCAGGCTTTGAAGCAATTCCCATTTTCGCAAGATGGTTTACTTCGAGGTCGACAAGTTGTTGGAGCGCCGTGCGGGATGCCTCGCGGTTACGAAAGATCATCCTGTGATGCATAACAGGCTGTGCCAGTGCCTTGATATCATCTTCAATGACAAAGTCACGTTGATTTACCAGCGCCCAGGCCTTGAGGCACTTAATGAAGGTAATCCCACCCCGTGTTGAGCAGCCTAAGGCGATCTCCGGATGATGGCGGGTTGACTGCACAAGCCGCACAATCCCTCGAATCAACTCCGGGTGGATGTAGACCCGTTCGGCTTCCTGCTGCAGGTGGATGATATCCTGATAGGCCAGCACTTGCTTAACTGTGTTTTTTGAATCTCCGATCTCCAGGTAGTTTGAATAGATATCAAACTCGACATCTTCAGACACATACCCGAAGGTAATCTTCATATAAAACCTGTCCAGTTGCGCAGCGGGCAATGGATAGGTACCTTCCATCTCAATCGGGTTCTGTGTTGCGATCGTGAAGAAGAACTGATCCAATTGAAAAGTAGTGTCGCCGGAAGAGATTTGATTCTCTGCCATGCATTCGAGAAGTGCGCTCTGTACCTTCGGAGAAGCCCGGTTGATTTCATCAGCCAGGAGCACGTGTGTGAAGAGCGGGCCTTTTTTGAACACAAAGTCTTTTTTGGACTCATCGAAAATGTAAGATCCGATCAAGTCCATGGGCAAAAGATCCGGTGTAAACTGAATGCGCTTGAACGCCACCCCCCCGCCGGTATGGAAATCTGCGGCAGCTTCTGAGATCGATTGTGCCAGTGTCTTGGCTAGCACTGTCTTCCCCGCGCCAGGATTATCTTCCAGCAAAATATGTCCACGCGCAATCAGGGCAGTGATCACATACTTTATCTCTTGCGGCTTACCACGGATGATCCGCTCCATGCTGGCGGCCAGGGATTGAAGCTTTGTTGTTGAAGTTGTCATAGGGCTGAGTTTTCGTGTTCTGACGATTGAGGGAGTTGAAAATAACGTGAGGCAAGGGCAAGGTTCAAGTAATTCATCGTGGTTCTGGCAAGTCCATTTTTCTTCCGTATGGCCGGGCCGACCGCCTTTGCGAATCGATTGACTTGCTCATGGTCTTCTGGCCGGATACTCTCCCGCGAATATTTTAGGCGTAGGTAGAGCCTCATGAATTCTTCAAAACCAGCTTGCGTGGCGGGATCGACTTTTGTTCGGGCATAGTCCAATGGAGTTTCCGTTTCGCGTTCTAGTCCGGCCATGTGAAAACGGTAAAGCGCTGCCTGATAAACACTATCTGCACGGGAGGCCCCTTCGCCGGAAAGCATGATGCGTACCATCCGGTAGATCAAATAAAGTACAGGCAATAGCATGATCATAACAAGGATTCCTGTTACACTTTTCGCGGCGATCCAAGCGATCTCCTGCCAGGTAACCTTTTTCTCTTCTTCTTCTATCAGGCCACCTCCCGTCTCATCTTTTTTCTTCTCCTTGGCTTTGGGTTGAATGTGAATCTCATCAGCGATGATGGGCAGAGGGAACTGGCTCACCTGGACATCAATAGGAATACCCTTTCTAAACGGAGGGATCTTACGGCTCTCCTCTTTGTAGGATACAATAATGATTGAGTCTCCGGGTTGAATAGCCTGCAACGTGGTGTCTTTTTTGTCATACAATACCCGGCATAAGGAAGCATCGACCGGACGAGCTATTGGTGATTTTAGTGCATACGTCTTGTCCAGGTAGATGAGCATCTGGAAGGATGCTGTCAATTGCTTTGTGGCCATGTCGAGCGTTTCGGTTTTCGCATTGAGTACAAGCCATGGCTCCGGTGGCGGCAGCGGTGGTGTGCCGTCGGGCTTCGGCGCCGATTGCTGGTCTTCGTTGCCGATGGTCATATCAAAATCAAGCCATCCATAACCGGGGAAGTATACCTGTGTCCACGCATGTGCCTGGCTTGCATAGAACCAGTACCAACCCTTGTTCTTATCGCTTCGGTTAATGGTAGCGAAGCCAGTTGTAAATCGCGCAGGTATTCCCATGGCGCGTAGCATGAAAAGCGAAGCCCCTGCATAATAAGTACAGTAGCCAGCATGCGTCTTGAAAAGAAAGTCATAGAGCATTTTAGAACTGGGGATGTTGGGATCATCCAACGCACCAGGTTTTAGCGTATAACGGAAAATGCGTTTACCGTTTTCGTTTCGCTTAAGGAAGAAGTTGCGGACCGCCAGCACCTTATCGACGGGTTTGCTTTGCTTAGGGAGAAGGCCCGTGGCCAGTTTGGTAATTGAATCATAAATGCCTCCCGATGGTTGCCTGGTATAGTAGGCATAGAAAGCAGAATCAACGTTGCGGTAATCCGGGACGGTTCGCAGTTCATCATGTCGAGACTCCTGGAATCCCTCCAATGATGGACTGGCAGAAACATTGTAAACGAAATAGGCATTGTTCAATTCTGAAGTAAAAGACCGGACTTTGTACGCTGACATAAAGGTCTTTTGAAAGTCCTTTTCCACTGGAATTGTCTGTATGGAAAACACATTGGCTGGGCCGAGGACTGCATGTTTCCACGAGTCTGCAGAAAGATAGACCTGGGCTTCCACGATTTTTCGAAGCTTGAATCCCATGGATTTCCGAATGATCGATGTGTCCATGTAGGAATAGTACATGGGAAGCTCCGCGGGGTCGACATCAAATTCATCGAAGGATGGCACATTCACATCGCGAACGAAACTCTCCTTCGACTGATCATACTTCGTGAGGTAATGGTAGACAAAGTACAAGGGCATCGGCTCCCCATCCGGAAAGTAGTTATCCAGCTTGCTGCAGAACATCAGCTTGTCCGACTGACTCATCTTAGTGTTTACCTTCATGGTGTCTTTGAGACGGAACCCATCGTCATCCTTGTCCATGAGGCCGTAGCGATCATCATAGTTTCCTTCCTTCTTAGAGCCTTCTTTGTTTTCTTTCGCACCCCTGGCGCCAAGTTCTTTTTCCACAGCCTTCATTGAACCCCGCAGCAACTGGTCTGTTAAGACAAACGCAAAGAAGATTACGATGAGGAAGCCAATAAACCGGAGCGCCAGCCTCCCCGACTTATTCAGGGTTAGCTCAATCCGGTCAACCAGCAAGGGCGAGAGGAAATACATGTACAAACCATAAGCCACAACTGGAAAAAGGTGTACAAGCAGATAGGAAAGGCTGAGGTCGATTGTATCAGAAGTGATCACAAGCGTTGCGACGGTCAATAGACCAAAGACGAGGATGTACGACCAGCGGATGCGCGCCAACAGGAAGCCAAATATCCAGCCGATGATGAACAAGGTCGAATAGAGTTGAAAACGTGCCGTGGTATAGAAAACGTCAAATTCTCCAGGCAGGCGACTGATGATTCTTTCTGCGACCCAATACAAAAACCAAAGACCCAGGAAGGTGATCACCCAACGTGCGCCATAATAGTAAAGTGTATAGGCCACAAGTAATCCCGCAGCAAAATAAATCGCTTGAGTGCCAATCCCGGTGGAGAGGGCCGTGTACGAGAAATTCAGGAAGCGCAGGGTGACATAACCGATAAGGATTGTCGGCACAACCACCAGCACCCAGCGGATCAGCAATTGTTCGAATCGGTCGCGGTTATTCGTCATGCCTGTCATTCAAATTCTATGGTATTTGTCAGCCAACAGTTTTCCCGTTGCTTCAATACAGCTATGATTTCCTTTTCATTTTTCACCAATTCTCTCCGTAAGTACGAAATAAGCCACGGTTGACGCAATCCATCTGCGGGTTTAACCTCCGGCCTAAACAAAATATCTTTCAAAGAGAAATGAAACGGTGAAAGAATGGCGTCTGACATTTTTACCACGACCAGTGGTACGGAAGGAGAGAGTTTATGGATAATGCTTTCCACCTCACTCACTGGCGACAGGGATGAAAGACAGACGAAAGCGGCTTTTGCAGGATTCACAAAAGCAGTCGGTGTGCTGGATGATTGCCATGAGGCTGCGGAAATCTGGAACAACTCGTTCTTCTTTTCACTCAAGCCTGCAAGCTTTGGCACTTCCTGGTCCTGAGGAATCCGCACATCGTAGCCGTTGTGCTGAAGGGCCTCTAGGAAATTGCGGATATGATCCTTGTAGACGTTGAGCAACTCAGTCTCGAAAGCACCTTGTTTCAGCTTGAACCCATGAAAGTAACTCACATAGAAGTAGAGATGTGAAGCGTAAGGATCTTTGATCTCCGGAATGCGTACCACCAGTTGACCGCTCTTCGCATAGATTTTCCAGACAATGCGATGAATGTTATCTCCTGACTCAAACTCTTTGTAGTTGACGTGCTCCCCTTCCACCCGCTTGGGGATGTCAATCCGGTGCTTCTGTTCTTCTGTTGAGTTCGGTTGTGCTGCAATGCGCTGTGCCTGCTGTGGCAACGGCAATGTGTACACCTGCTGCGTTAAGCTGATCTTGGCTGGTAGTGAGAACAAGGACAACATATCGTCGAAAGAAATGAGCACATGTTCTACATCATAAATCCCGCGGTCGTGCAGCATTGTTCTCCCAGCTCCCTTTATGGCATATCGCCACCACTGCCGGGCTCGTCGCACATTGGTGTCAAGGATAACGGGTTGTGACACGCGCTTACTAGAAAAAATCATTCGTGCCTGGATTGTTCCGAAGAACGGTCTGAACACCGGGCCGGTTAGGAGAATTGACATTGGCACCCACCCTGCTTCTGCCTTCTGGCCGTCACCGAATTTTACTTGAATCGTAACTAATTTATTTCTTACGTTGCTCATGAAATATGCCCAGGTGAGACTCGCTGATAGCGTGCTAATCCCGAGGAGTCCCACCAGGGTCCACTGGACCAGCTGCATAAAATGACGCATGACGAGCCACAAGGTGGAGTCATCCTGGCCGTATTCGCCCCGGATCCATACGGTAAGTAGCCAAAATCCGAGGATGGAGAGCAGCAAGTGCCACCGCACCCCGGTTTGCTTAGACCAATAAGCGTAATTCCGGATAAAGCCTGACAGCGAGACGGGGATCATAGTTAGTCGACCTACAAGAAACTAAAATAATCCTAATAACGCGCCCCGGAGCGAACAGTTTGAAAAATTAAAGAGATAGCTGGAACTCCAGCGTTCCGCCGGTCACTTTTCCATGATCTTGAGGTAGGTATCTG
>JANPES010000375.1:0-6297 GCA_031423035.1 Cyclobacteriaceae bacterium | reverse complement strand
CTTCAGCGACCAGGTCGCCATCTCCAAAATACAGCTTATTTCCTACCCGGATTTTGCGAGCAGGGTCTACAAGCACATCCCAAAGGTGCATTTCCGCATTCAACTCCCGAAGAAGGAAAACCTCAATTTTGGCCCCGGTTTTTTCCTTTCTTCCGTAAAGTCGGGCAGGGAAAACCAATGTATCGTTTCCGACAAATACATCGCCGTCACCAAAATAATTGACAATGTCCTTGAAAACCTTGTGTTCGATCTTGCCGGTGTCCTTGTGAATCACCATCAAACGGGCATCATCCCGGTTCTCCGCCGGGTGAAGTGCAATCAGGTTATTGGGAAGGTCAAACTTGAATTCAGATAACTTCATAAATGGAGTTGGGGTAGATTAGGGGTTGAATATGGGGGCTCCGGTAAACTAATAAGTGATGAGTACGACCGGACGTTTTGTTCATAAGCTTACGGGCTTTGGGCCTTTCATGAATAAGGCCAATTTTGTAACGAGGCTGCAAAAATAGAAGATTTGTTTTAATCCAGCGATTTTAAAACCGAAATGAATTATTTACCGTTTATTTGTTCATGCTCGTATTACGCCTGATTGCTGAAAGTTTTGCCTTTGCCTGGAAGGCCCTGAAGGCGAATATCCTGAGAACTATCCTGTCACTTCTGGGTGTCACCGTGGGCATTTTTGCCATCATAGCCGTGTTTACCCTGGTCGATTCACTGGAAAAGAATATCAAGGAAAGCTTCAATTTCCTCGGCACGAGTACCATCTATGTGATGCAAATGCCATGGGAATCGGGCGGCCCTGACTATAAATGGTGGGAGTACTTCAGAAGACCCAAACCCACGGTTTCTGAGTTTAGGTTCCTTAAGGCCACGCTAAGGAATCAGGCCGCGATCTCTATTCATGCAGCACGGGGAGGGGTCATTATAAAAAGGGGAAGCAGCAGTATCGGCGACATCGGACTGCGTGGTACAGGCGATGGGTATTCCGACATTCAGGAAATCAATGTGGAAAGCGGCCGTTACTTTACCGTAGACGAAGTCAACAATGGCAGAAGTGTAGCAGTCATGGGCTTCGAAGTGGCCAAATCATTATTCCCAAACAGCAGTCCCATCGGATTGACGATAAAGATCAAGGACCTTAGCTACAAGGTAGTTGGCGTGCTGAAACGCGAAGGTCAAAGCTTCATTGGTATCCGAAGCAATGATTATGCTACCCTTATTCCGTACAACTCCTTCAGAAAATTATACCAAACAGGAACAGGCAACTGGCGGGAAGTTGAATCAACCATCAGTGTCAAAGGCACGGAACTCGATCTCGGGCTGGTCGAGCTGGAAAATGAAATGCGCGGCCTGATGCGCGGCCGGAGGGGGTTGCGTCCTAACGAAAAAGATACTTTTGCACTCAATCGACCCGAAATGATTGCCAACGCCATCAGTGGATTGTTTGATGTAGTCGGAATTGCTGGCTGGATCATCGGCGGCTTCTCCATCCTTGTCGGCGGTTTTGGCATTGCGAACATCATGTTCGTTTCTGTAAAAGAACGAACCCCGATCATTGGGCTTCAAAAATCACTTGGAGCAAAGAATTATTTCATTCTCTTCCAGTTCCTATTTGAAGCCGTCTTTCTCAGCTTGATCGGAGGGCTGGCGGGTATATTCCTGGTCTTCTTGCTGACGCTGGCTCCGTTTGGTAGCCTTGAGGTGGCCTTAAGCGCAAAGAATATTGTACTTGGACTTGGAGTTTCCTCGGTTATTGGTTTGATAGCAGGTATCGTCCCGGCAGCCATGGCGGCCCGAATGGATCCGGTAATCGCTATTCGCGCCAACTGAGAATCGCACACTATACTATTTGATAAAAGGTCGCGTAATGCACGCGACCTTGCTTATTTTAGCAGTGTTCCTATCCATTGCCTGGTGTAACCCTTTCTACTCCGTGGCCGGAACCAAACTTAATTTACAATACCATGAAGCCCCTTATTTTACTTGCTATCGCAACCAGTTATGTTTTTAGTCTGCAGGGTCAAAAGCCGTCTGCTAAGTGGGAGGTCTCAAACCCCACAGGTCAGTGGAACTACAAAGACGTAGCACTCTCCACCGAGGAGGGCACCTGGATGAACCTGGATGTCAGTCCCGATGGAAAGCAGATTGTCTTTGATATGCTGGGAGATATCTACATTATCCCTATTACAGGAGGGGACGCAAAAGCTTTGCGGAGCGGTATTCCCTTTGAAATTCAACCCCGGTTCAGCCCAAACGGAAAATATATTTCGTTCACCAGTGATGCGGGAGGCGGGGACAATGTGTGGGTCATGAAATCCGATGGCTCTGAAGCGCGACAAGTGACGAAAGAAGATTTCAGGTTGCTTAACAATGCCGCATGGACACCCGATGGAGATTATCTGATTGCCAGAAAGCATTTCACGTCACAGCGGTCATTGGGGGCTGGTGAAATGTGGATGTATCATGTCTCCGGAGGAAGCGGTACACAACTCACCAAACGCCGCAATGATCAGCAGGATGTTAACGAGCCCACAGTATCACCCGATGGACGGTTCCTCTACTTCTGCGAAGACATGTACCCGGGCGGGTTCTTCCAATACAACAAGGATCCCAATGAACAGATTTATGTTACCCGCAGGTATGACCTTCTGACCGGGGAACTCACGGACATCACGGGCGGGCCGGGTAGTGCGGCGCGACCGCAAATCTCAAGGGATGGGAAGAAGCTGGCCTTTGTGAAGCGTGTCAGGGAAAAAACAGTACTGTATATCCATGACCTGGCCACAGGTGAAGAACGCCCCGTTTACGATGACCTCAGCAAAGATCAAATGGAGGCCTGGGCTGTTCTTGGTTTGTACCCGAACTACGCATGGACCCCAGACCAATCGGCTATTGTTATCTGGTCTAAGGGAAAGATTCGTAAGATAGACTTGACTTCACTTGCTGCAACCAACATTCCTTTCCGTGTGAGCAATACGCTCAAAATTGCACAAGCCCTTCATTTTACGAATCAGACATTTCAGGAGAATTTTTCCAGCAAAGCCATCCGCCACGCGGTCACCTCACCCGATGGAAAAACTCTCGTCTTTAATGCGGCGGGTTATTTGTGGAAGAAAGAGCTTCCAAACGGTATTCCACAGCGTCTGACGACTGGCACAGACCTGGAATATGAACCCAACTTTTCATCAAGCGGAGCGGAGGTCACCTATGTGACATGGAATGATGAACAGCGTGGGGCCATCATGAAGCTCAGTCTGTTGACAAAGGGCTCGCGTCCTGTGAAAGTAACTTCGGAAAAGGGTATATATCGTCAGCCGGCGTATTCCCCGGATGGAACCAGGATTGCTTATGTCAAGGAGGACGGCAATCACCACCAGGGGCACACCTTTACAAAAGATCCCGGGATTTATTGGATTTCTTCCGGAGGGGGAGCTCCTTCCATGGTGAAATCCGAAGGTGATTATCCGCACTTCAGCAAAGATGGAAAGCGCATCTACTATCAGACCGGCGGGGGCACCAAGTCTCTCAAAAGTGTGCGGTTGGATGGAGCGGATGAGCGGACGCTTGCTACTTCGCGAAATGCGTTGCGGCTCGTGGCAAGTCCGGATGAAAAATGGCTGATGTTTTCACAGCAGTACAAGGTTTATGTCGCCGCGATGCCGCAAGCCGGCAAGACCTTAGAGATGGACTCCAAGAGTGACAATTTTCCCGTAACGCAAATCGGCCGCGATGCGGGCATCAATCTTCAATGGAGTGCGGACAGCCGCAGGGTCTATTGGACACTAGGCGATGAATATTTTTCTGACGACCTGACAGAGCGATTCCGCTTTCTGGAAGGCGCTCCCGCAACACTCCCTCCCATGGATAGCGTTGGAACAAAGATCGGGCTGACCCTAAAGACCGATGTTCCGGATGGAAGGATTGCTTTGGTGGGTGCCCGAATAATAACAATGGAGGGCGATGCTGTAATCGAAGATGGAGTGATCATCATCAACAAGAACAAAATCGAAGCCATCGGGAAGCGTTCGGATGTGGTTGTCCCGACCGGTGCCAAAGTGATCGACGTTCATGGAAAGACAATCCTGCCCGGGTTGATTGATGCCCACGCGCACATCGGCAATTTCAGGTACGGATTGAGCCCTCAGAAACATTGGCAATACCATGCCAATTTAGCCTATGGTGTAACAACCAGCCATGATCCATCATCCAACTCAGAAATGATTTTCAGCCAGGCCGAAATGGTCAAGACGGGAGCGATGGTTGGTCCCCGAATTTATTCCACCGGCACCATCCTGTATGGGGCCGAGGGACTTTCTCGGACCGTGGTAAATACACTAGACGATGCGCGCAGCGCTATTCGACGAACCAAAGCGTACGGTGCATTCTCAGTGAAAAGCTACAATCAGCCCCGACGTGATCAGCGCCAACAGATTATCCAGGCATCACGTGAGTTAGGTGTGGAAGTGGTCCCGGAAGGTGGCTCCAATTTCTTTATGAACATGTCTATGGTTATGGACGGGCATACGAGCATTGAGCACAACATTCCGGTAGCTCCTGTTTATCAGGACGTAGTAACGCTATGGGGTAATAGCGGGACAGCTTATACGCCAACACTGATTGTCAATTTTGGAGGAATGAGTGGGGAGTACTATTGGTACCAGCACGGCAACGTGTGGGAAAATGAAAAACTACTGGCCTTCACACCACGGTCCGTCCTCGACACCCGCAGCCGTCACCGAACCATGATCCCGGACAAGGAATATGAAAACGGTCATATCCTCACGGCAATGGCTTGCAAGAAACTCAGTGATGCGGGCGTCAAAGTTAATGTTGGAGCCCATGGTCAGCTTCAGGGCCTGGGTGTTCATTGGGAAATGTGGATGCTGGCCCAAGGAGGGATGAAGCCGTTGGAGGCGATCCGCTCTGCTACAGTTAATGGGGCTTCCCTGCTTGGGATGAGCGAAGAGCTTGGTTCATTGAAACCAGGTAAACTGGCGGATCTGATTGTGCTGGATCAAAACCCACTCGAGAACATTCAGAACTCCAATTCGGTTCGATACACCATGATCAATGGGCGACTCTATGAATCAGCGACCATGAATGAAATTGGAAATTATTCCAGGACCCGGTCAAAGTTCTTCTGGGAGCAGGGCGGGTACAGCCCTTCATTCACGTGGCACGAGGAGGCCGTGGGATGCAGTTGTCAGGAGAATTAAAGACAGGTTGGTAGCCTGGCCTTGCGCTACTCAGCCTTAACCTTTTCTTTGGTGATTGGATCAGCCATGAGTTTTTCCTTGATCTTTTTCTCCAGCTCATCGCTGAGTTCCGGATTGTCTTCAATGAGTTGCTTCACCGCGTCACGGCCCTGCCCAAGTTTGTTGCCATTGTAGGCAAACCAGGACCCTGATTTCTGGATGATGTTTAACTCCACGCCAATGTCCACAATTTCGCCGGACTTGGAAATGCCGCGACCGTACATGATATCGAATTCAACAACCTTGAACGGTGGTGCAACTTTGTTCTTGACCACTTTTACTTTTACGCGGTTTCCGGTGATGTCATCGCTGCTTTCCTTGATTTGGCCAATTCGACGGATATCCAATCGGACCGAGGCGTAAAACTTCAATGCATTTCCTCCCGTCGTTGTTTCCGGATTGCCGAACATGATCCCGATCTTCTCGCGTAATTGGTTGATGAAAACGCAAGCGCAGCCAGTCTTGCTGATGGTGCCGGTTAGTTTGCGCAATGCTTGAGACATCAGGCGGGCATGGAGGCCCATTTTGCTTTCCCCCATTTCGCCTTCCAATTCAGCTTTGGGTACAAGTGCTGCAACCGAGTCAATAACGATGATATCGATAGCGCCGGAGCGGATCAGGTGGTCGGCTATTTCCAAGGCTTGCTCGCCGTTATCAGGCTGCGAAATCAAAAGATTTTCTGTGTCAATGCCCAATTTCTCAGCATACGCTTTGTCGAATGCGTGCTCAGCGTCGATAAAAGCGGCCAGCCCGCCTTTGCGCTGAGCTTCAGCGATACAATGCAATGTGAGCGTGGTTTTTCCTGAAGATTCCGGTCCATAGATTTCCGTGACCCGGCCGCGGGGAATGCCCCCAATGCCCAGCGCGACATCCAGGCCAATAGAGCCGGTAGAAATCGCCGGTACATCCATGACTTTCTCATCGCTCAATTTCATCACCGTGCCTTTTCCGTATGTCTTTTCCAGTTTGTCTAAAGTCAGTTGGAGGGCTTTCATTTTTTCTTTTGCGTCGCTCATGGGAATAAAGTGTTAAAGTGTCTACG
>JANPES010000374.1:0-1508 GCA_031423035.1 Cyclobacteriaceae bacterium | reverse complement strand
GTAGGCAAACGCGTTCGGTACAAACTGAATGGGTGTGGCGATCCAGCTCGACGTTTCATTGCGCTTCACATCCTTACGCACAAACGTGACGCTCCACGTGTCCTCCCCATTCTTATATCGGAAACTCTTGAAGGGAATCATAATCTCAG
Organism: Cyclobacteriaceae bacterium; assembly: GCA_031423035.1. Classification (GTDB taxonomy): domain Bacteria; phylum Bacteroidota; class Bacteroidia; order Cytophagales; family Cyclobacteriaceae; genus ELB16-189. Next base: position 1,359 of record JANPES010000374.1, on the reverse strand, counting down.
CGATCCATTTGTCTTGCTGTCTGTCAACACGCGAATACCACTTGTTATCCCAATTCGAATTGTAACTCATCGACTCCGAGCCACCTGCAGCGATAGTACCTTCCAACTGAACACCTTCAGGGGAAATGGCAAAAAAGAAACCATTGATCCCATCGTTGTAGGGACCGAGTGACATAGCGACATTGTCATTGGCCGTATAATCAAAATCCCGGCGCAACGATTGCACAACATTCGGCGTCGCATCGTCGTAGCATACAAAAGAGACGTACAAGGCATGATCGTCGTAAGTCATACGCGCTTCTGTCTGGAACTTGGCCGCTGCTGTGTCAGCCGGATAATTGACAAAGAAATTGGTGGCAACCGATGCCGACTTCCAATCTTCTTCATCTAGTTTCCCATCGAGCCGTATAGGATTTGCGGCTTTAAGAATCCCAAGGCCTGTGCCCGGAGCATTCTTTATCTGCGCCTGAGCCGCGAGTGCACAGAAACCAAGCGCAGCGAGGATCCAGAAGCAGAAAAAACGAAACATTCAGGATGGGTAAAATCAAAAATCGAGTGCGAATCTCGGTCAATCAACGAAAAAACCTGCGATTGGCTAAAAAGAATTATTTTAGCGGTATAAACAGCCTGCTTGGAACTAACCCCACTCTCAGCAATCTCACCCATTGATGGACGCTATTTCCATACAACCAAGCCGCTTGGTCCCTACTTTTCAGAGTATGCGCTGATTCGCTACCGCGTTCGCATCGAGATTGAGTATTTCATCGCGCTGTGTGAATTACCTATCCCTGAACTGAAAAGCTTCCCATCGGCAAAGTTCAGTACGCTTCGGGCGTTACATGAGAAATTTGATGAGGCTGCCGCGGCTAAGATCAAGGACATTGAAAAGACAACCAACCACGATGTGAAGGCCGTGGAGTACTACCTGAAGGATGCCTTTGATACGTATGGTCTTTCCCTCTACAAGGAGTTTATCCACTTCGGGCTGACCTCACAGGATATTAACAACACGGCCACACCCCTGCTTCTCCGGGAATTCATGGAAAAAGAATTCGTTCCGGAAATCAGAACAGTGATGGGCATGATCATACAACAAGCTGGTGACTGGAAGGATGTGCCGATGTTAGCGCGGACCCATGGCCAGCCGGCCTCGCCAACCAGGCTTGGAAAAGAAATGGAGGTTTTTGCTGAACGTATCAAGAATCAACTGAGTCTTCTTTTGGCCGTCCCGCACACCGCCAAATTTGGCGGAGCCACAGGAAACTTCAACGCGCACCACGTCGCTTATCCGGATGTCGACTGGATAGCGTTTTCCAACCGCTTCGTAACGCTACAACTTGGCTTGACCCGCAGTCACCC
>JANPES010000373.1:0-6160 GCA_031423035.1 Cyclobacteriaceae bacterium | reverse complement strand
CAACAAGATAGTCTTGCAGGTTGATTCGCTCCTGCGCGCCGGTGCGCGCACCAAGAACCTGCTGATCGTCGGCGCGTCTGCCGGATGGAACATCTCCATTCACGTTTCTGCTAAACTGCAGAATAAGCGCATGAAGTTCGTCATGATGGGCGGCTGCTGGCCGGAAACCTACAGGGAATACCGAGACGTGCGCCTGACAGGTAAATTCCTTTCCATAATCGAAACCACAGACCCCCATGGTACCTGCACTGGTATATTCGACGGGCGAAGAAACATCAGCAGCTACCAGGAAATCAAGCTCAACACCGGGCTCAGCCATGGATTTATTTATAAAGGATACAAGGCATGGATCGACCCATTGGTGGCCTGGCATGACAGTCATTGAGATTACTTCAAAGCCTTTTTCAGCAAAGCTTTCGAGTAAACGTCGAAACTCTTTCCGGGTTCTGCCAATTCAAACACTTCAGTAAATTCATTCTCACTCTTCCAGTGATATGTCTCCCTTGCACGAAATCCAACAGGTATGTTCTCTATACTCTCAGAGATAAAAACCAAGGTCCCCCCATCGGGTGAAACAGATTCCAGCGAATACTGGTTTACAAACCCCTCCATGTGAAACTGTCGCAACACAAACTTTTTCCTGCTTCGATCATAACTGATATAGCCTATATCTTCATGCAATTCCCCTTTCGGCTTATCCTGCGATGGAGCGTAGGTTGATTTGTTCCGTACTTCAATGAACTTCTTATTGAGAACGAACTGATAACTCCGTTCATACCGCCCCTTGCCAGGCTGGCCTTCAGACTCTCCTGTCCAGGAGCCGATGAACAATTTAAGAGGCAGCCATACACTATCTTGTTTGGAAAGTTGGCCGAATGACACAATCGGTCCGAGGATAAGTATCAAAATGAGTCTAGCCATACGATTGAAAGAGTGGTCAGCACTAAGGTAGCAGGATTTCAATTGCCTAATAAGGTCAAGAATGCGGCATTTTAAGCCCATTTGAATCAATCCAATCCATTTCTTGAATAGCTGAACTATGTGGCTAGATTCAAAGTTCTATTCCCTGGCGAGAAGGCAACAACGGCAAACATAAAGGCGAATATTCAGTGGCAAATTGGATCAATAAGGGAGTGGGCATAACTACTAAGCTTGGGCTAAAGGAAAATCTGACACAGTTTACTTTGTTGGTAATCGTCAATGCATTTGTTGGCGGTATGGTAGGGCTGGAAAGAACTATCATTCCACAAATCGCAGAAGTCGACTTTGGTTTGTCAGCCAAAACAGCCATTCTCTCTTTTATCGTGGTGTTTGGTGTCACCAAAGCCATTACTAATTATTACACGGGCCAGCTTGCCAATCGCTTCGGCCGCAAAAAACTTTTGGTAGCAGGCTGGTTGCTTGCCATCCCCGTTCCCATCATGCTTATTTATGCAAGCTCCTGGAATTGGATTATTGCTGCAAATGTATTCCTCGGGATCAGTCAGGGCCTAACATGGTCGAGTACCGTTGTTATGAAAATCGATTTGGTCGGGGAAAAAGACCGAGGCTTTGCCATGGGACTAAATGAATTTGCAGGTTACCTGGCATTGGCTGTCGTTGCCTTCTTTACCGGATGGATAGCGTCCGAATATGGGCTGCGACCCTATCCCTTTTATATAGGCATTGTTATTTCAATTGCAGGCTTGTTTACAAGTTGGATTTTGGTGAAGGACACAACTGGACACGTGGCACTCGAATCAACGAACAGCAATATCCCAAAACTTAAAAATCTATTTTGGGAAACAACATGGAAAAACAAGCACCTTGGCTCAATTACACAAGCCGGCCTTGTCAATAATTTGAATGACGGGATGGTATGGGGCTTGTTGCCACTCCTATTGGCAAGAAAGAATTATCCACTGAGCGATATCGGCATTATCGTAGCGACCTATCCTGCCGTGTGGGGAATCACCCAACTTGTCACCGGAAAATTAGCTGACATCTATTGTAAGAAGACGTTACTATTCTGGGGAATGTTTTTGCAAGGCTTGGCATTGTTGGGTTTAGCGTGGGCAAATACATTCATCGAGTTTATGATTCTCTCAACAGCACTAGGTCTGGGCACAGCTGTTGTTTACCCCACATTTTTGGCTGCTGTTTCTGATTATACGCATCCATACCAACGCTCCCAAAGCATAGGTGTGTTCCGCTTGTGGCGCGATTTGGGTTACGCCATTGGCGCCATCCTCACAGGTATTTTGGCTGATCAATTCGGATTGACAACTCCTGTACTTTGTATTGGAATATTGACCATTCTATCCTCGCTTGTTATTCAGTATCGAATGAGCTGCGAGGCAAGAGTGATTACCCAAGAGAGATTAATTTAGAACAATCAAACTATTCTAACCCATAAACCAACCTGCATGCAAGTCCTTTTTCTACTCAATGAAGCCCCTTACGACAACGACAAGAATTATAATGCACTTCATACGGCCATCCATTTGCAGAAACAGCGAAAAGAGGCCAAAGTAGTAATTTATCTCATGAGCGATTCTGTAGCGTGCGCCCTACCAAATCAGAAAACAAAGCAAGGATATTACAACACCAGCGATATGCTAACACCTGAACACGCTACATCCCCCCGGTCGCCCGCAGACTGGCAATAAGCGACCCCGCTACTCCCTATTTTACTATCTTCACGTAACTTCAAATTACGCTCCCGTATCAAATCCGCTAAGTAAAATAATCATGCGTCTTCACATCCTCCTGCCCTTGGTTTGCCTTGTCTTTTCCTGTCAACGAAATTCTGACAAGGCAGTAAAAGAGAATGAAGCTCTCAATCAACTGTTTGATTCAATACAAAAATATACTGCCACTCCATTAGATACACTTTCCAAAGGGCAGCATCCGCATGGGACATGGCCATCTTTTTCTTACGAATTTCAAAAAACAAGATCAGACAGCCTAAAGAAATATATAGTCGCTTTAGAAGCGATTGCCGATGCCACGCTCTCTACCCAGGAAGAAATAAGCAAATCGGTAATGTTAATCAGTTTACGCGATCAAATGGACTACGTAAACTTTAAAATGGTTCTAATCCCATTTGACGCCGAAGGTGGATTTTACAATCAGTTCTCGTATGTGCTTCCAGGCCTCCCCTTCGACAATGCAGAAAACTATTATGATTATCTGGCTTGGCTACCAAACTACAACATCGTGCTGATGGAAAATATGGAGCTGATGAAGAAAGGCGTGGCGGAAGGAATTGTAGCACCCCAGGTCATTGTGAAAAATACCCTTGAGCTTCTGAAACCCTGGGCAGTTGAAAATTACAAACAATCTTCTTTTTATACACCTTTTGAAAGCCTGCCTGAAACAATTAATGAAACTGACAGGATTGCAATTACGCAAAAGAGCGAAAAGGTGATTGGCGATCTGTTGGAAACCTACAAAACAGTGTACGCCTTCTTTGAACAGGAGTACATGGTTGCGGCAAAAGAAAATCCCGGTATCAGTACTTTACCAGGAGGCAAGGAATATTACGAAAACAGGGTTAAGCATTATACTACCCTTCCGCTCACCCCTGATTCAATCCACAATCTCGGCCTGGCTGAAGTTGCCCGTATTCGGAGTGCAATGGAGGGCATCATCACGGAAGTAAAGTTCAAAGGCTCATTTGCTGATTTCATACAATACTTAAGAACCGATAACCAATTCTACGCGAAAACTCCTCAAGAGCTACTGAATTACGCATCCTGGTTAAGTAAGAAAGCTGAGGGTCAGCTTCCAAAATACTTTAATGCGCTCTACTCGCTACCTTTTACCGTGGAACCTGTGCCGGCGAGCATTGCGCCTACGTATACCGGGGGGCGTTATGTGCCAGGATCATGGGACACAAAAAGTGCTGGAATCTACTGGGTCAATACATACAATCTCAAAAGCCGGACCTTGTATACTCTTCCTGCCCTAACGCTGCATGAAGCTGTACCCGGACATCATCTTCAATCGGCAATAGCAGCTGAAATAAAGGGGCTTCCAGATTTTCGTACTGAATACTATATCTCTGCATTTGGTGAAGGCTGGGGGCTTTATTCCGAATTTCTGGGCGAGGAGATGGGCATGTATACAACCCCATATGAGGTCTTTGGGAGGCATACGTATGAGATGTGGCGCGCATGTCGGCTAGTGGTTGATACAGGCATACACTATAAAGGCTGGACGCGTGACGAAGCTCTGAAGTTTTTGGCAGAGAATACAGCATTGTCCATGCATGAAGTCACTACGGAAATCGACCGTTATATTGGTTGGCCGGGTCAGGCGCTCAGTTACAAAATCGGTGAAATAAAAATCAAGCAGTTACGGAAGAAGGCTGAAGAGGCGTTGGGCAAACAATTCAATATTGGTGAGTTTCACAATGCCATCCTCCAAAATGGTTCAGTACCGCTGACACTCCTTGAAAGGCAAGTGGACGCGTATATTGAAAGGGCATTGGAAAAAAATGATCACAGTCCGCTCTCACACCTCAACACTTCAACACTTCAACACTTTAACACCCCCTCCGACCGTTAGCGGAATATTCCCACCGCGATGAATTTCCATCGCATGGAACCCTTAAATTTCCACATTAACAAATCTACCCCATGAAACCCATTCACCTACTCATTATCGTGGTTGCTGCATTGTTCGCCTCTTGCACGCCCAAACCTGAGACCACCGTCAAAGAATTTCCCACCCTAGACAGCCTCTTTAAATCCTACTATCAGGATTATTTGCGATTAAACCCCCTCCAGGCCACCAGCCTCGGGGACACGCGGTACAACGACCAGATGCCGAACACCATCACGCAGGGGTACCGCAATCAGGTTAGGGATTTCTATACCCGATACAAGGCGCAGCTTCAGTTCTTCGACCGCGCCACACTGGGACAGAACGACCAGATGAGCTATGATATCCTTGTCCACCAGTGTGACCTCAACCTCGAAGGACTACTGTACAAGGATTACCTTATGCCCATCAATCAACTCCGGTCCCCGCCGTCGAATATGGCGCAACTGGCGAGTGGCACGGGCAACCAGCCGTTCAAGACTATAACCGACTATGAAAACTGGATCAAGCGGGTTGATGCATTCCTGCCATGGGTGGATTCTGCCATCGTCAATATGAAGAAGGGTATGGCTTCGGGTTTTACGATATCCAAAGTCAACGCCGAGAAAATCATCCCCCAGCTGACCAACTTTGACCACGGACCAGCAACGGCGCATATGTACTACATGCCCATCAAGAAGTTCCCTACTGACTTCTCCCCCGCCGACACTGCGCGCCTCGCCACCGCCTACCGCGACATGATTGATAACCGGGTCATCCCTGCACACCAGAAGTTGAAGAAGTTCATCGAAGAGGAATACATCCCTGCCTGCCGTACGACCGATGGCATTGACGGCATCACCGGCGGAAAAGAATACTATACCTACGCCCTTAAGCGCTCCACCACGACCAACATGACCGCCGACGAGATCTTCAAACTCGGCCACAGTGAGGTAGCTCGGATATCGGCGCAGATGGACTCCATAAAGAACGTAGTCAAGTACAAGGGCACGCTGCCCGAGTTCTTCGACAATCTGCGCACGAAGAAAGACCTGATGCCGTTCAAAACAGGTGCCGAAGTTATCGCCGCATACAATACCATACATGAGCGTATGAAGCCTAACCTCGTTAAGATGTTCGACAAAGTTCCGAAGATGGGATTCGAAGTACGTCAGATTGAGGCCTTCCGAGAAGCTACCTCCTCTGCCCACTACTCCGTAGGCATCCCGGGCGGTGCGCGTAACGGTATATTCTATTTCCCGCTGCGCGACGTTACCAAGTACTCAACTCTGGCGATGGAAGACCTGTTTCTGCACGAAGCCATCCCCGGTCACCACTACCAGATCGCACTCAAAGTTGAGAACACCGAACTCCCTGAGTTCCGCCGCATCTCTTCCGATGGTGCCTACACCGAAGGCTGGGGGCTCTACGCCGAATCCCTTGGCAAAGAACTTGGCCTCTATCAGGATCCTTACTCCTACATGGGTATGCTCTCCGGTGAGATGCACCGTGCCATCCGCCTCGTTGTAGACGCTGGCTTGCACTCGCAAGGCTGGACCCGCCAACAGGCCATCGACTATTTCAAAGAACATGG
>JANPES010000372.1:0-1792 GCA_031423035.1 Cyclobacteriaceae bacterium | reverse complement strand
GCATCTCCAGCCAAAAACATGGTAACTGAATGACCTTCCTCAATAGCAGTTTTAGCTATCAGAAAGGCCAATGCTGCCCGCGTCGGGTTTTCCGGACCACATGTAACATGGATGAGAAAATTCATTTTCTTTTCTTTGTTTTCTGTTTGTGCCTGGGAATCAAAGTCAGCAAAAACAAACCCTAGCAGTAAGGCCAATATCATTTTCATAACAAGGATGTTTTGTGGTTTGAAATATGGTCAGCTTTATATTGAGCTCGGTCAATATTAATACAAGCAAATGAAGCTCGACGGTATCAAATGATACATAACCCCAAATAATTCCTTGGGATATCCGGAACCCTTTAAAGTACTTCTTGCCGAACCAGCGGTTTCCTATTAGTTCTTTACTTGAATGTACCCTCGGAACAACTTGACCTTCTTTTCCAGTTCAAATTGCTTCAGGATCCTGGAGATCACTACGCGGGTGGTGCCCAGCTCGTTGGCCAGGGTTAGGTGGGAGATCGGAATCTTTTGGGATTTTTGATTTTTAATGTACCCATGAAGGTATTCTTTTACCCGGACATGGATGGGCTTAAATGCAATGCTTCCAAAAGCCGTGAGCAACTCATCGTACCTGCTCTTAAATGTCTTGATAATGAACTTATTCCAAGATGGATACTTCAGTTGCCACTCCGCAATGACATGCGCAGGTAGTATCAGAATTTCGGTGGGCTCCATCGCAATGCCATTGGCCGAACTGCTATAATCAAAATAGGCCGAAGAAAGTGACATCATGCACGTTTGTTCAGGCCCTACATAGTAAAGGAGTATTTCACGGTCTTCTTTCTGCTGATATACTCTCAACAATCCCTTAATAACAATGGGAAGGAAGTTCAAATGCTGGCCTTCCTTAATCAACACATCACCTTTACTTGCTTTTAGTATTTTTCCGTGCTTTAAAATTTGATTTTGAAGATCAGGTTCTGAAAATGATTTCAACTTCTTAAACAAATCAACTGATATTTCCATAGTCAAATGTATCAATAAATCCATCATCAGTGTAGAGACCCTGGTCTATCGGTAATGCACCTATATTCATCCTGTGCCCGATGTGGTCGATTCTAGAAGTGCTGTCGGATCATCCAAGGTTGTATTGCTCAAAACTTGACCATCTGAATTCACTTTCATTATTCGAAATTCCTTACTTTGTGCCCCAGCACTAACATTATGACCTACTCCCTCTCCACCCAATATCCCCAACGCCGCGCCTTCGTAACCGGTGCCGCTTCCGGTCTTGGTAAAGTGCTCTGTAGCGAACTGGCCAAAGATGGCTGGACGCTAGGCATCGCCGACATCAACAAGGAACAGCTTGCCGTTGCTGGCGATGAGTTTGAGATTCTCGGCGCCAAGACCTTGAGGTTTCATCTGGATGTTTCCGATAGGGAGCAGTACCGGCATGCGGCGGATGATTTTCTCAATTTTGCCGGAGGGATTGACCTGCTGTTCAACAACGCTGGTGTCGGAGACGGTGGCCTTTTCGAAGAGTACTCCCTCGACAACTGGGAGTGGATGACCCGTGTAAACCAGTTCAGCGTAATCTACGGTTGCCATTTTTTCATCCCGGCTTTCAAGCAGCAGAAGTCAGGGCATATCCTGAACACGGCAAGCCTTGCTGCTATCAGCTGTGCTCCTACCATGGGCGCCTACAATATGACCAAGGCCGCTGTCGTGGCTATTAGTGAGACACTCTACGGAGAACTGATTGATTACAACGTGAAAGTATCCTGCATCCAGCCTTCGTATTTCAAGAC
>JANPES010000371.1:0-14645 GCA_031423035.1 Cyclobacteriaceae bacterium | reverse complement strand
AAAGTTGACACAAATTTAGTCGACTTATGATTAAGAAAGAAAAGACAATCAATCGTTACAGCGAAGCATTCAAGCAGGAAGTAGTTCATCAAGTGGAAAGTGGACAGGGTAGTGTCCAGGATCTGAGGCGTAAGTACGGATTGAGCGCTAATACCATACAGTATTGGATCAAAAGAATGGGTAAATTGGAATTATTACCAAAGATAATTCGTGTGGAAAAGCCCAATGAGAAGGACCGGATCAAGGAGCTGCAACGTCAGATTCGGGAATTAAAAGAATCACTTGCTGATACCCAGGTCGATTACCTCATAGCAAAGAATCAATTCTTAATTGTATGCGAGGAACAAGGCTTGGATCCAGAAGAGGTTAAAAAAAAACTAAAAGCAAGACCCTCATCAAAACAGTAGATGACGGAATCAGTGTTGTCCGTGTTTGCAAAAAGATGAGGCGCAGTCGCCAAAGCTATTACAAGGCACTTCAAGGTAGGGAGAGAGTAGTGTCCGATAGCAATGCCTTGTTGGAATTGGTTGGTCCTATCAGAGCCTACATGCCAAGGATTGGGGGAAAGAAACTTCATTTTATGCTTCAGGACAAAATGAATGAAAAGGCTCTTAAAATTGGCCGGGACCGCTTTTTTAACTGGTTACGCGAGCAGGATTTATTGATTCGACCTAAGCGAATGTATACTCATACCACCCAAAGTAATCATCGTTTTTGGATTCACGAAAACCTAACTCATACCATTACCGTGGATAGCGCTAATAAACTTTGGGTAAGTGATATCACTTACATTCGAACACGGGAAGGTTTCTGTTACCTGGCCCTGATAACAGATGCTTACAGCCGAAAGATTGTCGGCTACGACGTAAGTGATTCCCTAGAATTGGAGGGTTGCAGGCGCGCGCTTAAGACAGCCATACAAACAGCCAGCAATTTGAATCAGTTGGTGCATCACTCGGATCGGGGCTTTCAATACTGTTCGAATCAATACACGGATCTTTTGAAGGAAAAAGGCATACAAATAAGTATGGCAGCCAAGGGCAATTGTTATGAAAACGCCTTGGCCGAACGAGTAAATGGAATACTGAAAAATGAATTCAACTTGGATTTTACTTTCAAAACAAAAGAACTAGCCTACAAAGCAGTTCATCAATCTATATATATTTACAATCAGCTTCGGCCACACTGGGCGATCAACTTATTAACCCCTCAGGAACGTCATGCTGCTTAGGAGTTCAATTGTTCAACCGTCAACCTATTTCAGGACAAGACAAGAATGTAAAATGCAAAACGCTGAATGTAGAATGTAGAAGTGGTCTGGTAGCAGCGCGCACTTTTACATTTTACATTTTGCGGTTTTGAGTCGTCTTGACAAAAGCCGGGGTAAAATCCGAGCCTGCCCCGATGTCTCTATCGGGGCTGAACCGCAAAATGTAAAAGGGTACGGAGACCACTTTTACATTCTTCATTGGCCATTTTACATCTTGCCTTTTTGCGAAGCGGAACCGAACAAAGTCGTTAAGCCTGCCGGTCCGAGGTGTCGGGACCACCCCAGCCACCTCCGCTACCAACAAAAAAGCCCTGGATCAACCAAGGCTTTCATGCGTGTTCATTTGAAGTCAGTTACGGTGAAACAACAGTGACAGTCGGAGGAGTTGTTGAGGAAATCAGAATGGTAAAGGTCTTGTCCGTCAAGGCCACGAAGCTTGCCGTAAAATCATCCGGCTCACCCGTAATCGCTACCGTAATTTCAACCACACCTGCCGCTACACCTTGATACGCTGAAGTTGTTCCAGGTTCAACATTGTTAATGTTGATGGTACTACCCGCCGAAGTCTTCACTTGAAGGCTGGCTTTTGTGGAACGATCGTTCTTGACCCTGAACTGTGGGGCTTTCGGATCGCTGGAACAAGCAAGCACGCCAGTGAGCAGACATATACTAATAAATGAAACTAGCCTCCTCATAAGAATTATTGGTTTATCTACCGCAAAATTAAGGTATTCATCTTGTAAAAATGCCGGATTGGACAGAATAAATACCCTTGGAAATAGGCTTGCCGTCTATAACCATGTGTTTACGTGTTGAGGTGCGGGGTGAAAACCGAGCACAGAAATGAAATATTGAATATCCAATACTGAATGTCGAAGCAGCTTACTTCAACATTGGATATTGGATATTTATTATTCAATATTTTTTTACCCCCGTAGCACTTCAGCATTTAACATTCAATATTTTGTGCGCATCGCCTCTCCCGGTGGCCCATGACCAAGTTAGCCCACCCGAATCTCCAGCAAATCATCGCTTCCGAAATAAGCGTTGGCAACCCGCTGCACCCGCTCAGGTGTAATCCGCTGAAGATGCCCCAGAAGCTGATCATAGTAGTCAGCGGGCAAGTTGTATTCATGAATGTTCCTGACCTTGTCGGCAACCGCAAAAAGTGTGGCATTGTCCGATTGCCAGCTTCCGATGAAATAGTTTCGCGCTACTTCCAGTTCAGCTGCTGAGACGGGAACCTCTTGCAAAGTTTTGATTTCGTTCTTGATTTCATCAATGGCCTGCTGCGTGTTCTGCTGATTGACTTCAGCACTGATCACCCAGAAACTTCCATGATGAAAATGATTCATCGCTGAATGGATGCCGTAGGTGAGGCCTTTTTCTTCGCGAATATCCTTCATTAACCGGGACCCAAAAAAACCGCCTAATATGTGGTTGAACATCACGGCGTCAAAGTACTCCGCCTCACATCGCTTCACCTGACATCGTTTGCCCAGACGAATAGATGCCTGCACGCTGCCAGGTTTGCTCAAGGCATGTGACGTGCCCTGCGTTGCCTGTGGGATATGGGGCACGGCCGGCGGCTTGCCTGGAAAAGTAAGGCTCGTAAGAATCTGCTGAATGTCAGCGTCCGACACCGGGCCAAGGAAATAGGCTGAATGAAGAGCAAAGTGATCCCGGAAGAATTTCTTCAGGCCTTCCGGCTGAATAGCAAGTGCGTCTGCCTCTTCAGTTGAATTGCCATACGGATGAGGTGGCCCGAAAATCGTCTTGCGGATTTCTTTGGAGGCCAGCACGTTGGTCTTTTCATTGTTAACCTGCAGATTCTGAACAAATATTTCCTTTTCCAGCCGCAATTCGTTTTCGTCAAAAGCAGGTGCCTGAAGGAGGTCTACTAAGATGGCAAGCGCAGAAAAGAAATTTTTTCTGAGCACAAAGAGTGACAACGTAACCGTATCAAATCCGGCGACTACCTCCAGGTGTGCACCCAGACTATCTAGGGCAGAAGCGATTTCAAAAGAAGTCTTGGTTTGTGTTCCTTTTCGCAGGAGTTGGGCGACAAAATAGCTGACACCAGACAGGGGCTCATACCACTTGCCGGCCTGAAAAATGAGTTCGAGCTTGGTGACGTTTTGTTGCAATCCGCGAAACGCATACAGGGGCTGTCCGCCAGGAAACGCAAAAACTTCGGGTTGGGTAAGTGAATAATCGGAGGACAGCTGAAAGGGAGGAGCCTGAGTCCGGTCCAGTTGGATCATTGATCCGTTGGGGCTTCTTCCTTCACTTTCTTCTGCCACAGCATAACGAGTGTAAAACGAAGCGTTTCGGCTAATGCGTTTTCCCGCTTGTTGGTGGGCACCAGGTAGGCGACGTCGAGCCCAAACTTGTCGTAGTGAATGCCCAATCCAAAGGTCAAGTATTGACGGTTGCCTTTGTCCTTGGATTCGTAGAAATAACCCATCCGGCCGGCGAAGGTGTTGTTATACCAATACTCGACGCCAAGTGAGGTTGTGATCTCGCGCATTTCTTCGGCGAATCCTCCCGGAGCGTCCGAGAAGGAACCCAACACACCGGAGAGCATCGGCGGCGAAGGATTCGTTTTTACCGAAGGGACCATCAGTTTGTTGAAGTCGAGCAGAAAAGTGAATGAATTCAATGGACTAACTTCCATCTTGTAGGCACCACCGATTCTCAAATTGGTAGGAAGAAAGTCGGAGTTGTTTTGATCGGAATAGGAAATCTTCCCGCCCAGGTTGGTGATGGTAGCTCCGAGCGAAAGATTCGAATTCTTCCAGGTAATGGGTTTGGTATAGTAGAATCCCATATCAACGGCCACTGAGTTTCCGGGACTGGCATCAAAGGAATTGGTCGACAAGTAACCCGTGAGATTGGAATGAATGTATCGTAGCGCACCGCCAATACTAACGTGCTCTGTGAGCAGACGGGAATACGTAACGTCAAAGGCAAATTCGCGCGGATTGTATCGCCCCAGCAAATCAGCGGGATCAGGACCTTGATTGAATTGCACTTCGCCAAGGTCAAAGTACTTCATCGAAAATGCGACAGCCTGCCGGCGGTCAATTTTGTAGAATCCGGACAGATAGAAGACATACATGTCATTAATAATCTTTCCGAGCCAGGGAGTGTAAGAGGCAGATACGCCGAAATCCTTGTCAATGAATACGAGTTTTGCAGAGTTCCAATAGGCGGAATTGGCATCAGCGGATGAAGCCACCCCGGCATCACCAAGTGCGGCTGCACGGGCATCGGGGGTAATTCCCAAAAATGGTACCGCTGTGGTAATAACCCTATTCGTGGTGTCCTGACCGAGCAGGGAGGACCCACCCACCTGGGCACGAACTTCAACCAAGCAAAGAACCGCAACTAAAGCCAGAGCTAACTTGTTCATAATCAACTTCTAAGGGCTAAAGATAATCAATTGAGTAAAATAACCTTTGTAATTCGCTCGTTTTTCGTGCCATCCAGCAGAGAACGAACTGCCAACTTCATCATGTATAGCCCATCGGCTAATTTTGTTCCATCCGCAGAAGTCCCATCCCAGGGTGGTAAGTCCACTTTATACGAACTGGAGATGATTTGGTAAGTGTTGTACAGCACAAGTTTTCCCATGCGGTCAAAAATGGTCACCGCCGCCTCCAGGTCTTCGCCGCTTCGGTTGTGCTTGAAATGAAAGATCGTTGATGATGAAAAAGGGTTTGGATAGTTTAGCCATTGTTCAATCTGGATTCCGGTTTGATCTGATACATAAAATGAAATAGTTGTCGAAGCAGTATTTCCAAAGGTGTCGGTTGCCCGCATCGTCAGGGAGTGCAGTCCGGGCTTCAATCCATCAATGGGATAGTCCACCTTTCCGCGAGCATAGGTGTCAACATCCGCCTGGTAATATGGATTCAGATTCAGGGTGAGTGTGTCATCGAGTGTGGCCAGGATATCATTTAGCGGATCAAAATTTGAAATGTCTATGCCGTTTTCATCTGTCAGTATGGCGACGATGCGGCTGCTCGTCCCGGCCAGACCCCCGCTGATAAACGTTGTGTCCCCCATAAACAATTCGATGCCGGGATTGCTCGAATCAGATCCCGGATTCGCTTCCGCAGAACCAACCTCCTTTGTTCCATAAACTCCGGGGGCATCGCGATCGCTGGTTTTGGAGTAGCCGTATCCACTTATTTTCCCAATTCCAACCAAAGTGTCAATAGATTTTGGAATGATGAACTCAATGTCGAATTCTCCGTCCCGGATCGTTGCCTGACCGCGAAAGAGGGCATCATCGCGAAGCGTGAAGTTGAATGCCGGATTTTCATCTCCCTTCGTCGTGAGTGAAGAAAGTTTATGGTAAAGCGTGACAGCCGCTTTGCCCTGGTATTGTGTATCAGGGATTCCCTGGGTCTGAACTACTCCACTGACCCGGACTTTGCTGAGCGCCTTCAATGTGTCAGAGCCAGAGGTAAGATTGGTAACGCTGGTTATCATTAGCTCCGATGATCCCAGCGGCGGAAACATGGAGGGGTCTCCTAACAAAGAGAAGTTCCGGTTGGAGACGCCGCTCATGCTGTTGTTCTTGGTGTCACGGAAGACTGTGCCCCAGTCACGGTACAAGCCATTGTCGCGGGTGAATAAGTATTGATAAAATGCCTTGTTGAGTGTGAAGTTAGTGCTCGAGAAAACCGGCCTGGAGGTTGTGAGCAAACCAATAGATCCCGACTTCTTTTTGAACAACGACAATTCTGCTGAGGAGATGAGCCCAGGATCATCGTTTCTACCGAATTCACAGGTTGCGGTTATGAAGAATGGATAGCGAGGTGCCGGTCTCCACTCATCAAAAGAGACCTGGTCCAGAATCCGCTCTTGCATCCACTGCAGTTCGCTTCCGTGACCGGTATAATTCAGGATCCCCACGCCATCGGTTATAGCAGTTGCCAGCGCCTTCCGCGCATCTGGAGAAATCTGACCCCCGGTACCGCTTACTTGCGAGAAGAAGTCGAGGTATATTTTTCGTATGTCAACTTCTGGAAAATCTGTCTCCAGTGTGGTCGCCATCTGATCCGCCTGCCCCTGGTGCGTATTAAAATCACCATCATCAGCCACGAAAAGGATTTGCTTTCGCCAGGATCCCCAATTTTGATTTTCGTATGAGATGATCTTGTCCACCCAGCCGGTCGCTTCCTCAATCTTCTTAACAGGAATCCGGCCAACGCCAATTTCCAGGGTATGAGGCTCCGGTGGATTCTCTCCCCAGTTGCCTTCCAAATTTTCCAGAAAACCGATGTAGTCATCCGACGCATAAGTTGCCAAGGGCTCCAGGGAATTTCGGGATTGATAAATAGGGACAAAATTCTTGTTGAAGGAGAGCTTGTCCTTATAGTCATAGGATCCGCGACCGAAGAGAAGCACATTTTTCAGACCGGTTCCTTTGTCGTACAGGAATTTGGTTAGATCACGCAACGCCGTTACATCCTGTTTTCCGCTTGAAAACTCGTTATATACCTGAGTCGTCGTGACCACTGAGACATTAACGCCACTTTTGGTCCGCCTGTGATTAGCCAACCGCTCGGCCTCACTAAGGAACTCGGGCGCGGAAATAATTAGCAGCTGGGTGGTGCCAAGCCCCCTCAGGTTTTGATTTGGTACTTCACCTTCCGCCTTGGGTGCTGTGAAGTTCCGATTCGAAAGCACAATATATTTTTTCAACACATCGGAAGCCGCACCAAAACTGGACGTGCCCGTTGCAAAGGCATATGACTGAATCAACGGCTGGTAGGGATCGGTGATATCCCAAACGATAGCATCGGATAGCGTGTTTGCAATAGCAAACCGTGTAACGGGTTGATCGAGGCTCTTCAACGAACTAAAAATCATCTGATCGCCAACAAGAGAAAGGCTTCGCTTTGTCTGGAGGAGCAGATAATCAAGGTACCCGATCGATTGTCCCGATGTAGCCTTCGTAAAGCGGACTTTGACATCCTGATTCGGCCGTGTCGGTGCTCCAACTGAATTTGCATTCACCATGAGTGTATCATGGACTTCGGCGCCAATGACGGTATATGGTGCATTGCTTACCGGGGGCACTTGTTGCTGACCTACGGCAATGTCGTTGATGAAGAATTGAAATGACGAGGGCGCGTTCGATCTACCCATGACACCAGTCACGAGTTTCATGGCCGACACGTTGACAATGCCGGATTGTTCGAACCGGATGGTATACTCAAGTGTGGCATCAAACCGTTCACCGTACCAGGTACGCCCCGAGTGAAGCTCGTTGGTCTTATCTGATTCGTAATATCCGAGATCGTCAAATTCAGCAACCGTAGGAAAACTGCCTACCAGATCGGCCTGAGTTCCGGCCCGCAGACCGTTCGAGGTGCCCACGGTAAGGAAGTAGAAGTTCTTCTCTGAAAAGACATTATTTTCATAGGCAAAAACTCCTTTGGATGGGATCAAGGAGTAGGCATCGGGCCCTTCGCCATAGAACAAAAGATAATCGGTACCGTCAAATTTTCCATCGTCACCACCGGATACATAAACAGCGAGTTGCCGGAGATCATTTATGCGGGGCGCTGAGTTTGGTTGAGGCAGCATGCTGTTTTCTCCGGCAAAGACCTGGAGCTTTCTGGGGTCCAGGGCATCGGGGTTAAATCCGATGTTTTTTAGAAAGTTGTAATCGATCTTATAAACTCCATCGGACTGTACGGATACTTTGTGCCACTTTCCCGAAGAAAGGACCGAAGCAGGCTGGCCCAATAGGGTACCCGCCAGGAAAGCCAGGAAAAGGAGCAAAACAACTCTCACAGGATCAGAATCTCAGCCAAGCCTTTAATAACGAAAGGGCAACGTAGGTTAGTATCACGAACGGCAGGGCGGCCAGTTGCCAGATGCCCAGCAGTAATACCGAAAAGGCGATAAATGTAAACTTCAGCTGGTTGTCCTTCCAGGCCATAGATTTGAACTTGAGGGCAAAAAGCTCAACCGGGGCGACCAGCAAAAAGGAGAATACTGCGGTAATGGCAATCAGGGCGAAATCCTGCGATATGAAGGTGTCCCAGGGTGATGGCAAATAGACAAGGGAAGTAATGAACAGGGCATTGGCTGGAGTGGGCAACCCGATGAAGGAATCCTTTTGGGTTTCATCAACATTGAATTTGGCCAAACGCAAAGCGGAAAATACCGCAAGACTAAACGCCGCATAGGGAAGCCATTCACTTGATGACAAGGTGTCGATCATGCGGTACATGACAAGCGAGGGAAGAACTCCGAAGCTGACCATGTCGGCCAGCGAGTCCAGTTCTTTTCCAATGGGAGAAGAAACGTTGAGCGCCCGTGCGGCAAACCCGTCAAAAAAATCAAAGACGCATGCAGTAATCACATACCACACGGCGTTGTCGGCCGGACCATGCCATACGGCGATAATGCCAAGGCAACCGCACAGCAGGTTGCAGCACGTAAGCGCATTGGGCAGGTGGCGGAGAATCATCATCAGACGGGGAGTGCGCAGAATGGATTGTGAACTTTTTCTTCTCCAAGCGTTGTCACGGGCCCATGACCCGAATGAACAACTACTTCGTCAGGCAACCGAAAAAGTTTTTCGTGAATGCTGGAGAGCAGTGTTGCTGAATTGCCGCCAGGCAAATCGGTTCGGCCGATCGAATGATAGAACAACACATCACCAGCAATGAGTAAGCCTTGTGAGGCGCTGTAAAATCCCACATGGCCGGGAGAGTGACCCGGAAGAAAGATCACATCGAATGAGCTTGAACCAAACTCAACAGGAACCCCTTCGGCCAGCTGACCATCCGGGAGCACTTCCTGGTAGCCGGGAAATCCATAATTTGGCGCGTAGGACTTGACGGCCCGGAGTACGGCAACTTCTGTCGCGTGTACAAGCAGTGGGACGTTGTAGGTTTGTTTTACGAAATAATTGCCCAGCACATGATCAATGTGGCAATGAGTATTTAGTAGAAGTTTTACCTGGAGCTTTTCCCGGGTGATGAAGGAACTTAACTCCTGTTGTTCTTCCTTCTCAAAACAGCCCGGATCGATAATGACCCCTTCACGCGTGTCGTCGTATACCACATAGGTGTTTTCCTCAAATGGGTTAAATGTGAAGGACTGAATGTGAATCATGGGCGCAAATTTACATCATGATTCTCAGGATTGACCATGATTTTAAGGATTCTTGAGATTACTGCGATCTTGGGATGTTGGAGCATGACTCAGGGTTTTTTTTAATACCTTGGATGCCTAATCACCTTGACAATGAAAACCATTTGTATTCGATTTGTTCTTGCCTTAGCGGTATCGGGGATTGCCCTTTCCTGCGGACCCGCTGAAAAGAAGGAGGTAACAAGATATAGCATCCAGCAGTTTATGGACGTTGTCCAGATCAATGGGGGTGCGTTCTCCCCGGATGAGACAAAGGTCATGATTAACAGCAAGGAGACGGGCATTTTCAATGCCGTGGCTATTGATATCCAGACAGCGGAGCAGAAGCCATTGACGGCATCCGCGAGTAATGCGATTTTTGGATTGTCCTATTTTCCCGGCGATGATCGGGTCCTCTACACAAGTGATGGAGCAGGAAATGAAATCAACCACCTGTTTGTCCGCAACCCGGATGGATCCGTCATTGACCTGATTCAGGACTCGACGGCCAGAGCGGAATTTGCCGGCTGGAGTTACGACAAGAAGCTGATGTACTACACCTCCAATAGCCGGGACAAAAAATATGCTGACCTATATAATGTGCAGGTGCAGTCGGGAGAAAAGAAAGTTTATCCCGCTACGCTATTATACAAGAATGAGAAGGGCCTTGATCCGGGGGCCGTTTCAAATGACGATCGATACATTGCATTGAGTGAATCAATTACAACTAACAATTCCAACATGTACCTGTTGGACACGCAAACCGGTAAAACCCAACTGCTATCCAAGCACGAGGGCGACGTGCAGTATAACCCGCAATACTTCAGCCTGGATGGTAAAAAACTCTACCTCACAACCGATGAGGGAAGTGAGTACACCTATTTGGCCAGCTATGATATTGGCACAGGGGAGATACAAAAAGTTGAGGAGGCACCCTGGGATGTAGTGTTTGCCAGTATTTCCCGGAACGGCAAGTACCGTGTGGTCGCCATCAACAATGACGCCCGAACAGAGATCAAGTTGTATGACGAATCCGATGGCGGCAAACTTGTAGCCATCCCCGGACTTCCCGAAGGAGACATCACCGGCGTGAATATTTCTGATAGCGAAAAACTAATGTCGTTTTACGTCAGTAGCTCCAAATCGCCAAGCAACCTGTTTGTTTACAATTTCGAGACCAAGGAGGTCAAACAATTGACCAATACCATGACGAAGGAAATTGACCCCAATGACCTGGTTGCTGGCGAGGTAGTGCGATTCAAGTCCTTTGATGGCATGGATATCCCGTGCCTTCTTTACAAGCCAAAAGGCATAGCGGAGGGTGAAAAGGTACCTGCCTTGTTGTGGATTCACGGTGGGCCAGGCGGTCAAACGCGCCTGAATTATTCTGCCTCCTTGCAGCATTTGGTGAATCATGGATACGCGGTATTGGCTGTTAATAACCGCGGTAGCTCGGGGTATGGGAAAACGTTCTATGCCGCTGACGACCGCAAGCATGGCAACGAAGATTTGCGCGACTGTGTCGAGGCAAAGAAGTTGTTGGCTGGTCTGGGCTACATTGACACAGATAAGATTGGAATCTATGGCGGAAGCTATGGGGGCTACATGGTTATGGCCGCTTTGACTTTCACGCCGGAAGAATTCAAAGTAGGTGTCAATCTATTTGGTGTGACCAACTGGATACGGACATTGAAGAGCATCCCCCCGTGGTGGGAATCCAACCGCAAAGCATTATATACTGAACTGGGCGATCCGTTCACGGCAGATTCGGTTGCCTTGTATGCCAAATCACCACTGTTTCACGCCGACAAGATTACCAAGCCCTTGATCGTCCTTCAGGGCAGCAACGATCCCCGCGTCTTGCAGATCGAGTCGGATGAGATTGTGGCTGCCGCGAAAAAGAGCGGAGTACCCGTAGAATATGTGATCTTCCCGGATGAAGGGCATGGCTTTGTCAAGAAGGAGAATAATATCAAAGCGTCGGAAGAGGTGCTGAAGTTTTTGGACAAGTATCTGAAAGGCGTACCAGCTGAACAGCAGGAGTAGATGATACCGAAAATGGAAACTGGAGGGTTAGCGGTAACGGCAATTTTCCATTTTCCATTTTCCAATTTCGCTCTAAGCTCCAATGAAATGGGAACAACAACTCACTATTCACTATCCACTATTCACTAACCACTCCTCCCCATGCCCCACATCCGCCACTTGATTCAAATCGATACTTCACCTGGAACTATCTATTCTGCAGTAACAACCAGGGAGGGATTTGCCGCCTGGTGGACAACCGACGTTGAAGTGAAGGCCGGGGATGAAAGCAACTTGCGATTGTATTTTGGCCCCGACTACTTCAAAGAGATAAAACAAGTTGAGGTCCTGGCAAATCGTCGCGCGGTATGGAAGGTGATCGCGGGTCATCCACAATGGGTAAAGACCGAACTGGTGTTTAACCTTCGCCACGACGGCAAATCGACGCAATTATTTTTCGAGCACAACGGCTGGAAGGATTATACCGACCTCTACAGCCAGTGCAGTTACGACTGGTCGATTTTTTTGAGAAGCCTGAAGGCCTATTGTGAAACGGGGACAGGGAAACCGTTTCCGGATCACATGTAGTACTATTTCGCCACAATCGCTGCAATGGTTCTCGGGGGAGCCATTAGGGGAACCTCCGCCTCCAGGGCAAAATGATCTGACAGATCGCGGTGCTTCGTACTCCAGGGATGCTGCAGAATCCGTATTCGCCTTTCGCCGGCAACTTCCTGATTCTCGGATTGCCTTAGCAACACATAGTCGATCAAATCCTGCCGACTTCCCGATTCATTCGTTAGGTCGTTTTTAAGTCGGTCGTAGCTAAAATTGTTGGTTCCTGTGCTTGTTCCATCAGCAGCGTTAAGTACCTGCAGCATGTATTGATAGCCCTCCAATGACCGGTACCGGTCGATGTTGAAGTCACCGCATACGACCTGCGGGACGCCCAACCGTTCATGTTTCAGCAATAGCCGGTTGTAGAGTTCCACACACTGACTGAAGCGGCGCCAATCGCCACCTGCATTCTGAAGGTGTGTACCAACTATCTGTACAGCCTGACCCTCGATTCTGATCTCGGCCAGCAGCGCTCCTTTTCTGGAGAATGCGTCTGTGCCATGGCGTGTATTGAAAATAATGGAATGGGACTGCTCGATTGGATATTTGCTAAAGATCCAGATCCCGCTGTTTGTTTTCAGTGACAGGAGTTTTTGATTGGCCGGTCCGGCCTGGAATGGAAAAGCCGGCGAAAGTAGCCGGCTCAATATTTTACGCGCGTTTCCGTGGAAGGCTTCCTGGAAGACGATCACATCGTAGTCGCTGGAAGCGAGGAGTTGGCCGATCGCCTCGGCCCTGGGTTTTTTGCCGTGCCCGAGAAACCCCGGCAACATATAAATGTTCCACGAGAGAATTTTGATTTTTTTCGGGGCTACCGGTTGTGCAAGGGCCGCAACTGGCGCGAAAAAAATACTTGCGATAACAAGTACGAGCGCTTTCATTCAGTTCTTTGCTGTAGGAAAGGTCGTCAAGGATTGTTACCCCGAGGTGTCAGGAATATTAACAATCGGTGAATGTAGACGGGACGAAATTTGAAAATTTGAAGATCATTGTTGTCCGGGGGAAGTTATAAAAGGAATTTAACCCTTCAAATTTAAATTGCCAGTCTGCTTTTTTAATGATTTTCAAAAGCATGCCCCCCTCTCGTTAGGTGTACAGATTAAGTTGTGGCTGATTTGATTGAATCTTGTAGTCAATTAGTGCTTTATCTGGATCATTGAGGAACTTGAAAAGATTGACGTAGCTCATTAAATGCAATCGGATCATGCTGGTAAGATTGGCATACGACCACTTTTTTCGTCTGATTTTGTCTTGTACAATTTTTACTAGCAGATCCGTGATAAAAGAACACCAGATTTGGATTTTAATGGCATTCTCATTGTCTCCTAGGAAGTATTTAAGGGGATACGATTGTTTGACCCTCTTGAATAGCATCTCTATTTGCCATCTTCTCTTATAGATGGCGGCAATTGTCAAAGCGCTCATGGTCATGTTGTTCGTTATAAACTCGAATATGCGCTTAGAAGCGGCATGGCGATAGGTAATTTTTCTGGCCACCAGCTTGGAAGTGCCTTTGTTGCTGGGTCTTCCCATCAAGATATTTTCATCGGCCAGCACACCTCTTCTCTCTTGGTTAGCAGACAGAGCATTTGATCCTTGGGTGATGTAAGAAGTGTTGATACGTTTTCTTGTAATCCACGTGACTTTATCCCTATTCCACTGAGCCATTTTTGCATAGCTATTATAGGCTTTGTCAAAAACAATGATTGATCCAGGCTCCAAATGGATGTTTTTAAGGATTACTTTATCATTCTTGGTTCCATCGGTGAGATCTACGAAGCGCGGGATGTCTTCATCTGCCTTGATTAACATGTGAGCTTTAGCACCGCCTTTACGTTTTCCACTAATGGGTTTCATACCCATTGCTTTCATCACATCAGAAAACAAATTGATCGTGGTTGAATCGATGATAAAAAGGCGTTCTTCTATTGACTTTCTTTTTCGGCTGTCCGGGAAATTTCCATAGTAATAAGCGTATAATCCATGATATAGCTTTCCGAAAAAAGCCTCGTTGCGAACTTTATTAGCATCAGAAAGTGTGCTGCGACGCGGAATGCATTGCATTCTCAGGTGATTGAGCTGGGTAAATGATACCTGCATCCCCGTTGTCACTTCCCTAAGCGACTTACACCCGTGAAAACAGGTGTACAACATGGTCACCAGGTGATCATAGGTCTTGAATTTCTTATAATAACGGTCTGTTTTTAATTCCAAGGCTAGCTTAGAAACCTTTGACTGAGGAATGAAATTTAACAACTGAGTAAAGATCGGCTGTCCGGTAAAAAAAGTACTTTTGTTCATCTAATCTTTGTTGTGTGGTAATAACAAAGTTAGTGGAGAGAAGCTATTTACTTAGTTTCTCTCCTTAATTTCCCCGGACAACAATGATTCTCAAATTTGCTAATTGATCAATTGATTTCCGCCTCCGCCTCCATCTCTATCAGATAGCTATCCCCAATCAAATCAGCCCGTACCATTGTATTAGCAGGCTGAATTTCGCTGAAGCGTTCCCCATGTGCACGTGCAATGGCTTCCCAATCGGAGATGTTCTTGATGAAGATCCGGG
>JANPES010000370.1:0-9340 GCA_031423035.1 Cyclobacteriaceae bacterium | reverse complement strand
CAGGTTGGATGGTGACGGCCGAGTCGAGTCGGCGATCCAACCGCTTCGCATATCCGTGCTGCATGCTGTAGTAGACGATCTTGTTATCTGTTGGATCGACCTGAGTCACGCAGCCATCACCACCATCCCAAGCATCAATCCATAGATATTGCCAGGGATCAGGAAAACGAGTGTTGATTTCCTTGGGCGGTCCATAGACGGTCGCATCATCCTGCGTGCCTCCATATATGGTATAACTCGATTTTTCGATCGTAAGGTCATAAAATTCACCAACAGGTATATTGTTGTAATGCGTCCACGTTGCTCCTTTGTCGTAGCTAACATAAAGGCCGCCATCATTGCCTACGGCAATATGCTGCGGGTTGAGTGGGTTAATCCACAATTCACATTGGTCGAGATGCAGACCTTGTGCAAGGCTGGGTGTCATGCGCGTAACATTCCCACCCAGGAAGGTAAATGACTTTCCACCGTTGGTGCTGTTTGCAAGCCGTATTCCCAAACAATACACTTCCTCATCATCTTGCGGGTTTACGTAGACATCGGTGAAGTACCAGCCAATGCCGAGAAAAATCTTGAACGGCGCGTCGTGTGTCTTCTTCCACGTCATCCCGCCGTCCATTGTTTTGTACAGTTCGGCGGTGCTGTCGTTCGGGTTTGCGCGATTGTCAACGAGTGCATATGCCTTTTCTGAATTTCCGTAAGACACAGCCAGCCCGATGCGCCCCGTTCTTTCGCCGGAAGGCAAGCCCTGGCCTGAGGGTTTCCATGATTTTCCTCCGTCTGTACTTTTGTAGACGCCGCTGTTCTTGTCGAAGACACCCGGATAGACTTCCCACATGGACGCATAAACGATCTGCGGATTAGATGGCGCAATGACCACGTCGTTGGCGCCTGTCTTTTCATCTGTATAGATGACCTGCTGCCAGGTTGTGCCACCATCGGTAGTACGGTATAGCCCACGGTTTTTGTTGGTCGACCAAAGATGACCGAGCACAGCAACCATCACAATATTGGGGTCCTTGGGGTGAATGGCGATTTCAGCGATCGACCACGAGTCTTCCAGTCCGATATTTTTCCAGGTCTTCCCCGCATCATTGGAGCGGTACATGCCGGTACCGGGTAGTGTGAAGTTCCTGGGCTTTTTGAGGTTCTCGCCGGTGCCCACATATATAATGGAGGGATTTGACGGGGCAAGTTCCATATCACCGATCCCTAGGGAAGCCTGCTCTTCAAATAGCGAAGTCCAGGTAAGTCCGTGGTTGACTGTTTTCCAGACCCCGCCTGAGCCGTAGCCGACATACATCGTTCCCGGGTGGGTGTGATCGAGTTGTACAACATCGGCACGCGCGGAATTCAACGTCGGCCCAAGAGAAATCCATTCGAGGCCAAACCGGGTCTGTTCTTTCATGGTGCGGTAGGTACGGAACGAGCTTTCGAGTGGAGAGGCAGGCTGCTGGGCCGGACAAACCATAACGAAACTTGTGACTATTATGAAAGTGACGACAACCGTATTCTTCATAAGGGAGAGGATTAACAGCCTTTTCCAGGTACTCAAACTTAATGAATTTGGGCCCTTGAT
The DNA here is from genome assembly GCA_031423035.1 of Cyclobacteriaceae bacterium. GTDB lineage: Bacteria > Bacteroidota > Bacteroidia > Cytophagales > Cyclobacteriaceae > ELB16-189. The sequence continues at coordinate 7,761 of JANPES010000370.1, read as the reverse complement.
AAGGTGTGAGGGTAATTTTGTTGGCCGAGGGCACCGATCCAACCAAAAAAAAGAAGACAGGTTAGCCTTCAGATCGTATTTTTACCAGCTCGAGACTATGAAGTTTTCAGACTCCACCCTTCAAGGCTACCTGATAAAGAACTACAGCTTGAATGCTGAAGTGACTGCATTGCCTGGAGAGCTGGACTTCAATTTTTTTGTACGTTCCAAAGATGGCGGCTCGTTCATCCTGAAGATCGCTAACCTCAAAGAGCAGCGTGTAAACCTCGAACTTCAAAACGCCGTGATGAATCACCTGGCGCAAAAGAATCTGGGGGTCCATGTCTCAAAGCTTGTTCCGGCGCTGGATGGCAAAGAAATCCTCGAGATCACCGATGCGGATGGGCATTCCCGGTTGGTCCGGTTGCTAACCTGGGTGGACGGACGCGTCTTAGCGAAAGCGAACCCCCACAGTTCAGCTTTGCTTGAACACTTGGGTGAAATGTGTGGGAGCCTTGGCCTATCGATGGCAGATTTTGATCATCCCGCGGCGCACCGCTTTATGAAGTGGGACCCATCGCAAGGTGAATGGATCAAGCCACACCTGAGCCGGTTCACTGGCGAGCAAAAGGAGCTGGTAGACTATTTCTATGAACTTTTTGAAAAACAAGCCCTTCCGGTTCTGCCCCACCTTCGCCGAAGCGTCAACTACAATGATGCCAATGACTACAATGTGCTGGTGAGCCTTGACCTTAAAGATCCTCATGTGCCCGGAGTAATTGACTTTGGTGATGTGGTCTACACCCATACCATTAATGAGTTAGCTGTTGCCCTTGCCTATGCCATAATGGGTAAAGCAGATCCGCTCGAGGCAGCTTGTTCTATCGTCCGTGGATATAACCGCACCCTTCATATCACCGAAGAAGAGCTTTCAGTTCTCTTCGCGCTCACGGCGATGCGGTTGATCATAAGCGTAACGTGTTCAGAGTTGAATCGTGCTGAGCATCCTGAAAATGTCTATCTGCAAATCAGTGATCAGTCGGCCTGGGAGCTATTGAGGAAGTTGAGAGAGATCTCGCCGAATCTGGCCTGTTACGCTTTCCGCGATGCGTGTGGGCTCACACCTTGTCCGTCAAATAAGATCTTTAACACCTATGCGCCATTGGCCAAAGCAATTTCTCCTGTAAAGCTTTCACCAACAACTCCCTGGCTTGACTTAAGTGTGGGCAGCCTCGATTTTGGGACAATTGATAATCTGATCGACAGCCCGACCTTGGATCAGGCGATTGCTCTGCAGATGTCACAGGCAAAATCGACGGTGGCAATCGGAAGATACGATGAGGCCCGTGCCTTCTATACGACTGACGCTTTTGCGTCGCAAGGAAATGACTCGCCTACCTGGCGCACGGTGCACACGGGCATGGATTTTTTTGCGACTCCGGGAACAGAGGTCAGCGCCGTGCTGGATGGGACCGTCCACAGCTTTGCCAATAACAGGGCTGATCGTGACTACGGACCCTGTGTGGTACTGGAACATCGCGTTTCGAATGATCTTGTTTTCTATACATTGTATGGTCACTTGTCAACCGATTCGCTTTCAGAAATTGCTGAAGGTAAAACGGTTTGCAAAGGTGATGTGATTGGCCGTGTTGGCACTATGAGCGAAAACGGCCATTGGCCACCGCACCTTCACTTTCAGGTGATCCTTGATATGTTGGGTAAACGTGGTGATTTTCCAGGTGTGGCGTTTGCAAACCAACGCGAGCTATGGAAAAGTATTTCTCCCGATCCCTGGTTGCTGTTGAGGGGGAAACCCTCTCCGACGACCACTGCACTATCAAAGGATGAGATAGTCGCCTATAGGAAAGAGCACCTGGGCAAGAACATGAGTATCTCTTACCGTGACCCGATCAAAATCGTTCGCGGAAATGGCGCATACCTCCTCGACGATTCTGGTCGCAGGTATCTCGATACAGTGAATAATGTTGCCCACGTTGGCCACGAGCATCCTCGTGTAGTGCGGGCAGGTCAGCGCCAGATGGCCGTTTTGAATACCAACACACGGTACCTCCACGAAAACATTATCAGATTTACTGAAGCACTTTTGGCTACCATGCCTGGAAATCTAAATGTCGCCTTTATCGTTAACTCGGGAAGTGAAGCAAACGAACTGGCGTTGCGCCTGGCGAAGACATACACCGGGCAGAAGGATATGATTGTGTCTGAAGTAGGCTACCACGGAAATACAAATGCGTGCGTAGAGATTAGCTCGTATAAATTCGATGGTCCGGGCGGAACCGGGGCCACACCGCATATCCATGTTGTTCCAATTCCCGATGTGTACCGCGGGCGCTATCGCTCAGACCACCCGGGTGCCGGTGTGCAGTATGCCAGCCATGTGAAGGAAGCGGTGAATGAAATTCAAAAGCAAGGTCGCAAGCCAGCCGCGTTGATTCTTGAATCGGTGATCAGTTGTGGCGGTCAGGTTGAATTGCCAGTTAATTTTCTGAAGGAATCTTATGCCCATGTGCGCTCCGCCGGCGGCGTGTGTATAGCCGACGAGGTGCAGACCGGGTGCGGACGGGCAGGTGATTTCTTCTGGGCCTTTCAGCAACATGGAGTTGTGCCGGATATTGTAACCATTGGCAAACCGATCGGCAATGGCCACCCGCTCGGTGTGGTTGTTACCACGCAAGAGATTGCCAACGCATTCCGAAATGGCATGGAGTATTTCAACACCTTTGGCGGGAACCCCGTTTCGTGCGCAGTTGGATATGAGGTGCTAAACGTAATCCGAGAGGAAGGATTGATGCAAAATGCCAAAGTGGTGGGCGGGTATCTAAAGGATGGACTTCGAAACCAAATGGGTGAAGTAGAATGTATCGGCGATGTTCGCGGCCCCGGATTGTTTATCGGTGTTGAATTGGTGAAGAATCGAGTGACGCGTGAGCCTGCAACCGAGGAAGCCGTCTACTTTGCCAACCGGATGCGCGACAAAGGTATTCTTATGAGTACGGACGGACCTTTCAACAACGTGTTAAAAATCAAACCGCCGATGGTCTTCTCGTCTTCGCATGCCGACTTCCTGCTGGACTCCATGGCCCGCGTTTTCAGGGAGGACTTCATGAAGCCCAATCCGTAGGTTATTCGGCAGCCCGGCAGGCTCCCAGCCTATTGATCAGCCAAAGCAGACTCTTCAAAAGCCTCAAACGCTATTGAAATCCGGGCTACCGTCAAAATAGAGACGTCAACTAGCCATCTTTGGCCTTGATCGGATTATCTTTGATAGTGCCTGCTTCTACTTGTCACGAATGCTAAAGCTATGGTCTCCTATCCAAGTATATTCAATGATGTAATTGGCCCGGTCATGCGTGGACCATCCAGTTCACATTGTGCAGCATCCCTTCGCATTGGAAGGATGTGCCGTGACCTGATGCAAGCTGACATCCGCACCGTCCGCATCGAGTTTGATACCAATGGCTCGCTGGCCACAACGCACAAAGGCCAAGGTTCCGACATGGGACTCTTCGGTGGATTTCTGGGCTGGGAAGCCTATGACGAGCGACTGCCCGGATACGTGCAGGCCATGGAAGAAGCTGGAATAAAAATTACCATAGACATTCATCCCTTCGGTGCAACGCACCCCAATACCTACAAGATAACACTGACGAATGACAAGGAAACGAGGACGGTAACGGCACTCTCCCTGGGCGGTGGCATGATCGAAGTGATCGAGATAGACGGCGCGCAAGTTTCCATGGCAGGAGACTTTTTTGAAACGCTGATCTACGTTAAGAATCCGGACAACGTGATGAAGTTCATCGCTTCCAGCGTATCGTGTGATGACGTTGCTGTTCGCAAGGGGACCTCGACATTTATAGAAGTCAAGTCAAATCAATTTCTGTCTGCCGGAATTTGCGAAGAGCTGCTGGCAATGGACGAAGTACTGTTTATCCGCAAGGTGAATCCCGTATTGCCCGTATTGTCGCGTAAGAACCTCACGGTCCCATTTATCACGAGTGAGGCCATGCTGGCGTACAACGAAGGCAAGAACCTCGAACTTTGGGAACTGGCCTGCGCGTACGAAAGCATCCGGGGTTCCATTTCCCGTGAGGAGGTATTTGAAAAAATGCGGGCGATCCTGGTGATCATGCAAAATTCTATCGACTTGGGCATGAAGGGAACGCACTATGCCGACCGGATCCTGGGGAGTCAGTCGGTGGGATTTCAGAAGCAATGGAAAGAAAAGAAATTGATTGAAGGCGATGTACTCAATCGCGTCATCATGTACACCTCCGCCATGATGGAAGTGAAGAGTTCCATGGGCGTGGTGGTTGCGGCACCGACAGCGGGATCTTGCGGGGCTTTGCCTGGTGCTGTCATTGGCATGGGTACGGAGCTGAAACTTTCGCAGGATGAAATGGTGAAGGCCATGTTGTCGGCAGGGATGATCGGTGTTTTCATTGCGGCGCACGCAACGTTTGCAGCAGAGGTTGGCGGGTGTATGGCGGAATGTGGGTCAGGATCCGGAATGGCGGCGGCCGGTATTGTCGGCATGAAGAAGGGAACACTCAATCAATCACTGGCGGCAGCGTCCATGGCGTTACAGTCTTCACTCGGCATGATCTGCGATATGATTGCAGACCGCGTGGAGGCGCCATGTTTGAACCGCAATGTAATGGCGGCCACTAACGCACTCTCATGCGCCAACATGGCCCTTTCAGATTACAATCACCTCATCCCTCTTGACGAAGTGATCGAAACAATGAAACGTGTGGGTGATGCGTTGCCCAACACACACCGATGCACTGGCCTGGGAGGATTGGCCATCACAAAAGCCGCCAAGAAGATCGAGGCCATGCTGGGTCAAAATGAAAAAGATCGCAGTAAGACATTTTTTAAAGTCTGCTGATGATTTTCTGCCCCACGCAATAATCCCCGGGTAGCGGTATGATTACACTCATCTGGATTTCACTTGCCGGGCTGACGGTATGGTTCCTTGTTGTTTTCATCCGTGACCTCATTCGGCACAAAGACAACCTCGGCGAGGCCAGCTGGATCAAGACAGGATTGATTGGCTTTGTAGTCAATTTCTTTGATGTGCTCGGTATTGGTGCATTTGCTCCTCAGACGGCACTGTTGAAGTTTACAAAGCAAACGGAAGACCGACTGATTCCCGGAACACTGAATGTATCTAACGCACTGCCCGTATTGCTGCAGGCCATCATCTTCATTACAGTAATTGAGGTGGACCCGCTCACGCTTATCCTCATGCTGGTGTCGGCCGCCATCGGAGCGGTACTCGGCGCCGGGATTGTGGCAAAATTGCCCGAACGAAAAATCCGTCTCACGATCGGCGTGGCGTTGCTCGTCACCACCTTTTTTATGTTTGCCGGCAAAATGGAATGGATTCCCGGAGGGGGAGATGCTATTGGTTTATCAGGGACGAAACTGGCTGTCGCGATCGTTGTTAATTTTTTTCTCGGTGCGCTCATGACAGCGGGCATTGGTTTGTACGCACCGTGCATGGCCTTGGTTTTCGCGTTGGGGATGTCCCCAAAAGTGGCCTTTCCCATAATGATGGGATCCTGTGCATTTCTTATGCCTCCGGCGTCGGTCCGATTTATTCGTGAAGGTGCTTATCACCGGAAAGCGGCGCTGGGCATGGCGATCCCCAGCCTCGTCGCAGTGCTCATCGCTGCGTTCGTAGTAAAATCGCTCGACCTCGACGTGCTGCGGTGGATGGTGATCGGTGTGATTCTCTATACTTCGGTGGTGATGCTGAGGGCGGCGGTGGTTGATAGGTAATTGTTGGCTCGGAGGAAATCCAAAAAGGTGGGTGCTAGTTTTATTTTTTTATGCTCGTCACCCTTCTCAACTCTCCAGTTACACGTTGTCCATTAATGATTCCGCCAAGGGTATATTGCTTTCCCCGAGAATCACTTACAGTCCCACGAAGGTCCATCGTTTGTAGAGAGGACACCTCTGTTTTAAAACGGCCCGTGCCCATATCATACACAAGCAGGGTTGCATTGGGCTCCACGGGTTTCCTTTCAGCGTACGAGATGCCATTGTAATTGTACGTCTCGTTGCTTCCGCCAATAAAAAGTACCTGGTTGTCATTGAAAAGGGCGGCGCTTCGGAAACGAAACTCGCCGGGGTATTTCCCTGCGTTAAGCCAGGTAATGTTCAGGGGGTTCGACGGATCGATGACGCCCTTGTAGAAACTTCGTGAAGGTGGATAAAACTTCGCGAAGGTGGCCCCGCCAAGCATATATATTGTATCGCCGACAATTAAGCCGCAGGCACCGAAGACTTTGCCACCAGGCTCATCGGGCAAGGGGGTGGCCAGTTGCCACTGGTCGTCCTTCGGGTTGTAGACTTGTACAGCGTTTGTATTAAGTGAGTCAGTCCAGCCACTGATGACGAAGAGGAGTTGTTCAGACCAAACTCCCTGAACCTGGTCGTCGATGGGAATGGGTAACGCTGCGCCCCGGGTGAGTTCCTCTGTTTCCGGATGGAAGATGAAGAGGTGATCAGACGACTTCTCTTTTCCGTTTTCGAATACAGCGTAGCCTCCGGCAACATAAGCTTTGTTGTTGATCACCGATGCGGATGCTGCGAGTCTGCCCAAGTCGGGGAGTGTACCAACAGCTATTGATTCTCCCGTCATCGGATCGATCCGGAAGATCTTGTTGTGCACACCCGATGCCCGCTTGGTGCTGTCGAGCCCGAAGAACGAATAGAAGGCTGTATGCCCATCCTTCTCCAGGGATGCCACTGCGTTATTCGTCACCGGCTCAGGAAGAGTGGTCTTCTTGGTGCAAGAAAAAGCCAGGAGGGCGATGAGAACGTGGGCCTTGCGCATGAATGTAAATGGTAAGAATTAAATAGTAAGCAGTAAGAGAAGTAAGTAGTATATATCAGATCCGTGCAATCCCTTAAATCCGATGAATCCGTGTTACCAGTTGGTATAGTGTCCATGAATACAAAGCCACGCATCGTTTTCCTTGACGAAGATCCGTGTGGACTTGCCGCCACTCGAGAAAGGGACACCTGCTTTGGTGCCCGCATCTTTCCAGTAGTAGGTGATCCAGGCCATGTTACCGCGAATTGTGATCTGCGGATCGATCATCTCGGTGTGGACGTCTTTCGCCACGGCCACATAGCGCCGAATACTTTCTACTTCAATGGCTTTGCCCGCAGTGAGGAGCGAGTCATTTTCACCGAACTGGGTAAAGTCGGGATGGACAAAGGTTGCGTAGCGATCAGCGTCGCCTTTTTCAATGGCATCCCACATGGCGGTGAGCGTGGCTTTGACGGCGGTTTCGTCTGCAGCGGTTGTGGGTGGCTGCTGTTGGCAGGCGGCCATGGATAGAAGCAGAGTGAGAATGGAGATAAATTTCATGATTGCAATTTATTGATCAAGGTAATTCAAAGTTCGAGATTCTAAGGTCTAAAGGTGAAGTTTTGTGCACTTCCCATTCCAGATTTCTATTTTCAAATGGGAAATTTGTTCTATTTTCAACCCACTGAAATCTATCACAACGATCTTAATAGGCCTCGGCACCGTTAACCTCGGATGGCTCAGAATCCTCCAGGCCAAGCGGGATGAGCTTAGGGCAAAGCACAATGTCGACTTCAAAATCGTGGCTGTTGCAGATTCGTCGGGAGTTGCCGTCAATAGAAATGGATGGAATGGTGAAGAGTTGCTTGCTTTGAAGATAGCGAGGAAAAAGGTAGGCGAACTTCCCGGATTTATTCCTGGCGCACCAGCCGAAC
>JANPES010000369.1:0-3815 GCA_031423035.1 Cyclobacteriaceae bacterium | reverse complement strand
CCCGGGTATATGGCAATACCAACTTCCATCTCTTCCATCAATCTTCTGCCTTGATTGAAGGCGTATTGGCAAACGCAGAAAAGGAGCAATCACTTCCACTGTATGTCTATGTAGATAGGTTTAAGTTGCACATTCTGTTTGTTAAGAATGGTCAGCTGATCTATTACAATCAATTTCTTATCAAACAGTTTACGGATTACGTCAAGTACATCATTCTGGTTATGAAGGCGATGGGCCTCGATCAAGAGACAAATCCGGTGGTCTTATGGGGATATATTGGAAAAAATTCACCTCACTACCAGGAATTCGTAAAATACGTGAGAAATGTTTCGTTTGGTGCCCGGCCCAAGCACCTGAAATTTGGATACCTGTTTGACGAGGTTCAGGATCATCATTTCTTTGACCTCTTTTCCGTTCACCTGCTGACTGCATGAAAAGAATCGCCCTTTTTCCGGGATCCTTTGATCCATTCACAAAAGGACATCAGGATATCGTCATCCGCGGGCTGACCCTTTTCGATGAAATTATTATTGCCATCGGGTTTAACAGCAAAAAGGATCAGCGATACTTCAAGATTGATTTCATGATCGAAAGGATCCAGGAAACATTCGTCAAGTATCCGCAAATCAAGGTAATCACATACTCAGAACTTACAGCCGACCTGGCACGGAAACACAAAGCAAAGTACTTGCTCCGCGGGCTTCGGAACACCACAGACTTTGAATATGAAAACAGCATCGCCCAGATGAACCGTCACCTCAATGCTGACCTTGAATCTGTTTTTCTGATTACCTCACCACAATTTGCGGCCATCAGCTCCTCTATCATCCGTGAGGTACACCGATACGGCGGTGATATTTCCGTCATGTTGCCTTATCCCTTATCTTAGATCGGCTTTTTCACTCATTTTGTAATACTCTTCCAGAACAAACCGGATTGACTTGTAGGAGTTCTCCAGCGCATGATACATTTCCTTTTGTGTCATCCAACGCAACTCCTCAATGTCTTCTTCCAGGCTGGGCTTGCTCTTGGAATCATCCAAAAGGTCCATCAAATACCACCGCGTCTTCTTGATCATGTTGTTGCGGTTCATGGTGTACGTGTGCCAGGTGGTACAAATCTTTTTCCCAACCTTCACATCGATGTTACACTCCTCCTCGATCTCCCTTTCGGCCGTCTGGCGGTACTTTTCTCCGCTTTCCTTCTTCCCTTTGGGTAAATCCCACTTCTTCATCCTGTAAATCATGAGAAAGCGGTCCTTCTTCTTCACCAGCCCCCCTGCAGCCTTGACGATCTTGAACTTCTCCTGAAGGAATCGCTTTACCGCCTCGTAATCATTTACTGCAATATCGAGGGAAAGTAAGTTCATGGGAACTTTGGAGCTTACCTGGTCCAGTACATCATTGAGGTTCTGGACGTTGGCCTGCCTGATATAAACATGATGGAGCAACTTGGCTTTCGTTATCGGCTCCCGCTCAGCATTGATCTCAGCATTGAAGCTGCCTTCCTCGGGTTTGGTATCGGGGGCCCAAATTCGGACTGGAATGTCGTTGACGAATAGGTTCATGGGTGATTATCGCTGCAAAAACAAGAATATTCTTCAAACCGCCAACCTCAATTTAAGTCTTTTTCAAAAGCGGCCAATGCTTGGTCTGAAGGCATTTCATAATAAATTGCCAATTCTATGCCTCAAGGCCATTGATATGACTATGAAAATTATGGAGTCCACGGCTGGACCAATTGCTTCCAAATTGATGGTAATTGGAGCCATCAAGCTGAATCACGAAAACCCGTTTACGTGGAGCAGTGGCTGGAAGTCTCCTGTCTATTGTGATAACCGCCTCAGCTTGTCCTATCCGCATATTCGCTCCTATATCAAACAGTGCCTCGCTCAGGCCGTTAGAGAGAATTTCGCTGATGTTCAGGCCATCGCTGGGGTGGCCACCGCTGGAATCCCGCAAGGGGCGCTTGTAGCCCAGGAACTAGAACTTCCCTTCCTCTATGTGCGACCAAAACCAAAAGATCATGGACTAGAGAACCTGATCGAAGGAAAGTTGGACAAAGGCCAGCGCGTGGTCTTAATTGAGGACCTGATATCTACCGGCGGGAGTTCCTTGAAAGCAGCAACAGCCCTGCGAGATGCAGGCGCTATTGTCAGTGGGATGGTTGCTATTTTTACCTATCGCTTCGATATAGCTGAACAAAACTTCGAGAAAGAAGGGATCAACCTGGTTTGCCTCAGCGATTTTCCCCATCTACTCGAAGTGGCCTTGCAAAACAAGTTTATCAACCAGGCTCAACTCACACACATAATGGCTTGGAGAAAAGATCCTGGCAACTGGAAATAATCAAACATGGAAAAGAAGAAAAAAGTACTTGTGCTTACAGGCGGAGGCGATTGCCCTGGCCTCAATGCGGTCATTCGTGGAATTGCCAAACGCGCCAGAAAAGAAAAAGACTGGGAAGTATATGGCGCCATAGAAGCCTTCAACGGTGTGTTTCGCGAACCTACCGAGATCGTCAAACTGACCCGAAAGATGACGGGCGGTATTCATGTTCGGGGCGGCACCATTTTGAAAACCACCAACAAAGGAAACCCGATTAATTACCCCATGCCTCAGCCTGACGGTACATTCAAGAGCGTTGATCGAACCGATGAATTGGTAAAAAAGATAAAGTCCCTGGGTTTTGAGGCGGTGATCAACATCGGGGGTGATGGATCGCAACGAATTTCTCAGGCACTATATAAAAAAGGACTGCCTGTCATTGGCGTTCCCAAGACAATTGACAACGATCTCTCAGCAACGGACATGACCTTTGGTTTCCAGACCGCCGTGCAGATCGCATCCGACTGTTTCGACAAACTCGTTACAACGGCAGAGAGTCACCACCGGGTAATGATCATGGAAGTCATGGGTCGTGATGCCGGGTGGATTGCGCTTCATACCGCCATCGCCGGTGGAGCCGAGGTGTGCCTCATCCCAGAAATTCCTTACGATATCCAGAAGATTGTTAAACGCATTAACATGCGTTACAAGGATGGGCGCGGCTTCGTCAACATCGTCATTTCGGAAGGAGCCAAAGCCAAAGATGGATCCGTCACAGCATCAGCAGGAGAAAAAGGATCGGAACATGTGCGCCTTGGAGGTGTGGCCTACCAACTTACCAAACAGCTTAAAGAGGCAGGATGTACAGCCGAGATTCGGGAAACAGTACTGGGCCATATTCAACGAGGTGGAAGTCCCACAGCATTTGATCGCGTACTTGCTTCTCTCTTTGGTGTTCATGCCTTTGAGCTTGTTCTGAATAAGGAGTTTGGACGGATGGTTTCCCTGAAGAACAACGACATTACCTCAGTTACCCTGGATGAAGCCACCAAAGCACCCAGTTTCGTAAAAAGAAACTCACAAATCGTCAAAGCAGCGAAAGGCCTGGGAATTTCATTTGGAGATTAATCACACATCATGAAAACTGTCAACGACATCAATTTCAAGAATAAGCGCGCCCTGATTCGTGTTGATTTCAATGTGCCCCTGGACAAATCCTTTGCCGTCACCGACGACAACCGGATCCGGGCAACAATTCCGACGCTATTGAAAATTCTAAATGACGGAGGAAGCTGTATACTCATGTCCCACCTGGGCAGGCCCAAAGGCGGGCCGGAGGAAAAATATTCCCTGAACCACACCCTGGCGACCACGCAACAATTGTTGGGCCGTCCTATTCAATTTGCTGCAGACTGCATAGGGGCCGAGGCATCCGCTAAAGCCGCTAACCTAAAACCCGGCGATGTGCTGCTGCTGGAAAATCTTCGC
>JANPES010000368.1:0-14618 GCA_031423035.1 Cyclobacteriaceae bacterium | reverse complement strand
TTATGCGGTTGGCTGTAGGTGATCTTTACATAGGTGTCTTTGTACCGGGTTGAAACAACCGCTAACGGACTTGGTCTTGGCCTTGCCGCATCCTGAGCGAACATCTGTAAGGGCGCTACTAAAGCAAGGCTAAAGATTAGGGTATGCTTCATGGGCAAAGTTTCGGCATAAAAGTAACTATTTTGGTGCCAATCTTTATTTTGCACCATGGATCGACCGGAGTTTGATGACATCTATATGGAATTGGCAGTGAACCTTGCCAAGCGTTCTCATTGCATTAAGCGGCATGTCGGTGCGGTGCTGACCAAGGATACGAGAATCATTTCTATTGGCTACAATGGCCCGCCAAGCGGTACACACAACTGCGACGAAGAATGGCCGGACTCCGGGTGCCCGCGTGATTCTAAGAATGGCTGCTCGCTGGCTATTCATGCAGAACAGAATGCTATTCTCTACGCTGTGAAGAACAAGACTTCCGTCTCCGGTGCGACACTATATGTTACGCTGTCGCCTTGTCTGGCTTGTGCCAGGATTGCCTTCACAATGGGTATTAGCAAGGTCATTTACCTGAATTCTTATGCGGAGCACAAAGGATTGGCTTCCGATGAAGGAGTTGACTTCCTCAATAAGTTTGGAGTTCAATGTTTGCGCTATCACGGCACGTTAACTAACGTGACACATATGATTTGACCCTATCTGGTCTTGAGGGCCTTCTGGATATCCTTTATTAATTGTGAAGGAACTCCATGGGTCTTTGCAGCATGTAGCGCCTTGAAGATCTCCAAAGCACGCTCGGCCATAAGGTACAATCCAACCGGGTTCCCATCATTTTGAAAACTACCGAGGCACCAGTTGATTTCCGACTGAAGTTGATAGTCAAGTTCAAGTTCTTGCAACTTGGCGAGCGATGCCATACAGACATCCTCGATCAGAAGATATGGATTTGGAAGTGCTTTTTTCCTGGGCGCAGGTGCCTTCTTTGCTGGCTTTGCTAAGGATTTGCCAGTTGATTTTGCCATTGACTTCGTGGTTGCTTTGGCCATAGTTTAGTTGATTGGGATGACAAAATTAACGTAGACAGCAACCCCGTAAAAGGAAAGGTCGACAAATTATTTGTCTGGGTTTGCGGGGTCGTTTTGACGTGTGAGACTGTACATAGGAGGTGCTGTTCAAAAGAAGTAAGCAGGTAGAGGTCGCTTCCAGCGAAGTCCTTTCCAATAAAAAAGGGAAGCAATCTTGGATCGCTTCCCTTCGCAAAAATAATTAGGGTATACCTAATTACTTCTTCTTCTTACCAGCCTTTTTCTTGGCCTTCTTAGCTTTTTTTGCCATAGCGTTTAATTTTTTAAGTTTTACTAATGGTTAAACGTATTCGAAGGTATAATAAAATACTTAACTGCAAAAGTTTTTTGCATTTTTTTTTGAAGTGAGCATTTTTCTTGTACAAAAGTTGTCATTTTTTTCGCTCAATGAATCGAGTGATTTGAGTTCAAATAATATTTACTTCAGTCATCAGAGAAACGCCAAACTTTTTGCCAACTGATTCCTGAATTTTAGTCGCAAGTTGAAAGATTTCTTCACCATTTCCGCCGCCTAAATTGACGAGCACCAATGCTTGTTGCTCATGCACACCTACTCGGCCAACTTGTTTTCCTTTCCACCCGCATTGTTCAATTAGCCATCCTGCTGGTATTTTAACGTTCTGATTATCAATCTGATACAAGGGAATGTTCGGATATGATTTTCGAATTGTTTCGGCCACTGCGCGATCAACAGTTGGATTCTTGAAGAAGCTTCCTGCATTGCCAATCACCGAAGGATCAGGAAGTTTGCTACGCCGGATAGAGATTACAGCGTCACTCACTTCTCTAATGGTGGGATGGGTGATTTTGTTTCGATCCAGGACCTCACGGATAGCGCCATAGTGGGTGTCAAATTGATGGTATTTCTTACTCAACCTTAAAGTAATACTTGAAATAAAAAATTTTTCGCGTAAGTCTTGTTTAAAGACACTTTCACGGTACCCGAACTGACATTCGCCGTGTGTGAACCTCCGGTGATCGCCGGTGATAAGGTCCATGCCATCCACATACTCGACCACTTTTTGAATTTCCACACCGTAAGCTCCGATGTTCTGAATAGGTGCTGCTCCAGCAGTACCCGGAATGAGCGAAAGGTTTTCGATACCGCCCCAGTCTTTGTCAATGCAATACAAAACCAGGGAATGCCACACCTCACCCGCACCAATGTCAACCAATACGGTTTCATCGGTCTCGCTCACTACCCGCTTGCCCAGAATGTCCACCTTCATGACAAGCCCATCGAAATCCTTTGTGAACAGGATATTGCTGCCCCCACCCAGGATAAGACGGGGCACCTGGGTAAAGATCGGCTCTTTCGTCAGTTCACTAAGTTCGTCTTGACTGTTGATGTGAACCAGGTATCTGGCTTTGACCTGAATACCGAAGGTATTGAGTCGCTGAAGCGATGCGTTTTCGTGAATGATCATTGGCAATTCCATTTCAAGGAAAAGAAAATTCCGGCAATTAAGAAATGACCATTTCAGGCTGTGCCGGGAATAGTAGCCTGACCTTTTGTGGCGTGCCACTTTTATTCAGAGATTTACACTTCACGAAACGGCCAGGCGCCCCGAGGATGAAGATAATCGAGTGTCCGCGAGATGCGATGCAGGGAATAGTCCCCTTTATCCCGACGGATGAGAAAATCGCGTACCTCAATCAGCTTCTCAAAGTTGGGTATGATACGCTGGATGCCGGAAGCTTTGTTTCATCAACCGCAATACCCCAGCTTCGAGATACAGCAGCTGTTTTTGACCAGCTTGAACTCGGGAATAGCCAGACAAAGATTCTTGCCATTGTGGCCAACATGAGGGGCGCCCAGGAGGCTTGCCGCCATCCGGCGGTTACCTATGTTGGTTTCCCGCTTTCCTTGTCGGAAACATTTCAACAAAGAAATACCAACCGTTCCATTCCGCAGGCTCTCGATGTGCTCAACCAAATTCAGGAAATTTGCATTGCCTCCGGTAGAACCCTGGTGACTTACCTGAGCATGGGATTTGGTAACCCCTATGGCGATCCCTATGATATGGAAATCGTAGGAAAGTTTGTCGACATCCTGGCCACGCTGGAAGTAAAAATTGTCTCCCTTTCTGACACGGTCGGAGTATCCACACCGGATCAGATCAAATACCTCTTCACTCAACTCACGAAAGGGTTCCCCGAAATTGAAATTGGGGCGCATTTGCACTCCCTTCCGACGAATGCAGTAGAAAAGATTGAGGCGGCTGTTTTGTCTGGCTGCCGACGATTTGATGGTGCCATCCAGGGGTTTGGAGGTTGCCCGATGGCGGAGGATGACTTGGTCGGCAACCTGGCTACAGAAACAATCATTTCATATTTGACTTCCAGGGGCATTCCGCCTAAGCTTAACATGGATGCTTTTGATGAGTCGATGCGTATGGCCAGTAAATTCTTTATTCGGTAACCTGTTTCATCGGGTCATATAGACCTTTCCTGGCAATGCGACGATCCGGTTCTTGAACTCCAAGGAGAGAAGTAGTGAAGATAACCGACCGGGGGCGAGTTGTGATATATAGCAAAGCTCGTCAATTGAGAGGGCCCGCTTCTTATCGCGGATCATCTGAAAAAGTAATCGCTCATCTTCTTCGAGTGTTTCCAGTTCCACGGCGAGTTGTAAAGTTGAATTACGTTGCCCTTCCGTCCAATTCATGATGTATTCAAGGTCTTTCACTGAAGTCAACAAGTTAGCCTTGTTGGCCTTGATCAGGCGGTTGCAACCGGCTGAGTAGGGGTTATGGATGTTGCCGGGTATGGCAAATACATCTTTGTTATAGGAATTTGCAATTTCCGCCGTGATCAATGCGCCTCCCTTTTCTCCGGCTTCCACGACGATCAGAGCATCTGACAAGCCTGCGATAATCCTGTTGCGTTGTGGGAAATTATGAGCATCTGGTTTAACACCAAAGTGGTTTTCGGTCACCAGCGCTCCCTGGTTCGTAAGCCGATGGGCCGTTTCCTTATGGGCCGCTGGATAAATAATATCGAGGCCGCTTCCCAGAACAGCCAGCGTCTGCAAGTTGTGCCGCAGTGCCTCCTTATGGGCATGGATGTCAATGCCGTAAGCCAGACCACTAACGATTTGCGCCTGACTTGGGATGAGGCCGAGGATCAGTTCCTCTACGCACTCTTTTCCATAAGACGTTGCCATACGGGTACCGACGATGCCCACCGTTCGTGGCGAGTTGAGATTAGTGTTTCCTTTTACGTATAGCATCGAAGGTGCATCTTCAATGGATTTGAGCCGATGGGGGTAGGCATTGTCTGTAAAGAAAAGTACCTGGGCGCCTTCCTGCTCGGCTTTGAGAAGTTCTTCCTCTGCCTGAGCAAGGGGCTTACCTTGCCGGATGGCTTCGGTTGTTACTTCACCTACCCCAGGTATTTTGAGGAGGTTGCGTTTGGTTTGATGAAACACTTCTTCTGCGGAACCGCAATAACTGACCAGTTGCTTGATAAGGTAGTTGCCCACGCCTGGCACAAAATGAAGCGCTGCTAGATGAATTCGTTCCTGGTCCATGGTTTAGGCCAGGTAAATAATGCAAAATTGTAAGAAGGATCTGAATCGGCGTCATCCGGAATTCAGGACGACTTATGGCCGGATTAGTGGAGCTTGTCCTTTACCTCGGTAAGAAAATTGCGGATACTACGCAGAGAATCAATCATTTCCATCTTGTCCTTAATGGCCATGGCATCCTGCTTTAGCATCTCTTTGGCACCGCTGAGCGTAAATCCTTTTTCCTTCACCAAGTGATAAATAAGGCGGATTTGGTCGATGTCCTCTTTGGTAAATTGACGATTGCCCTTTCTGTTTTTCTTTGGCTGCAGGATATCAAATTCGGTCTCCCAAAAACGAATTAGAGATGGGGCGACACTAAACTGTTCGGCTACTTCGCCTATAGAATAATATAACTTCTCTATTTCTTTTTCTTTGTAAGCCATGCGATTTTTTCCGAATCCCTGCTTTGCTGTAACTCAGCACCAACGCAAAGTAGCAATTCTTTTAAACTCAAAACAATGAACTGAAATTTATTTCTATCGACAAGATGTCAACATTGAGAATTGTGGAGAAAGTCCTGTATACCCCCTCCGTACTGTTCAATCGATGTTGGCTGGCGTCATTCGAGAGGTTCACTTAGTTTCTCGAAGAAATTAAACACATGAAAAGAGCCAATTGATTGGTATTCTTCAATTGCCAATCCCCATCGAAGACGGGCCAGCCTGTCTACAGCAGCGTTTCTTGTGTCGAGTCAGACGTACCAGTGAAGGCAATGATTTTCAAAGGTTTATTTTATTAATGCTCGTGAAGGGCTTAATTTTGACGCTTTCACAAATAGAGAATTACGTTTTTTTATCTGATCAATATCAACTTTTGCCACTTTGATGGATTCAGCCACGATACGGAGCAAGTTTCTTGATTTTTTCAAGAGCAAGGGACATCAAATTGTCCCTTCCGCTCCCTTGGTTCTCAAGAATGACCCCACGCTTCTCTTCACCAACTCCGGAATGGTGCAGTTCAAAGACTACTTCCTGGGAAACACGATACCCCGGTACAAGCGGATTGCCGATACGCAGAAGTGCCTTAGGGTAAGCGGCAAACACAATGATCTGGAAGACGTTGGGCTGGATACGTACCATCATACGATGTTTGAAATGCTCGGCAACTGGTCATTCGGCGATTATTTCAAAGCCGATGCCATAGCCTGGGCCTGGGAATTACTTACGAAAGTTTATGGACTACCTGCCGATCGGCTATATGTTACCGTATTTGGGGGCGATCCAGCTGACAAGCTTCCTGTGGATGATGAGGCAATAAAATTGTGGCAACCCATTGTGGGTGCCGACCGCATCATTCACGGAAAGAAGAAGGACAACTTTTGGGAGATGGGAGAGATCGGCCCGTGTGGACCCTGTTCAGAAATACATATCGATATGCGCCCCGACGCGGATGTCATAAAAGTCGCAGGTCGGGATCTTGTAAATACGGATCACCCCCAGGTGATTGAGATTTGGAATTTGGTGTTTATACAATTCAACCGGCTTGCCTCTGGATCCCTGGAGCCACTTCCGGATAAGCATGTGGATACCGGAATGGGCTTCGAACGTCTTTGCATGGCCATCCAGGGAAAGACTTCATCCTACGACACGGATGTATTTCGTCCCTTGATGGAGTTCATCTGTTTGCAGGCCAAGGTCCGATACGGGGATGCTGTGAAAACTGATGTGGCAATCCGTGTGATGGCTGACCATGTGCGGGCCGTTGCGTTCGCGATTGCCGATGGACAACTTCCATCAAATACGGGTGCTGGCTATGTAATTCGCCGAATTCTGAGAAGAGCAGTTCGATACGGATTTTCCTATTTGAATTTCAAAGACCCCTTCCTTTACAGGCTGGTGCCCTTGCTTGCTGCTCAGTTGAAGGATGCTTTTCCTGAATTGCAACAGCAAGAAGAGTACGTGGGCCGGGTGATCCACGAAGAGGAACATTCTTTTCTCCGTACACTGGACCTGGGTATCAAACGATTTGAGTCTCATCTCGCTGGTGCAACGGCGAAACGAATTGCCGGCGATTTTGCCTTTGAACTAAACGATACATTTGGATTTCCTGTTGATCTGACTTCACTTCTTGCCCGGGAACGGGGGTTTACAGTTGATGAAAAGGGCTTTGATGCTGCGATGCAACAGCAGAAGGCACGCTCGCGAACAGATGCATCAAAGGAAACTGGCGATTGGACTGTCGTCGGGGAGTTGGAGCGACTGGAGTTTATCGGTTACGACCACATCGAGGCTTCTGCAAGATTAGTCAAGTACAGAAGGGTTAAGCAAAAGAGCAAAGAGTTGTTTCAACTGGTGTTTGACAAGACGCCGTTCTATGCTGAAAGCGGTGGGCAAGTTGGTGACACCGGGGTAATTCAATCGGGCGGCAGCTCAATTGACGTGTTGGATACAAGGAAGGAGAGTGAATTGATTATTCATTTTGCCGAGAAACTTCCACAAGACCCAAATGCGCCGGTCCTTCTTCTTGTAAATGACACACAACGGCGACAGACGATGAGTAACCATTCGGCGACACACCTTCTTCATGCCGCGTTAAGGCATGTATTGGGTAAGCATGTTGAGCAGAAAGGTTCCCTGGTCAATAGCCGTATCCTTAGATTCGATTTTTCTCATTTTGCCGCGATCACCGATGAAGAACTGGATCGGGTTGAACGCCTGGTCAATGAAAAGATTCGTGAGAATATTTCCCTTTATGAACAACGACATGTTCCATTGGAAAAGGCGAAGAGCCTGGGGGCCATGGCGCTGTTTGGAGAGAAATATGGCGAGTACGTAAGGGTCATCACCTTTGATCCTTCGTTTTCAGTAGAGCTTTGTGGAGGTACGCATGTTTCTGCCACGGGTGCCATTGGTTTTTTTAAGATAGTTTCTGAAAGTTCTGTGGCAGCAGGGGTGCGACGTATTGAAGCGGTAACCGCCGATGGTGCACAGGAATACGTGAATCTGCAGCTTGCCCAATTGAACGAAGTGAAGTTGTTGCTGCGTAACCCAAAGGACCTGATAGCCTCCTTGGGTATGCTCCTCGAAGAACGCCAAGCCCTTGAAAAAAAGGTAGAAGCCTTCAACCAGGAACGAGCAAACCATGTGCGTGAAGAGCTGGCTACAAAAGCAAAAACGCTTAAAGGCCTCACCGTTATTATTGAAAGGGTGGTCTTACCGGATGCGGATGCAGTAAAGAATGTAGCTTATGGACTTCGCAATCAATTTGAGAATCTATTGTTGATTCTGGCGGCAGAAGTAGCGGGCAAGCCTGTGGTGGCTGTCATGATTGGCGAAGTACTCGCGAAGACCCAGGCCTACCATGCTGGAAATATGGTTAAGGAGCTGGCCCGTGAAATAGATGGGGGTGGAGGTGGGCAACCGTTCTTCGCCACAGCAGGGGGAAAGAACATGGGCGGCTTGGATAATGTGCTCTCCAAAGCGCGGATCATGATCGGGCTGGGTTGACCCGTATTTTGTATGGAATCAACAATACGGGAATCCTACGACATCGTCATCGGTCTTGAGGTTCATGTACAACTGAAGACCAACAGCAAGATTTTCAGCGGCGACACCGCATCCTATGGCAGTCCTGCGAATGCCAATACAAGCGTTGTCACCCTGGCTCATCCCGGAACACTCCCACTACTGAACAAAGATGTTGTGTCTATGGGCCTCAAAATGGCGCTGGCTTGTCATGGACAAATTTCGAGTAGACAGAGATTTGACCGCAAGAACTATTTCTATCCAGATCTACCGAAAGGCTACCAGATTACTCAGGATCGTGACCCGATGTGTCGTGGCGGCTACCTGATCGTCCAGACACGTAATCAGCTTCATCGGATAGCGCTGGAGAAAATTCATATGGAGGAGGACGCTGGCAAATCTATCCATCATGAAGATGGCAAGGGCACGTCGGTTGACTTTAACAGGGCGGGTACGCCATTGTTGGAGATCGTTACCAAACCTGTCATCCGCTCGGCTGAAGAGGCAGCAGCTTTTTTGATGGAAATAAGGAAGGTTGTTCGCTACCTGGCCATTTCAGACGCCAATATGGAAGAAGGCTCGCTTCGGTGCGATGCAAACGTCTCCATAAAACCGCGGGGTACCGCTGAGCTCGGAAAGAAAGTGGAGATAAAGAACCTGAATTCTATCCGAAACCTAAGCCATGCGATTGAATGGGAGGTGGATCGGCAGATTGAATTAACGGAAGCTGGGCATCCCATCTTGTCTGAAACCCGGACGTTCGATACCGCTTTGGGCAAGACTTTTGCCATGCGAACCAAAGAAGAATTGAACGATTACCGGTATTTTCCTGAACCGGACTTGAGCCCTGTCATTATTTCAGATGTGTGGATTGAGGAAGTACGTCAGGCTATGCCTTCCCTTCCACACGATGTATTTGAGAAGTTTGTGAGAGAATACATGCTCACTACCGCAGATGCACTGACGCTAAGTGAAACAAGAGAGACTGCCGGCTATTTTGAACAGCTATGCACGCTTACGCCACGATTCAAGGCCGCAGCCAATTGGATGATCGGACCTGTTAAGTCATACCTGAACGATCGCGGAGAGGACATGGACCAATTCCCTATTTCTCCGGATAGACTGGGAGCGCTTGTCGACCTGGTTGAGCAGGGCCAGGTCAGCTTTTCCATGGCGGCGCAAAGAATTTTCCCGGTTATGCTTTTGGCGCCTGCCCGTCAGCCCAAAGAAATAGCCAGGGAATTGAACCTCTTGCAGGACAACGATAATAGATCGTTGGAGCGGACCGTCGATGAGGTCATCAAAGAATTTCCGTTGAAAGTTGAGGCCTACAAGAACGGCAAGACAGGAATTGTAAGTATGTTTATGGGAGAAATAATGAAGCGGACACAAGGTAGGGTAGATCCAAAGGCTGCTAGTAAGATGATTGAACAAAAACTTTCAGAAAAATGAAAAGCGTAAGATTGACAGTGCTCGCACTAGTCGTCCTCTTGGGATCGTGCGGAGAGGCCAAGAAGGAGGCAGGCCGCGTTGTAACCCTACGGGGTAAGGTAAATTTTCCTACAGCAGGTCATATCCTGATCAAAGAAATGCAGCAAGGACAGGCGGATGGGGGGAATGGTTTTCAGGATACAATCGTTCTGAAAAGCGACAATTCATTTGAGAAAGAGGTGAGGCTCATGGAGCCAGGCTACTATCAACTTGATTTCTTCCAGAATCAGATCGTCAATGTTATTCTTGATTCCGCCGACTTGACGATAGAAGTAGACGGAAATAGCCCGGGCGGGAATGCATCCATCGTTGGGTCGCCTGACCTGGACCTTATTGACCGGGTTCAGGGGATTGTAAGAAATGCCCAGCAGTCTGCTGAAGCACAAGCGATTGAGCAAGAGTTTCAGATTGCTTCTCGAGAGAAGAATCAGGAAAAAGTTCAGGAATTGCAAGGGCGCTACATGGCGATCATGGAGAAAGCCTCACAGGATGCAGCTGATATTCTGAAGACGCAGTCCCCATCGCTGGGCTTGATCCATCTCCTTCAGAATTCGGGCATTCTGGATCCGGACAAATTTATTGATGTATATGTGGCTGCAAGCGAGAAGTTTAAACGCGACTGGCCTGAGGTGAAGTCAGGAAAAGATTTTGTTGCCTTTGTAGATAAAATGAAGGCAACGGCAGTGGGTCAGCTTGCGCCCGAGATATCTCTCCCTGACCCTACCGGGAAAGTTGTCTCGCTTTCTTCCTTCCGCGGAAAATATGTGCTTGTTGATTTTTGGGCTAAATGGTGCGGTCCCTGCCGGCGGGAGAACCCTAACGTCGTGAAGGCCTACCATGAGTTCAAAGGCAAGAATTTCGACATTTTGGGTGTGTCCCTTGACCGGACTAAACAAGATTGGGTGCAAGCAATCGCTGAAGACGGATTAGTCTGGACCCATGTCTCTGACCTTAAATACTTTGAATCGCAGGCCGCGCGCGATTACAACATCAACGGAATTCCCTTCTCCATTCTCGTGGATCCTACAGGAACAATTATCGCCAAGAACCTACGGGGCAACGAACTCCATAAGAAGCTTGCCGAAGTGCTGAATTAATGGCTAGTACGAAGTGAAGACGTAAGCAATGATGTTGGCGCCCATCTGAAGGGCTTCTGTTCGTTTGGCCTCCGGATCATTGTGTATGCGTTGATCTTCCCATCCGTTGCCGAGGTCGCACTCAAAAGAATAGAAGGCAACAAGCTTTCCTTCATACAATAGTCCGAATCCCTGGGATGGATTTCCTTCATGCTCATGAATTTTGGGTAACCCTTTCGGAAAATCAAATTTTTGATGATAGATGGGATGGGTGAAGGGCAACTCGACAAGTTCCAGTTCGGGGAACACCTTCTTCAGTTCAAGCCGGATAAATTTATCAAGTCCGAAGTTGTCGTCAATATGAAGGAACCCTCCGGCGATCAGGTAGTTCCGCAAATTCTCAGCTTCCTGAGGAGAGAACACAACGTTGCCATGGCCTGTCATATAGAGGTACGGATAGGAAAAGAGATCACGGCTTCCGACATCTACCGCGTCTTCTTCGGCTGCCAGGTTCATCGACAGTTTCGCGTTGCAAAACTTGATCAGGTTTGGTAGGGCCGTCTTGTTGGCGTACCAGTCACCGCCGCCACCGTACTTGAGTTTCCCGATTTTTTGCTGGGCCAGGGCTGCGTTGCCGGTTACCAGCAGGGCAGCGATTACCATTAACCCTGAAAAGAAGCTCTTTTTTGATACTTTTAGCGACATTTTAAACGTTTTTGAGAATTCTTTGCTATGGGATTAAACCCAGAGGGAAATCAATCATCTAACGGACAAATCAACAAAAAACCGACCATGAAAACTATCACATTACCGACCACAATGAAGACGCTCAGCTTTATGGCTATTGCGCTATTCATGTTTCTTTCCTCATGTAAAGACAATGAAACCATCAGCTTTTCAGCAGATGACAATTCTAACTTGCAAAGCGAAGCTAGTTCCGATGCACAGTTAGAAGACATGTCAGATATGTCTGGCATTGCTATGTCTGCTGATGCAGGAACACTGACAGGCTCTCGTGGCGACGGATCATCCGCTGGATCTAAGAATATCAAAGACGCGATCACGGATGGACGATTCAGTTGTGCGACCGTGGTCCTTGAGTTTGCAGGAGACAACATCCCAGCAGGGCAACCGGGCGAAAATCTACATGGGTTCATTACCATTGACTTCGGTACAGGATGTGCAGGCCCTAACGGCCGGGTACGGAAAGGTAAGATCGTAATTGAATTCCAGGGCCGTCGGTTCCTGCCGGGTTCTTTCGTAACGATCACAACGGTTGATTATTCCGTTGATGGAATTTTGGTCGATGGAACGCGCACGGAAACGAATGTCACGGCAAGCACGGAAGAGAGTCCGAAATTCACGATTGCCGAAGAGGTAACGATTACCTTCCTGGATGGATCCACAGCAGATCGAATATCCACCAGAACCCGTACATGGAATCGCGCATCCAATCCGCTGGAGGATTCATGGACGGTGACTGGAAGCGCCTCCGGAACGAATCGTAAAGGCAGAGAATATGTAATGACAATTACCAAGGCCCTGGTCTTCAAGAGAGCCTGCGCAATCGAAAGCAAAGTTGTTATGCCTGTTGAAGGAACCAAAGAACTGATTTCCGGAGACAAGAAGGTAACAATCGACTTTGGAACAGGAGCATGCGATACTTCGGTTACCATCACGGTAAACGGCCGATCGAAAGAGATCCAGGTATCAGCCAACGGCGACTGATTATCAACAGATAAAATTAAGAACCGCCTCGGGTCAATCGAGGCGGTTTTTTTGTGCCTGGCTGCTCCTCGATAGACTCACCGTAGTATCGAGAAGGTCCCTCGATCAATCGTATCCTGCGATTTGCTAAACCAATGAAAGACCTCTTGCCAGTATGGGAAAGCCTTGTTTGGGTCGAAAGGCCAGAGAAGCAAATAAGGGTTACATTTGAAATACAGAAGGGTTATGGAATTTAGAACAAACATAGATTCCAGGAAATTAAACAAGCGCTTCAAGTCGGCGGGCTATCTGGCCTTGGCGTTGTTCTTAATTTTCTCTTGCAAAGACACGGAGCCGATCGACTTTACGACAGAGGACAATACAAATCTGCAAACGGAAGAGAAAATGGAGGCTTACCTGGAAGAGGTGTCCGACATGACGGCTGCCGTGGTAATTGCTGACCCCGATATACAGAATGGTATTCGTGCAGTTGGGCCTTCCCGGCTGATGAGGATTATCAGCGGGAACCATGGTCGTTGCGCGAGTGTCAGCCTCGAATTTGCAAGCGACAACGTTCCGGAGGGTCCGGGCGTGGTTGCCAACCTTCATGGCTATATCACGCTCGATTACGGAAGCGGATGTGCGTCAATAGCAGGAACGGTTCGAAAAGGAAGAATCATTATCGAATTCAAAGGACGGCGATTTGTATCGGGTTCTTCCTTTAAGATTACCTTCGAATCATATGGTGTCGATGGAATCACTTTGGTTGGGTTTCGTGAGGAAATGGATGTTCAAACGAATTGCTGCAAATCGATATATCAGACTGAGACAGTAGTAACTTTTACTTTTCCTGACGGAACTATTGCTACCCGCACTGGCAATTTGAGAAGAAGTTGGTGGGCAGGACCACGAGGGATTGATATGCTGACCGTTGGGAGCGGAGCTACCGGGAAGACACGTGATGGCAAAGATTACACGGTAACAACAACAAAAGGGTTCACGTATTCGCGCGGTTGCGTGTTCCCGGACGATATCTTATTTATGCCATTGGAAGGAACCAAAGAGTTGGTGATTGAGTCCAGAAAAATCACTGTTGATTATGGCGAATTATCTGTCGCATCAAGTACTGGCAGCCTTCTGCTGACCGGATGTAATAACGAAGTGACTGTGGCCATCGATGGAAAGTCCAAGGCAGTAGACATAGTCAGGTGACAGCAGCTAATTTGTATCCGGCATAAGTAACGCGCTTTGCCCGACAATGGGTTTTTTGCTATGGTATAGTATAGTTTCTTCCATGTGGATGGAAAATCTCCACGGAAGTGTTTTTATTTACAGTAAACTAGCGATGAGAAATTACCTCGACCTAATGCAGGATATCCTCCAAAATGGCACTGCCAAGACGGACAGAACTGGCACGGGTACCGTTTCTGTTTTTGGTCGGCAGATGCATTTTGATCTTTCGAAGGGGTTTCCGCTGGTGACCACCAAGCGTGTTCACCTTAAATCTATCATCTATGAGCTGCTTTGGTTTTTGAATGGGGACACTAACGTCAAGTATCTGAATGACCATGGTGTGACGATCTGGAACGAATGGGCAAATGAAAATGGCGAGTTGGGCCCTGTGTATGGTTCTCAGTGGAGAAGTTGGCCCGCACCCGACGGCAGACACATTGACCAGATTTCGCAGGTGCTTGAGCAGATCAAAACAAAGCCGGATTCACGACGGCATATGGTGACTGCCTGGAACCCTGCAGATGTGGACAAGATGGCCTTGCCTCCTTGCCACGCAATGTTCCAGTTCTATGTCGCCGAAGGAAAGTTATCATGCCAACTCTATCAGCGGAGCGCTGACTATTTTTTAGGCGTGCCGTTCAATATTGCCAGCTATGCGCTCCTGACCCACATGGTAGCCGAACAGTGCGATCTTAAGCCAGGTACTTTCGTCTGGACCGGCGGGGACGTGCACATCTACCAGAACCATATGGATCAGGTAAATCTTCAGTTAACACGGCAGCCGTTCAACCTTCCTACGCTAGCTATAAAGCGAAAGGCACCTTCCTTATTTGACTATCAATACGAAGACTTTGAGATAGTTAATTATCAATACCATCCCGGCATAAAAGCACCTATTGCCATCTGACTAAACCAGTCTTGGTTTCCTGCAAGCAGTTATCCTATTTTTGTGGCCTTTAAAAAGGAATTAGGCATTACCTACATCCTTTTGGGG
>JANPES010000367.1:0-5150 GCA_031423035.1 Cyclobacteriaceae bacterium | reverse complement strand
CAAAGTCCCCTTCAGGGGATTTAGGGGTACGTTCCCATAAGCAAATCTAAAATCCTCGCGATTTGCAGAATCAACAGCATTCAAGTAGTCCGGACAATCATACACCTTCAAGTCAGGTGAGCAGTTAAGCTGAAGGTTATTACCTTTTGTCCGGGTTACGAATCAGAATCTCCACCCGCCGGTTCTTGCTTCTGCCGCTCTCCGTTCCATTGTCAGCAATAGGTTGCGAGCTGCCAAATCCCTCATAGGTCACCCGCTCAAAAACAGCTCCCCTATCAATCAGGTACTCCGCAACCACCTGTGCACGGCGCGTGGATAGTGCTACATTGTGTCGCTCCGCTCCCGTATTGTCGGTGTGTCCAGTCACTTCGATTTGTAGCGTCGGGTGTCGCTGCAAAAACTTGGCAAGGGAATCGAGTGCGGTGAAATGCTCACCCCTCAGGTCGGAACGATTCGTTTCGAAGAGTAGGTCGCCCAGTACGATCAGACTATCTGCCTTGAGAATTGGTTGATCAACTGTGGGCTCAGAAGTCATGGGGGGCACAGGCGCAACTACAGGATCCGGTTGCTTCACTTGACTCGTGTCGGGCTTAATCGCTTTTCTTGGCGGCGTAAGGTTTTTATAGGCTCCTTTTTTTGCATTCTTCCTCAACCGCTTTTTGAAATCCTCAAAGCTGATGGCCGACATCGCTTTCCTTTTACCAGCTTTTTTCCGGCAGAGGTAATCGAAGCAAAGTACATCTTGAAGAAAATAGTGAGGGCCGGAGTTACCCAGATGAGAAACCATTAGTGGAACGGGGTCACCATATTCCCTGCCCTCGTTCACAGGCTGAAATACTCCTCTGACGCAGGAGCCGAACAGCAATACAGAAAGGGCGAGGGCCCAGAGGGCGGTTTTCATCCGTGGGGGTGTGGAGAATTTGAAAAAGGACGTAAAGTCGGTGTTTGGACCCTACCCTACAACCTCTCCAGGAGATAAGCAGTCATTAACTTAGATGAATGAACGTATGCCTCGCTGAATGAAGAACGGGTCGCAATGATCAATTCCAAAATTACTTGCTATTGTAAATTACTCCGTCATTTAGTCGAAGTGGCAATCTGCAATGTTCACAATTGGATATAGGAATTTGGAGCACCGCGAAGCATCCACATGTGTGGTGCGTTGCTTTTCCCTCACAAATCTATCTCGCTAGCCCTTTCAAGGTTTCCTTTTTCAACATCGCTACTATTTCAACTTTCGGCCCGGCTAAAGTTGGGATTCTGTATTCAATTGAAGTTCCTAAAACTTGTGTCGCTTCATTGAGTGAAAGACTATAGTCCTTTTGTATCCATTCAAGTAGTCCAAGAGTCGCTAGTTTCAGGGCTTCTTCCAATGTGTTTGCAGTCGCCATTGCCATGATGTGTTCTGAGTCATCAATTCTTGGGAAATTGAGCCGTAGATCACTTGACTTGATAACTTTAGTCACAAGCGAAAAGTCCATTGACGTTTCAAGTGCATCCCCCGTTATTTCACCGTCTCCCTGAAGTGCGTGTCCGTCACCGATATATAAAAGAGCTCCCTCATGAAACACAGGCAAATAGATCGTCGCCCCTTGCGCTACTTTATAAAAATCCATATTCCCACCAAATTGTCCGGCGAAATAGGATAGTGGTTCTTTGTCTTTTAACGGAGCAGCAACTCCCAAACAACCCATAAATGGTCTAAGTGGAACCTTGAAGTTGCCAAGGTGTTCATGAGTAGTTTGCGGAAAGGCATAACCCGCATGTCTGTCCAACGTCCATTTAACCAATCTTCCATTTCGAGCAAAAACTGGTTTAATGACGTCAAATGGTAGACTCCTTTTTACAAATTGTTCTACCGTGGTCGCATAGTCTCTGTTTAAGGAAACCTTTGTCAATGTAATGGCCAAAACATCTCCCGGCATTGCGCCTTCAATATAAAACGGCCCTGTCTGTGGGTTTCCTCTTTCCGTAACGCTCTTACCAGTTTTGTCAAAGCCACCCGCATCTACCGTCTCGCTTACTACTGTGTCACCTGGAGAAATCCTAAGTACAGGAGGAATCTTGTGTGAGAAATTTCTGTAGTGCGTTGTAGGTTTGTATTCTATTGCTTTAGGTTGCCCAAACGTTGTCAGTGTGGAAAGAATTAAACCTAGTGTCAGCGTGTTTCTCATATGAAATCTATTAGTCTCGTAAAATTCGTAAAATAACATACAACGGCTTCGGGATCGAATCCGGGTCTTGTGACCTGAACTATCCTTTCCTGCCCATCACCAGAAGTCTTGCTGAAAAGGAATGTTTGTAAGTCCCTTGACTTTTAGCACAGTTCATTGTTGTGCGTTCGTGCCAGTTCCGATCGGGCTAATCAAGTTATTCAAGGTCATCAGGGTAATCAAGGTAATCATGGTCTCACATGCGCTCCGGCACCCGAATCCCCAACACCCCCATACCACTCCGCAGCACATCCGCAACGACCTTCGAAAATGCCAGGCGGAAGCTGAGTTTTGCTGGATCCGTTTCATTCAGCACGGGGATCGTCTGGTAAAACTGATTGTAATCCTTTGCCAGCTCGTACACGTAGTTGGCAACGACGGACGGGGAGTATTCTTTTGCCGCTTCCTGCAGTTTAGCTGGGTATTGATTAATAGCGACAATAACGTCTCGCTCGGCAGGTTCCAGGGCTTTCAACTGGCTCCCGGACTCTGAGTTCCAGGTTAGTCCCCGGTCCATGGCTTTGCGAAGCATACCCCGGATCCGTGCATGCGTATACTGAATGAACGGACCCGTATGGCCCTGTAACGAGATCGACTCACTCGGGTCAAACAACATCCGCTTCTTCGGATCGACTTTGAGCAAGAAATACTTCAACGCGCCAAGCCCGATCATCTCGCCCAGCGCCGCAATCTCTTGTTCCCTCATCCCTTCCGTTTTGCCGAGTTCGGAGGTCTGCTTGCTTGCGTCATTCACCATCTCAGTCATCAAATCGTCGGCATCGACCACCGTACCCTCGCGGCTCTTCATCTTGCCTGTAGGCAGATCAACCATGCCGTAGGACAAATGATAACACTTCTTCGCCCACGTGTAGCCCAGCTTGCCAAGGATCAGGAACAACACCTTGAAGTGGTACTCTTGTTCATTGCCCACCGTATACACCTGGCCTTCGATCTTCGGGAAATCACGGAAGCGCAAGATGGCTGTGCCAATGTCCTGGGTCATGTACACGGAAGTTCCGTCGGAGCGAAGCAATACTTTCTGATCCAAGCCATCGCCGGTCAGGTCAACCCAGATCGACCCGTCAGTTTTCTGAAGAAATACACCGGCCGCCAGGCCCTTCATCACTTCTTCTTTGCCTAACAGGTAGGTGTCAGATTCATAATACAATTTTTCGAAGTCAACGCCCATCCGCGTATACGTAGCCTCAAAGCCGCGGTATACCCAGCCATTCATGGTCTTCCACAAGAGGATCGTTGCAGGATCCTTCGCCTCCCACTTTAGCAGGAGGTCTACCGCTTGCTTCATGATCGAAGCTTCTTTCTCTGCTTGCTCGGTGGAAATGCCCGTTGCCTCAAGCTCTTTGATCTGGGCTTTGTAGGTTTTGTCGAACTCCACATAATACTTGCCAACAAGCTTGTCGCCTTTCATCCCGTTGCTCTCTGGTGTCTCGCCGTTACCGAATAAGCTCCACGCCGCCATACTCTTGCAAATGTGAATACCGCGGTCGTTGATGATCTGTACTTTATGAACGGTGTATCCCAGCGCTTTGTAGATTTCAGCCACTGAAAAACCAAGGAAATTGTTTCGCAAATGGCCCAGGTGCAGGGGCTTGTTGGTATTCGGTGAAGAGTACTCCACCATGATTTCCTTTCCGTTTGGCGGGAGACAGCCGTGGTCCTTTTGGGACAGGATATCAGAGAATACTTTTATCCATGTAGTATCGGCAATGGAGAGATTCAGAAATCCCTTGACGACGTTGAACTTACCCACGAACCCACTCTCCTTAACAAGGTAATCTCCGATTTGTCGTGCGGTTTCTTCCGGTGACGTCTTCGAGAGCTTGGTCAGTGGAAAGCAGACGAGGGTATGCGAACCTTCAAATTCGATATTTGTTGGCTGCAGCTGAATCTGCTGCTCAGGGACTCCATACAAGAAGTCAATGGCATTCTGAATTGCCGAACGAAGCGCTAACTCTAAATTCATCTCAAATCCCCATTAACAAATTATCATACCGATAGTCATCGGGACCAAATTGACTTACATGTCCAATATATAGGCAAACATCAGCGGTGCCACGATAGTCGCGTCGCTCTCCACAATGTACTTCGGGGTATCAATGTTTAGTTTGCCCCAGGTAATTTTTTCGTTGGGAACAGCCCCAGAGTACGAACCGTAGCTGGTGGTGGAATCGCTAATCTGACAAAAATAACTCCAGAACGGAACACCATCGCGCTCCAGGTCCTGATGCAACATTGGAACTACGCAAATCGGGAAGTCGCCGGCAATCCCGCCGCCAATCTGAAAGAACCCAATGCCGTCCTTCCCGGAATTTTCGGTGTACCAATCAGCGAGCCAGACCATGTACTCAATGCCTGACTTCATGGTCGAGGCCTTTAGCTCACCGGTCAGGCAGTAGGAGGCAAAAATATTTCCCATCGTCGAATCTTCCCAGCCCGGTACCACCATCGGCATGTTGCGCTCAGCCGCTGCAATCATCCAGGAGTTCTTGGGATCAATTTCATAATACTGTTTCAGGTCGCCAGTGTTAATCATGCGGAACATGAACTCGTGCGGAAATAAACGCTCGCCTTTGTTTTCGGCATCTTTCCACACTTTGAATAAGTGTTTCTGCAACCTCCGAAACGCTTCCTCCTCAGGGATGCAGGTATCGGTAACCCGGTTCAGGTGCTTTTGCAGCAGGTCCCACTCTTCTTGAGGCGTTAAGTCCCGGTAATTGGGAATACGGCGATAATGACTATGCGCTACCAGGTTCATAATATCCTCTTCCAGGTTGGCACCTGTACAACTGATAATATCTACTTTTCCCTGGCGTATCATTTCGGCCAGTGAGATACCCAATTCACCGGTACTCATAGCACCAGCGAGGGTAATCATCATTTTACCGCCTTCGAGTAAATGTTGTTCATAACCTTTGG
>JANPES010000366.1:0-13245 GCA_031423035.1 Cyclobacteriaceae bacterium | reverse complement strand
CACCAATCCTTTCATTACCTGTTGTTGAAAATGACCAGGCCGGGAAGCCCAATTGTGGGTTTGTCTGGCCACCAGGGATGCGAAAGGCTTGGCAAGTACAGACCGAAATCCCATGGGTTGGATGAATAAAGATTGTAAAGGTGAGCACCATTCGGAACTTAATAAAATCGAAGTCGTTTTATATTTGCGCAAACCTGAAGCAAAATCTGTATGGCAAATGTCCTAAGAACCGTTATCGTGGCTTTTTTGGCGGGGATCGCCGGAGCCTTTGTTTTTGTTAACTACCAGAAAAAGCGAGACATCGCCCCGGTGACCCCTGCTGCATCCTATACACTGGACACCTATGAGCCTGGGAAAGAATACCATCCCAGCCCGGTAGCGTCGGGCGAATCGGTCAACCTGGACAAGGTCGACTTTAGCGAGGCTGCTGCCCGGGCTATTCCCAGCGTTGTGTTCATCAACAGCATTTCACAAAGCGGGAATTCCTACTCCCATTGGGACTGGATCTTCGGCGGGGGTGGCGGTGGACAGAATACCCGTGTCAGCAGCGGTTCGGGGGTTATCTTTACTTCGGATGGATATATCGTCACCAACAACCACGTGGTCGATGCGGCAGAGAAACTACAGGTCATTTATAACAAGAAAGTTTACGATGCCGAGTTAATCGGCACAGATCCCTCGACCGACCTTGCGGTGTTGAAAATCAATGAAACAAACCTCCGCGCGGCAACGCTCGGCAATTCAAAATCATTAGCCGTAGGTGAATGGGTCATTGCTGTGGGAAATCCATTTTCTCTTTCATCAACAGTGACCGCGGGCATCGTTAGTGCTAAAGGCCGGCGCATCAACATTGTCGAAGATCGTTTCCCCATTGAATCATTTATCCAAACAGATGCAGCAATAAATCCAGGCAATAGCGGCGGTGCACTCGTAAACAAGAATGGCGAATTGATTGGCATAAATACGGCCATCTCCTCTCCGACTGGTTCATATACGGGCTATGCCTTCGCTGTTCCAGTCGATCTGGCGAAAAAAATAGTCAATGACCTGATCAAGTACGGTGTGGTTCAAAAACCATTCTGGGGTGGAAGCGTACTCGACTACGACTATCAGACAGCCCAAAAGTACAACCTGAAGACCGCGGGTGGGGATTTCCGGGGTGTTGTTTTGGCTGAAATGGAAAAGGACGGCCTCGCCAGAGAATCAGGACTGAATCTCGGTGACATCATTATCAAATTTGATGACGTAGAAATCAATAGCAAAAGTGAATTCGAGGAAGAACTCAGTCATCACTACCCGGGCGAAAAAATAACGTTCACCTATCTCCGGGATAGAAAACCGGGCATTGTTAGTTTAACCCTGGTGAACAAATCAGGGGGAACCAGTCTCATTAAGCGAAAAATTTACAGCGATACGCTGCTTGGTGCGGAGCTGGAAGAAGTTGACTATGGTGTAAAGGTGTATAAAATCAAGGATGGCCTTTTCAAGCGGTTGGGCGTTCCTGAGAACTACACCATCATCTCCATCAACCGGCAACGGATTAAGGACCCACAGGAAGTGATTGACTTCTTCCAGAAATACCGCGGACGGGTTCTACTTTATGGGATCAATAGTTCAAAGCAAGAATATCCCTTGCAGTTCACATTACAATAGCCGAAGACTAAGAAGCCATGCGCATTTTGAGCTTTTTGGTAAGCTCATCGACAGAATTCTTAAAGTTTGCGTCCGTCTTCATCATGTCCTCCACCGACTCGAGGGCATGAATAACCGTGCTGTGGTCGCGACCGCCAAAGTTCTCGCCAATTAGTGCCAGGGTGAGTTGGGTATATCGTTTGCAGAAATACATGGCCACCTGCCGGGGAATAACAATTTCCCGCTTCTTGATTTTTCCTTTCATTGCATCGAGGTCAACGCGGAAATAGTCGCCAACCGTCTTCTGAATGAAATCGACGCTCACATCCGATTGAATTTCCTTGACGATGTTCTTCATCACCTCCTTGGCCAAGTCAAGATCAATCTCCTTCTTGAGCAAAGTCGCATGAAACATCAGTGAATTCATCACTCCCTCCATGTCGCGAAGGTTAGTATCTACACTATAGGCCAGGTATTCGGCAACCTCCGTAGGGATTTGTATCCCGTCGGATAGCATCTTGTTATGGATGATGGCAAGTTTGGTTTCAAAATCCGGCTCCTGCAAATCGGCCGTAAGGCCCCACTTGAACCGCGACAACAAGCGCTCCTGGAATCCTTTCAGATCACGTGGCGGGCAGTCACTCGTCATGATGATCTGTTTGCCTGTCTGATGTAACTGATTGAAGATGTGAAAGAACATCTCCTGGGTTTTTTCGCGGCCAGCCAGAAACTGAACATCGTCCAGAATCAGCAAGTCTACCTGGAGGTAGAAGTTTTGAAAGTCTTGAATCTTGTGGTTTTGCAGCGCATTCAAAAATTGATTCGTAAAATCATTTTGATCAACGTAAAGAACAATCTTATCCGGAAGCTTCTGCTTGATCTCATTGCCGATAGCTTGTACCAGGTGGGTCTTTCCAACTCCTACTCCACCATAAAGCATGAGCGGATTAAACGAAGTGACCCCGGGCTTCTTGGATACGGCAACACCTGCCGAACGCGCCAGACGGTTACAGTCGCCCTCAACAAAATTTTCAAAGCGATACGATGAATTCAGCCGGGAATTGACCGTTCGGGGATCAAGGGTACGGAGGGTAAATGGCGAATAGTCCTCTAAATGGCCATTTCCATTACCCATCGATGCTGGGCTTGATTTTCCTTTTCCATTGGGGTAATTGACGGTCAATGGGGGGTTACGTTGATTGCCGCTATCGACAATCACAGAATATTCCAGACGCGC
Organism: Cyclobacteriaceae bacterium; assembly: GCA_031423035.1. Lineage (GTDB taxonomy): Bacteria > Bacteroidota > Bacteroidia > Cytophagales > Cyclobacteriaceae > ELB16-189. Next base: position 10,376 of record JANPES010000366.1, on the reverse strand, counting down.
ATTGTCACCCAGGACACTGTGAATCGCTTTTTTTAGGATGTGAACATAATTCTCTTCCAACCATTCGTAGAAAAACTGGGAAGGAACCTGGATGGTGAGAACATCACCCTCATGACGCAATGGAACGATCGGCTTGAACCAGGTATTGAAATTCTGCTCGTCAACTTGTTTGTTTATGAGTTCGAGACAATCAGTCCAGACAGTTGCAGAATCAACTTCCATATAGAATCGCGTCAGATGGAATTTTTTTGCTCCCCGAAATAGGGAAGGGTGACAAAGGTGTGAAAAAACGGGAGAACAAAAAAAGTGGACATACTTGATTTTCCTCTTTTTTTTCCCGTTATGTAATTTGCATTTCGATAATATTAATTGCTTAAATGGCTTATATGGTTGAATTTGACATCGATATCGATTGCACGCGTGAAAGAGGCCGAAAAAAAATTTGACATGTTCCCCGCAATAGGCCTTGCCGCGTGGGAACGCGCAGCAAAGGAAGAGCTTCAAGGCCTGGACCCGTGGGGAAAACTGGCTCAGACAGTCGATGGCATAGAAATAAAACCCTATTACACGGCGACCACCTCATCCGCAAAGACCTTGCGCCTCCCGGTATCTAAAGACCCATATCTGGGGCCCCGCGCCTGGTACAATTGTCCTTTGGTTAGTGTCCAAGACCCGATACAGGCCAACACAATCGCTCTGGAACACCTTCAGCAGGGTGCAAACGGAGTATTATTTGAACTGCATGATGTTGTCAACTTCTCCCAATTACTACAGGCAATCGAATGGCCCTATTGTTCGCTCAATTTCTTAGCAAAGGATAATGCAGATGCTATCGCTATTGACTTAGATCGCTTTCTGGATGGCAGACAAGGTCCGACGCATGGTGCACTGTTTGGTAATCATCAAAGCTTGCCACCCTCAAACCATTCCTTTTGCTTTGTCGGACTTGAGATTTCTGCCCAAGGTGCTGCGATCGACGCATTAGCTGAAGGAATCATTGCAATGGACCAGCTTCTGGGTGATGCCTTTGGCTCACGCTCAACGCAAACGGCCTTTAGCGTTGAGATTGGGACGGATTTCTTTATGGAGATTTGCAAACTTCGCGCCTTGCGTGGGGTCTGGCAATACCTCGCGGCAAAAAGAGGCATACAAGCGGCAAGTGCTTTGTTTATTCATGCCAGGTCGCGCGCTTGGACAGCAGAACCCTTTGCGCCACACGGAAATATGCTCAAAGCAACGACCGCTGCTATGTCCGCAATTCTCGGCGGTTGCGACGTACTTACCATCGAACCGGAGGATTCCAACGACGCCACGATGAATCGCGCGGCACGCAACATCTCCAATGTCTTGCGTGAAGAATCGCACTTTTCAAAAGTGGCCGACCCGCTGGCGGGTTCGTATTTCGTCGACGAGCTCACCGCACACCTGACAGAGGGTGTTTGGAAGCTTGTTCAAACAAGTATGAAGCGATGAAGCCTCCAACTCAACCCATGGCCGCCTGGATATCTCCCGAAAAGATTGTTATTGCACCAGCGTATGAACCTGTATCGCATGAGCATTTAAAATTCTCAGCCGGCGTCCCACCCTTTCTCCGTGGACCTTACGCTACGATGTATACGGTACGTCCATGGACGATCCGTCAATACGCCGGATTCTCTACCGCAAAAGAGTCCAACGCCTTCTACCGGCGCAATCTTGCTGCAGGACAAAAGGGACTGTCGGTAGCCTTTGATCTGGCTACGCACCGTGGCTATGATTCCGATCATCCCCGTGTTGCTGGCGACGTGGGCAAAGCGGGTGTAGCGATTGATTCGGTAGAGGACATGAAAGTCCTGTTTGATCAGATCCCACTTGATCAGATGTCCGTTTCGATGACAATGAATGGCGCAGTACTTCCGATCTTGGCATTTTTCATTGTAGCAGCAGAAGAACAAGGTGTGAGGCAAGAGCAGCTCAATGGAACCATCCAGAATGACATTCTGAAAGAATTCATGGTGCGCAATACATACATCTATCCACCCGACCCCTCCATGCGGATCGTGGCAGATATCTTTTCCTATTGCGCAAAGCATCTTCCAAAGTTCAATTCCATCAGCATCAGCGGCTACCACATGCATGAAGCCGGTGCGCCTGCTCATTTGGAACTGGCCTATACGTTAGCCGACGGTTTGGAATACATTCGTGCAGGGCTTAAAGCCGGAATTGCTATCGATGAATTTGCACCGCGCCTTTCCTTCTTTTGGGGAATCGGGATGAATTTTTTTATGGAGGTTGCAAAGATGCGAGCCGGACGTCTGCTTTGGGCAAAACTTGTGCAGCCGTTTAAACCAATGAACCCAAAATCGATGGCGCTCCGTACGCATTGCCAAACCAGTGGCTGGAGCCTAACCGAGCAGGACCCATACAACAACGTAACACGGACAACAATCGAAGCAATGGCCGCCGTCCTTGGTGGCACTCAATCGTTACATACAAACGCGCTCGATGAAGCAATCGCGCTGCCAACTGACTTTTCAGCGCGCATCGCACGCAATACGCAACTGTTCTTGCAGAAGGAAACCGGAATTACCCGTGTCGTCGATCCTCTTGGTGGATCCTGGTACCTCGAAAACCTGACCCATGAACTGGTCACCAGGGCATGGACCCTTATTGAAGAAGTTGAAGCCCTTGGGGGGATGACCCGGGCAATTGAAAATGGTATTCCTAAACTGCGGATTGAAGAAGCGGCGGCGGAAAAACAAGCACGTATTGACTCGGGCGAGGAAGTTATCGTCGGCGTTAACCAATTCACAACGGAAGAGCAACCAGACTTTATCATCCGTGAGGTGGACAATGCAGCTGTTCGGGAGGAGCAAGTGCTGCGCCTGCAACAACTCAAGGCGGAACGGAACAACAAGGAGACTCAAGCCGCGCTCGAGAACGTATCGCGCTGTGCGGCAGGGACCGGTGGCAATTTGCTTGTGTTAGCCATCGAAGCAGCCAGGGCCAGGGCAACGCTTGGAGAAATCTCTTCGGCATTGGAGCATACTTTTGGCAGATATTCCGCGCCGATTCGAACCATTTCCGGTGTATATTCAAGCCAGATGAAAAACGTCAAGGTCATCGAAGAAGTGAGAAAGATTTCCGATCAGGTCGCACGTCAAGAAGGTCGACGGCCCAGGATTCTTGTTGCCAAAATGGGGCAGGATGGCCATGACCGGGGGGCCAAAATTATTGCTACGGGTTTTGCCGACCTGGGTTTCGACGTAGACATCGGCCCGTTGTTTCAAACTCCTGACGAAGTGGCAAAACAAGCGATTGAAAATGATGTTCATATAGTCGGAATTTCAAGCTTGGCGGGCAGTCACAAAACACTTGTCCCGGAGTTAGTGTCGGCACTTAAGAAAATGGGAAGGCCTGACATTTTGGTTGTCGCCGGCGGAGTAATCCCCGCAACAGATCATGCCTTCCTGGAAAAGGTCGGGGTTACCGCGATATTTGGTCCTGGCACGCCCGTGACGACAGCCGCCAAGACTATCCTAACCCGCTTGATTCGGTCCTGAACTCGCTTATCCTAACATTCGGTTCTAAAGAAATTCAAAACTGCATTTTTCATTGCTCTTGAACTTCCAATATTTCGTATCTTTATTATTGGAATTCCCTCCATTATGCAAAACAAGTTAACCCTGCTTCTTGCAACAATTCTACTGACCACTTCGCTGTCGTTGAGCCAGACGAAACCTGACAAGAATATTTTGAAGTTTGAGCAGAGCCTCTTGAAGCCCGAAGAATCTTTTGCCAATGGCGACTACAAGGCCGCCAAGAACGCACTAATCAAAGCCAAAAAGAAGATCACCGCCAAACTAGGTGCCCAAAATCAATTTACGGCGACCATGTTGCTGATGGAAGCCAAGTATGATTTGGGACTAGGGATGCCAAAAGACTTTGAAGCCAATATTCAGAGTGCATTAAGAGCCAGCGAGAAACTGAATTCTGAAAATAGTTAAAAACATGCGCTCCTTCTTTTGGATGCCGCGGAGCTGTACAATCAAAACGGCTCCTTCCGGGTGGCTCGCGAGTACCTGGAAAATGCACAAAAATTGATTGACATTGGCACTTTCAACAAGGATGCCATTCGCATCCGCCTCGATATCATTCTGGCAGAGTCCATGGTTGGTCAAGGGTATTGGAATGATGCCATCCGGCTCGCCCGCAGCCGGGAAGCGTATTACGCCAAGCGCGCAGTGAAGCAGGAAACAATTCCGGACGGCAAAGGAGGGCTAAAGAGTCGAAAGATTCCGGAAGCTGAGCTCAATCAGCGGATGAATGACTATGCGCAGGTGCTAACCCTGATTGGCAATGCGTATGGCAGACAGGGGAATCTCAAGAGTGCCGACTCGGCATTTGGATTTGCTTCAGCCTGGATTAAGAAGAATATTAATGATCACTCAATAGCCTACATCCGGAATCAATTCTATAATGCTGTGATGCTGGTGGAGAATGGCGTCGAAGACCTTCCCAAAAGTCTCGAGTACGATCGCACACTGACCATCTTGAAAGCGTATTTCTATCCAAGCCACTTTCTTGGAGTTCCGCTGTATGAAGAGTACTTGAAAGAGTTGTTGCGAGACAATGAAACTGCCAAGTATGCCAATACAAAGGCCGAATACGAGCGCCTGATTGGTAAGGAATTTCCTGAAAAAAGCATCTACAACGTTCGCCTCAAGGCGGTAGAATTTGACAAGAGTCTGGATGCTGAAAAGACTGTGGACCTGGAGAAAAAGGCAGTCAGTCTGCTCAGCAATACGACAACCCTGCCCCGAAACAATATTCTTACTGCGGAAACACTTGATTTTCTTGCCGAACTGGCTGTCCGGCAAAAGAACTATGGGGGAGCTGACAAGTATCTGAAAGAGATCATTGAGATTAAGACCGACCTGTACGGCGCAGCCGCGCCTGAACTTCATCTGGCACGACTTCATCTGGCCAATTTTTATCTCGACAACACCAATAAGATTACACTTGCTGGCGAAATCTATACGGAGAGCTACTCTGGTGTGCTTGAGAAGGAGATTGGCGCATGGCACAAGGATCATCTCGATTTACTCAATCACCTGGCCCAATATTATGAGATGTCAGACCAATACACGAAAGCGGTTGCCGCCCTGGACAAAGCTGCGCTTGTAGCCCGTGGGAAATATAATGACAAGGACTACAAATACGGTGAAGAGCTCACACGCATCGCCCGGCTTCAGATCCGTTTGGGTCAGTATGAAGATGCGGATGCTAACCTTACCAAATCACTCGCCATTCTGGAGGAATACAAGAGTTTGGACGCCAGGAAAGGTCTTCTCGTTGAAGCGGTCGATACGCAGGCCATTTTATTTGGAATCAAAGGAATGTTTGATGAGGCCGAAGATGCGTTGGAACGTTCACGCAAAATTATCCAAAAAGCAGACGGGCCGCTCAATATTGATGAGCTGGGAACGGTGCTAAACCTCTGCAACCTGTATATCCAGCTTGGCCGCTATTCAGATACGAACGAAATTCTTACTACGGCCATCACGCAATACACCAAGCAATACGGCGACCAATCCTTGCGCCTCATTAATCCGTTGGTAGACATGGGACGCTTGTTACTTGCACAAGGAGATTATACTGAAGCCGACAAAGTTGCTCAGCGGGCAAACCAGATCGCAATCAAGATTTATACAGAAAAATCCACAAAAACTGCTGCCTCGCAGAAGTTACTCAGCGATGTCGACTACACGATCGGGGACTACGACAATGCTGAAAGCAATATTCTGCTTGCTTTGGCCAGCCAGCAAAAGCAATTTGGCAGAAAACACATAGAAGTAGCTAAGTCCTTATCGCAGCTTGCCCTGATCAAGTTCTACAAGGGCGACAATAAAATAGAGGTTGAGAAAATCATGCTGGAATCCCGCGACATCATGGGAGAGAAACTCGGGAAAGACAACCCACAATATGCTGACATCCTGAAGAACGTCGCCATTCTCTATATCTCAGAAAAAAAATACGATATCGCGTTCAGTTCATTGACACAGGCAGAATCCATCTGGAGGCAAAAGACCGGACGTAAGAACAGCATCCAGGCGGCTTCCATCTTTGCCTTAACAGGAGATGTGTACTATCAGCTCAAGAAATATAATGAAGCGGAAGAGTTCTATAAGAAAGGAAAAGATATATACGAAAAGAACTTCAGCGATACGCACCCGGAATATGTGAAAATCCTCTCCAAAATCGCCAAGGTTTACTACATGGAGAAAGACTTCAAAGGCGCTAAAAAGAACATCGAACAGGCCTTGAATAACTATGAAAACTTCATCAAGCAATTTTTCCCGGCCTTAAGCGAGCGCGAAAAGGCAAAATACTGGAATACCATCAAAGGGGACTTTGAGTTCTATAACACCCTTGCCTTCAGTCAGCTGGAAGATTTCCGCGATCTCAGCGGCAAAGTATTCAACTACCAACTTCTGACCAAAGCCCTGCTCCTCAGCTCTTCCATCAAGATCAAAGAACGCATCCTAAACAGTAAAGACGAAACCCTGAAGGCAAGCTATATGTCATGGATTCAGAAGAAAGAGTATCTCACCAATGTTCTTTCCATGAGTAGTCAACAGCTTACTGACAATGGAATTGATGCCACGGCGCTGAACGCCGAAGTGGAAAAGCTGGAACGCGAACTCAGCGAGAAGTCTGAAATATTCGGACAAGGATTTGAGAACAAACGCATCACTTATGAAAATGTACAGTCGGCATTGGCAAAAACGGACGTAGCTGTGGAGATGGTCCGGTTCAGGTATTTCAACCACACGTTCACCGATTCGATTATTTATGTGGCCTTGTATGTTAAGGGGGAAAAAGGAAGACCCAAGGCAGTGGAGCTTCCCAATGGGCACCTGATGGAAGGTCGCAATTACCGCTATTACCGGACCAGCATAACGCGACAGACGGTCGATGAAAACTCATACAAAGTCTATTGGGAACCCATTCAAAAAGAGATTGGGCAATACTCTACCATCTATTTTTCTCCGGATGGCGTGTACAACCTGATCAACCTTGAGGCAATCCCCACGCCTGACGGAAAGTATATTATTGATAACTCCAATATCGTGCTGGTTAGTAACACCAAGGATCTGTATCTAAGAAAAGTAAAAGTTAAGGTTGCCGGAAGCGCAGGCGGGAACAGCGCCTCAATGTTTGGTAACCCGAAGTTCTATCTTACCGCCTCCGCCGTCCATGAGTGGAATGACCTGCCGGGTACCGAGAAAGAAGTAGATGAATTGATGAAGCTGCTCAAGCAGAAAGGATGGGCAGCGGATGAATACATGGAGGGTAGTGCCAGCGAGGAGAAAGTAAAATCAATGAACAGCCCCCGGATCTTTCATATTGCTACCCATGGTTTCTATGCTAAGGCGGATGAGGCGGATGCGCAAAAGGAGTTGACCGAGAATGAGGCGATGATGGCGGAAAATCCATTAATGAAGTCCGGCCTTCTTCTTAGTGGGGCGGGCGATATTTTGGCCAAGACCAAGCACAACTACAACATGGAAAGCGGTGTGCTTACAGCTTATGAGGCCATGAGCTTGAATCTAGACAAAACGGACCTCGTTGTGCTCAGTGCCTGCGAAACAGGATTGGGTGAAATCTCAAATGGCGAGGGCGTGTATGGGCTTCAGCGCGCCTTCTTTGTCGCTGGAGCTAAGGTCTTAATCATGAGTATATTTAAAGTCGACGACCTGGCTACCCAAAAGCTTATCCTCAATTTTTATAAGAAATGGCTCAATTCGGGGAACTTGAGGCTTAGCTTCATTGAGGCCAAAAAAGAGCTGCGGCTGGAATACCCCGAACCTATTTTCTGGGGCTCCTTTATGATGATCGGTTTGGACTAAAACGGTCTTTTCAGGCACTGGCTTGGTGGAATGTTCTTTAAGCCGTGCATCCCAAAAAAATAACCTTGTGTCTTTGTGTTACGTTTCGACAATCTGGAGGTTTCTCCCGTAACCCGCATGCCATGCTAAAAAACTACCTCATCACGGCCTTTCGCAGCCTAATGCGCAGCAAGCTTACCGCCTTCATTAACATTGCCGGCCTTGCGCTTTCGATGACAAGCGCGCTGATGATCTACCTTTTTGTCGTCGATGAACTTAGTTACGACCGCTATAACAAAAAGATCGATCGGACGTATCGTGTCACCCGCAATTTCCTGGATGCTGATGGAGTTCCCAATCTGCATCTGGCCTCGGTTGCTCCCCCGATTGGTCCGTTGCTCAAAAATGATTTCGGTGAAATAGAGACGATGGCCCGGACACTCCAGTTTGGATTCGTTATGGCCATCGAAGAGAACGGCGAACGAAAAAAGATGGCCACAGAAGAGGATGTCTATATGGTCGAACCACAACTCTTCAAAATCTTCGACATCGCTATGCTCTCCGGTTCGCCAGAAAATGCATTGGAGAGACCCTTGACCGTGCTACTTTCCGAAGCCACGGCACGCAAGTACTTCGAAAGCACAGACGTCATCGGAAAACATATCAAAGCCGGTCGACGGTTCGACCTGGAAGTTACCGGTGTCTACAGCGATTTTCCGGAGCAATCACATTGGCACCCTGACTTCCTTGTCTCATTCAGTACGTTGAACGATAGTACCATCTATGGACGTCGCGGACTGGAAACAAATTGGGGCAATAATGCCTTCAGCACTTACCTCCTCCTGGATCATGGGGCAGACGCCAGAAAACTGGAAGCCCAATTCCCCAACTTCCTAAACAAGCATTTTGGACCTTATGCCATCGCTAACTTTGGCGCTCCTCCAAATTTTGTTGCCTCGCAACGCACAACCTTGTTTCTTCAAAAAGTGAGCGATGTTCATCTGAAGTCGCACCTGGACGACGAACTCGAAGTTGGCGGGAATATCAATAATGTCTATATGATGGCTGTGATCGGACTATTTATCGTTCTGATCGCATGCTTCAATTTCATCAATCTCTCTACCGCCCGTGCCACCAAACGCGCAAAGGAAGTCGGGCTTAGAAAGGTAGTTGGAGCATTCAAAAAGCAACTTGTAGCCCAGTACCTAAGTGAGTCTGTACTGGTATCCTTGGTGGCCTTTGCACTCTCTGTACTCTTTTCGTTGGGAGCGCTGCGGTGGTTGAATCAGTTTACCGGCAAAGCACTTGAGCTCAATCTTGTCACTAGTGCGCCGTTGTTCCTCGGTTTGCTGGCCTTCGCCATCCTGGTCGGTCTCCTAGCCGGAGTTTACCCCGCTTTCGTAATCTCTTCGTTTAAGCCGGCCCTTGTTCTAAAAGGCCAACAAGGATCTGGCAAAGGAAACAGCGGTATCCGCAAAGTGCTGGTCGTGTCACAGTTTGCCATTTCTATTGTGCTCATTATCGCCACCGCAGTAACAACACAACAACTAAACTACCTCAATACCCGGGATCTCGGATTCGACAAAGATCGGGTGATCACCCTGCCTTTATACGACGAGTTGAACGATTCATACGATGCATTTTACAATGAGCTAACTAAAGACGCATCCATCAAAACAGCCTCACGCTCCTCGCGATTACCAACAGGAAGGCTTCTGGATTCACAGGGAGGACCCAGTGTAATGAAAGGTGATAGCCTTGTGCCCTTCGCGATGGACTTAAAATATGTAGCTATCGACTATGAGTTCTTCAATTCATACGGAATTCAACTGGCTGCTGGCAGGGATTTCTTGAGATCAATTCCGACGGATGATTCACTTGCCTTTATCATTAACGAGACAGCCGCCAGAAAAATTGGCTGGGCGACCAATGAGGAGGCGATTGACAAAGACTTCTTGTACGGAGGCGTCAAAGGAAAGCTCATCGGTATCGTCAAGGACTTTCATTTCGAGTCTCTTCATCAGCAAATCGTGCCCATGTCCTTTTTTGTAGCTGAGGACTATTACAACAACCTGACCGTCAAGATTTCGGGAGAGAATATTCAGCAGGGTATCGAACACCTGGAAAAAACCTGGAGGACTTTCCTGCCTCTTCGTCCGTTTGATTACCAATTCATGAGTGACCGCTATGCCAGGCTATACGAATCGGAGCAGAAACAAGGTCAGCTATTCACACTCTTCTCAGGGCTTGCCATCTTCATTGCCTGTCTGGGTCTATTCGGATTGGCAACATTCAATACGTTGCAGCGTGTAAAAGAAATCGGTATCCGGAAAGTCCTGGGCGCCTCTGTTCCGGGAGTCCTGATGCTGCTATCACGGGAAATTGTCATCCTGATCACCCTGGCAAATCTGATCGCCTGGCCTATTGCCTGGTACCTGATGGACCTGTGGCTTGGGAGCTTTGCCTTTCTCGTGACCATGAACCCTGTTGTTTACATCGGAGCCG
>JANPES010000365.1:0-10621 GCA_031423035.1 Cyclobacteriaceae bacterium | reverse complement strand
CAGCCGGATGAAGATTTCAAAGCAGATCGGTCAATACAAGAAGGACAACAACGTGACTATCCTTCAGGTGAACCGTTGGGAAGAGATTATCCATACCCGCGTTGCCTTGGGGAAGGCAATGGGTCTTGAGGAAGGATTCACGCGCGACTTGTTGCGACTGGTCCACCACGAGTCTATTCAAGTACAAAATCAGGTCATGAATCAAGCCGAAGTGAAAGTGTAGCGGTAGTGGGCCCCATGTATAAAATTCCCTAACTTTGACCCTTTATTTAAAGAGCATGTCAGCAACAGCAAGTTTTCGATTTTCAACCGGTCCTGAGCCGCACAGAGGCCGCACACGGGAAATAATGGCTAAGCACCCCGAAGTACGCGCTTTGATCGGCAAAAACCCATTGACCTTTATGGCCATTCTTGGCCTGGTCGGTGGAATGGTTGCCGGGGCTTATTTGGTTCGGGACGCCTCGTGGTGGGTGGTCGTTCTCGCCGCGTATGTTGGTGGAGCGTTTGCCAATCATGCCCTATTCGTCATGATTCATGAATGTACGCACCACCTGTTATTTAAGCGGAAGTCCTGGAATCTTGTGGCAGCTATTATCGCCAACTTGCCACATACGTTTCCGAGCGCCATTTCATTCGTACGGTATCACATCAAGCACCATGCCTTTCAGGGTGTTCATGAACTGGATGGTGACCTCCCGGATCATTGGGAAGCTAAGTTGATCAATCACTCATTTCTGGGCAAAGCACTTTGGATGCTTTTTTTTCCTGTCTTCCAGGCTATCCGCACATTTCGTTTGAAAGAAATCAAACCGATTGACGGTTGGATTGTGATCAACTGGATTATCCAAATTTCTTTCAATGTAGCCATCTGGATGTTCTTTGGTCCAAAGGCCTTCCTCTTTCTGCTCATCAGTTTCTTCTTTTCCGTAGGATTGCATCCGCTGGGTGCGCGATGGATTCAAGAGCACTACTTGACACTGGATGAGAAGCAGGAGACATACAGTTATTACGGACCCCTGAATACTGTGGCGTTCAACGTAGGATTTCACAATGAGCATCATGACTTCCCGTCAATTCCCTGGAACAAGTTGCCCGATTTGAAAAAGAAGGCTCCCGAGTACTATGACTCGCTGAAGTCACATTCTTCATGGACAAAGCTTTTCTTTAGGTTCCTTTTTGATAACAACATCTCTTTGTACATGCGCGTTCTCCGGCAGGAGCGCGGCAAAGTAGCGTTGACGGATGAGTCAAAACCGGACAGCGAGCTTGTCGTCGGGGAACTGGTCCACTAACTTCCAAGCCTTGAAGATGAGAGTGATTCTTGCCATTCTGATCATTCATGTTGTTGGTGTTGCGGGCGCTCAGACTGATGCTGAGCGAGCCGTTCTTGACTTATCGAGTAGGAAATTTGACTGGCTGATTGCCCGTCAAGTCGACTCCCTTGAAAAGGTCCTTGATGAAAAGGTCCAGTATATCCATTCTAATGGCTGGGTTCAGACCAAACGAGAAGTCATCGACGACATGCGTAGCGGAAAGCTCGTGTATCGTAAGGTGACCATTAAGGAGGCTTTGGTGCGCCTCTATTCAGAAACTGCGATTTTGACGGGATTGAGCACTTTTGAAGGCATAAATGGAGGCACAGCTTTCCTCCTTGACCTGCGGTACACGGAGGTATATGTTCGAGCTACGAATCACTGGGTCCTCGTCTCTCGCCATTCAAACCGCATGCCCTAGGGCCCAAATCTGTTGCTAACACTTCACAATCTTGCCTGATCATACACTGGGATGTAATATTTCAGCTAAAATTGAATAAATTTATAGAGAGAGTCCAATTACATTGTTACAAATTGCCTATACATGAAGATATTTAGGTTGGCTTGTTTAATCTCCTTCACTGCTTGGGGAAGTCTCGTCGCTCAGGTTGATGCTGTCGAACCTGTCAATTACATCGTGGTTATTGGTGCCTTCTCTTCACAAGAGAATGCGAATCGTTTCGTCAAACAAGTGCGGAAATATGATATCAAGTCAACTGCTGAGTTGAACAAAATCAGGGATCTTTACTATGTACATGTGATGCAGACAGGAGATAAGGCGAGTGCCGTTGCGGAAGCGGAGCGAATCAAAAGTGCAACGCCATTAGCGGATACATGGGTTTACAATGGTTCTCTGGGCGACGTTGTCGTCAAGGTTTTACCAACTCCTGTAGTGGAGACTCCGGTTGCGGTAGTTGCAACTGAACCCCCGCCACTTGTAATACCTGAAAAGACGAAAGAGGAAAAAATTAAAGAAGCAGTGGACAACAAGTCGATGGTCTTGAAAAAAGGTTCCACTGAGACATTAAATTACATTTATTTTTTCAGGGATGCGGCAGTCCTCCGACCGGAGTCCAAATACGAAGTGGACCATCTTGTGCGCATAATGAATGAAAACCCAACCGAGAAAATCCGAATCCATGGCCATACCAATGGAAATGACAAGGGTATGATTATTCGTATGAAGAAAGGCTCTACCGACTTCTTTTCTCTTGATAATACCGAGGAGGATTCTGGTTCAGCCATTTTACTTTCCGAGTTGCGTGCCGATGCCATACTTCGTTATCTGGTTTCTAATGGCATCGACGCAAATCGAATATCCATCAAAGCTTGGGGAGGTAAAAAGCCGCTCTACGAAGTAGACGATGAAAAAGCAGAGGCCAATGTGCGGGTGGAAATCGAAGTTCTCCACAATGACTAACAGCCAATCCTCTTACCTTTCCCCTACGTAGGCTGTAATTTTCGCTTTGCGTCCTTCAAATTTCATCCATTGAGCTATATTTATTGGCCTATACGTGCGGGTTATGGACTTTACTTGTGCGCGGATTTGGGTAAATTGCTATCTTCGAAGAACTGAAATTATCACAACTATGAGGTCTTTGAGAGTAATGTTATGTGTATTGGCTTCCATGGCCTTTGGTACAACGGTATCCGCACAGTCTCCGGAACCAGAATACTATGTAACCATCGGGGTATTTGCTGTGCCCAACAATGCCATTAAGTACACCACCCGGGCAAACAAGTTGGGGTTCAGTGCGCAATATGCTATCAATCCGGCTAGAAACCTGCACTACGTATACTTGCTGCAAACCAATGACCGTAAGAAGGCATTTGCGTTCATGATCAAAGTGCGGGCCGAGTCGGAATTCAAAGATGCTTGGCTTTTTATTGGACACCTTGGAAATGATGAGCCCGCTGCCGTACCTGTGCCTGCGGTTGTGCCGCTTGTGGTCATTGAAGAAAAGGCACCAGTAATAGATTCTGTTTTGGTTCCTACTCCTGCTCCTATTCCTATTGTGGTAGCCCCTGTTAAGCCAAAGCGGGTAGTCAAAGGGAAGCTATTTACTTTCCGCTTCCTGAACGCAGAAAACGGAAATGAGATTCGCGGGGAAGTACACTTTGCCGAATCAAAGAAGGCTACACAATACCAGGCCTTCAAAGCGGATTCACTCGTCGATCTTGTAGCGCCAAGAAATGCAGCCGGTGTTTATTATATATCCACTGTGGCTCCTGGATATAAGCCTACGGAAACTCCATTTAATTTTAAAGACCCGCTCCCGGTTTCATCAGGGACAGGAGCCGAAGGGGAGCTTATCATTCCATTAAGCCTGGAGCGCGCAAAGCGGGGCGACTATATCGAATTCAATAACGTGAGTTTTTATCGCAACTCGGTAGTCATGCATCCTGAATCTCAATTGGAATTGGACGGGTTGGCTGACTTAATGAAGGAACACCAGGGATACAAAGTTCGTATCCATGGCCACTGCAATGGAACTGACGACAGAGATATTATCTCCCTTGGAACTACAGCAAAGTTTTTTGAGAGTGATGTTACAGATGTCAAAAAGAGGGCATCAGCAAAGGAGTTAACTGAACTAAGGGCAGAGGCGGTGCGTCGGTACCTGGTTACTCAGGGTGTCCTTGTCGAACGAATCCTGACAAAAGGGGAAGGCGGAAAAATGATGGTCTACCCGCAGAATAGTGTGTACGCCAATTACAATGACCGCGTCGAGGTTGAGGTTGTCAAACACTAAAGACTAAGAATTCTTAGCTGGTCATTGCCCTGAGGATGTCGTGCTGGGTAATGATGTGAACCTGATGCCCGTCATCACGTACCAAAAGTGCTTTATTGTTTTTGTTGAGCATGGATGAAAGGACATCGAGCGTGGTATCCTGTGCTACAAACTGCATCGGCTTGTCCATGAGGTCGCCCACCCGGCTTTCTTTCGCTTTTGGATCATTGATAATCTTTTCGAGAAGACTCGCCGAGGCAATGCTACCTACAAACTCCTCGTTGTCTACTACAGGTACCTGATCAATGCCCTGGAGGTTCATGATCTTTATTGCATCACCGATGAGGGCGGTTTTCTCCACGGTAAACAGCCCGCTCTTGTCTTTACGATGGGCCAGGATGTCGCGTGCTGAGGAGAACGTACGCTCCTCCAGAAATCCATGATCCTTCATCCAGTTGTCGTTGTACACCTTGTTAAGGTACCGTGTTCCGTGGTCTGGAAGCAAAATGACCATCATATCGCTTTTTTTGAGGTTTGTACGCGCGTATTCAAGAGCGCCGTGAAGGGCTGAACCGCTGCTCCATCCGACAAATAGCCCTTCTTCCTTTGACAGCCTGCGGGCGGCGATCGCGCCATCTTTATCCGTGACTTTGATAAAGGAATCGATGACATCAAAGTCTACATTTTTCGGAAGGATGTCTTCTCCGAATCCTTCGGTGAGGTAGGGATATATTTCGTTGCGATCAAAGACGCCGGTCTCTTTGTACTTCTTAAAAACTGATCCATACGTATCGATTCCGACGGTGATGAGGCTGGGCTTTTGCTCTTTCAAAAACCTGGCGGTGCCGCACATCGATCCGCCCGTACCGACGGTGGCGACGTAGTGTGTGATATGTCCACCTGTTTGTTTCCAGATTTCAGGCCCGGTCGTTTCGTAATGCGCTGCGGAATTCGAGGGGTTGTCATACTGGTTCGGATAGTAGGAGTTCGGAATGTCTTTGTTGAGTTTTCGAGCCACGGAATAATACGACCTGGGGTCATCGGGTTCGACGTTGGTAGGACACACGATTACTTCAGCTCCAACCGCTTTGAGGATGTTTATCTTCTCCTGCGACTGTTTGTCCGCCATTGTAAAAATGCATTTGTAGCCTTTAGCTACGGCGGTAAGGGCGAGACCCATGCCAGTATTGCCGGAGGTGCCTTCTATAATTGTGCCACCCGGCTTGAGAATACCCGCCTTTTCAGCATCTTCTACCATCTTGATGGCCATTCTGTCTTTGGTCGAGTTGCCCGGGTTGAAATACTCCACCTTGGCAAGGATGGTTCCCTGGATTCCCTTGGTAACCCGGTTGAGCCTGACCATAGGTGTGTTACCGATGGTATCTACAATGGAGTTGTATATCATAGCGTGAATATTGAGGATTGCAAGTTACAAAACTCCAGGAGGAGATCAGGAAGTGGCCCCGGCGAGCAGGTACATCACGGCCATACGGATGGCAACACCATTCTCTACCTGATCCAGAATGATGGAGTGATGGGAGTCTGCTGCATCGCTGCTTAGTTCAACCCCGCGGTTAATGGGCCCGGGATGCATCAGGACGATATCTTTCTTTAATTTATCAAGCGTATTTTTCGTGATGCCGTAGTACAAGGCGTACTCCCGAAGCGAAGGGAAGTATTTTAGTTGTTGCCGTTCCAGCTGAATGCGGAGTACATTGGCGACGTCGCACCATGCGAGGGCTTTGTGGAGATCCAGCTCAACATGTACTCCGAGTTTGGCAATGAACTTCGGTAAGAGCGTTGGGGGGCCACATACCATTACTTCCGCACCCAATTTGGTCAGCGCAAAGATATTGGAAAGTGCGACACGGGAGTGGAGGATGTCTCCGATGATGGCTACCTTCTTTCCTTTGATGCCTTTAAGTTTTTCGCGTATGGAGTAAGCATCCAGCAATGCCTGTGTTGGATGCTCATGTGTCCCATCGCCTGCGTTGATTATATTGGCTTTGATGTGACGCGACAAGAAATGCGGTGCACCAGCACTGGCGTGTCGCATAACAATCATGTCCACCTTCATAGCCAGAATGTTGTTGACCGTATCCAGCAGGGTTTCTCCCTTCTTTACGGAGCTGGTTGAAGCTGAAAAGTTGATAACATCAGCCGAAAGTCTTTTTTGAGCGAGTTCAAAAGAGAGGCGCGTGCGGGTCGAGTTTTCAAAAAACACATTGGCGATTGTTACATCGCGGAGCGAGGGTACTTTTTTAATTGGTCGGTTAATGACTTCCTTGAAATTGTCTGCTGTCTCGAAAATGAGTTCAATATCTTCGCGGGTGATATTTTTGATTCCCAACAAATGTGATTGACTCAATCTTGGCATACACTCATTCTTTGTTGATTAACCAAATCCGATTGAGTGTATGGTCGTCATTCAACTCAACCAAAACACGTTGCGTATCCAGCGTGTTCACATAGCGGCCTACATAATCTGCAGATATTGGCAATTCGCGCGTGCGCTTCCGATCGATAAGTACCAGCAGCTCCACTTTTTCAGGCCTGCCGAACGCGATCATAGCATCCAGGGCAGCGCGGACAGTTCGACCCGTGTACAGGACATCATCAATCAACACCACGCTTTTCCCTTCAATCAGAAATGGGACTCGTGTTTCACTCGCTTTTGGGGGCTCTTCCCGCCGACGGAAATCGTCGCGGTAAAATGTAGCATCCAGATAGCCCAACTGAATTTGACTCTTGCACGCAATCTCGAGCTTTTCTTTTATGCGTTCAGCCAGATAGATCCCCCTGGGTTGCAAACCCAATAAGACGGTAGATTCAAAATTGCCGTGGTTTTCAATTAATTCCTGACAAAGGCGATCGATCGTGACGGAAAGGAGATCAGAGTCAAGAATGAGCTTTTTCTGCATGCCTGGCCGCAAATATAGCGGTTTATTGCTGTCTGCGGGAAGTTTTACTTGTAAGTAATTTTGCTGATAAAGAAAATCTTGCGGTCGAGGCCCAGTTCGCTGATCAGGGTTTGTGTCCCGTAGGCATAGAAGTATCTTCCATACCATTTATCCAGCTTGTCGGTTGTACTTTCATCGGAAAGTTCCTTAATGGGTATTCCCGTCTGAATGGGGTCGGTTGCCTTACCCTCAAGAACCTGTTCATTATAAATTATTTTTGTCCGGATAGCGTTTTCAAAAATGTACATCAGGAGGATACGGTCCTTCTCGGTATGCACTTTTACAAATTGCTGAAGTTGAAAAGTGCGTACATCATTGATTTCGAAACTATTGTCCCAAGCGAGCTGCCCGTCCTTACCAAAACCTATAACTACTGCATGGGTGTATTTGTAGCCATCGAAAACCCGGTTCGTTCTTACCTGCGGATCATAGAAAGAAAACCGCGAATCACCCATACGCGGATATGCGTAGCTGGGATAGAAGGCCTCGCCAACAAGCATGAGTTGGTTATTGTATTCTATCAGGTCATGGACCAGCAGACGGTAATTGAACTTCACCTTTTTTCCACTGATTGTCCGTCGTTCAATTCGTTCTTTGACCCGTTTTTGTTGCTTCGCTTTCATATACTTGAAAAAATTACCAAGCTGGGCGAAGTTGTAGTACTGAATGGTGTATTCGCCTGTGGCAGTTATTGAGGCTACAAAAACGCCCCGGCTGTATTCTGTGAAACGTCCATAGATTCCAGCGACAAGTTGTCCTCCATCGGACAATTTAATTGACCGCCCAAAGAGCAGATGCCGGTCTTCCTCAGGTTGAAGAATGGTGGTCTTCAGCAGTTCGCCTTGTACCGTGTAGGTGCGGATCCATAGGGCACGGCGCTTCTCAAAATTCCGGGCACTGACAATGATATCTACAGATTCATCTGGGTGAACCTTGATTTGATTTAGCTCCCCGGGTGAATTGAAGAAGCCAGGGAGGATGCGAGAGTTTTTTTTCTCAAAGTTGTAGTGCAAAACGAGTGGGCGACTGTTGAAATATCCTCCAATGAGAGCCGCTTGACTTGTTATTGCGAACTCTGTAGGGTAAAAAGGAATAATATTTTTTACCGAATAGGAGGAATAATTCCCGGTGGCTTGATGAATAGCTAGAATCAGAAAATCCTTACCCAGATATTCCCGGTCCTTCAGAAGCATATAGAAATAGTCACCTAATGCCCTGACATGAAGGACATCCAGTTTCTTGTCCACCGGCAAAAGTCCTCGCCAGTTTTCCTTTAGCGCTGTATCAATTTTTATCAATTCAAGCTGATCTTCCTTCTTGATCGAAACCCGCCGGTACACCATCAAACCATTTTTTTCCAGATTGGCAGTTGAGAATTTTTCCCCTTCATCGTTAACCATGGAAATTTCAAATCTTCCGGTTTGGGCGACTTGACCTGCAACCGGAATAACTCCCAGCCAGCAACTCAACACAAAAATCCTTTTAAAAATCCAGCCGATTAACATAGAACACGTACCTAGACTTCTCATCTTTAACAATTGCCTTGACCAGCCTGTATCCCCATACGTAGAAATGATTGCCGTACCAAAATCTAATGCCGCCGGAATCTTGATCCTCATCCTTAAGTTGGTCGGTCGAAGCCAACAGGGCAATCGTTGTCTTGCTTGCGCTGGGCCGAATCATAGGGTCCCCCGATTCGTGCTGATAAATGAAATCATTCTTATCCCTGTACGCCAACATGACAGAATCTTTGGCAACAACATAGTCTCCGGTTTGATACAGCAATGGACGCTTCACATTTTCGAATTTCATTGTCAAACCCTCAGGAACTGCCCCCGGGGATCTGAATCGAAGAAGGACGGACTGGATCATCCGCACATCCACATTGCGGCCCGTTGATTCCGGATAGTAGGGAGTATCGAATGGGTTAGTTCGATAGGGATACCCCGACTGGTAAGGACTGCCGTACGTAGAATAGGGATTGCTATAGGGATTGTACGATGCATTACTTACGGGATGAAACATTTCCGCGAACAGGTAAAAAAACCCACCCTGCTCGTCTAGCTTTAAGGGAAGCAGGTTGGCTTCGTAGTTGGGCATTCTACCCAGGGACTTTGCCTTAGACACCTTGTTCAATATCTTTCTTGACTTCTTTTCTGGAAGGTAATCCAGGAAGTGATCAAGCGAAGCCAGGTCATTGTATCGGACTGCCTGTTCGTTGAAGGGATCCACGACTACGGAATAAATCCCGAGCGCTTGTTTTCTGGTTCCCTCACCGTATGTCCCTACAATCATCATCTCATCATGAACAAGCCTGCTGGTAATGCCTGTAAGAATGTTATAGCGTGGGTCAACATCAATTACATCATCCACCAACAAATTGCCTTCCGAATCGTACGTTCGCACAATGAGTTTGGATTTATCAGTTCGGCGATTCTCCACCACCAGCACATTGAAACTTTGGTTCTGATTGGCGCGAACATCAAGTAGAGAAATATTTTTCGTAAAAAGCCCGGGAAGCACTTTAGGATGATCACTTGAATGATTGTAGAGAAGGACCGCAGGCTCACTGCTGATATAACCTCCAAACAAGGCACTTGTTCCGGTTACTGTGAAATGAGAAAGCTGAAAGGCAAGGTCAAAGCGAATTTTATCTGTTGTCACCGTTTGCTGCTGCAAATCCAGGGTGAGGAGCTGGAAATTGTTGAACGTCGTTTGTGTTTCTCTAAATAGTAAATACAAATGACCTGTCGCATGTTCATAGCCGACAAGGGCTAGCCGACTATCCAGGTCGATTTCGTTTGACCACGTCTTGTTAAGCATTGTGTCAACAAATTCCAATTGCCATTTCTTCTTGCCCTGGGAATACTTGTTCATGTCACGAACAAGGGCTAGTCCCTCTGAACCCATGGAAATGATTTCAAAATCCTGATCAGCGGCTTTTGCCGGCAACTCCATCCTGTATGGTTGTTGCGGCTGAGCCTCTCCCTGGCTGCCCATGACATGCAGGAACACAGTCAATAGAGTCAGCGCCTGTGCGGTAGGAATCAAGGTTTGGAACTTAGCGCGAAGATTTCTTGGTATTCCTCTTTAGTAACTGGCTGAACAGATAGCCTTGCCGCCTTGACTAACACCATTTTCTGCAAAGACTTTTCCTGCCTGATTTGGGTGAGCGTCACAGGGTGCTTCAGGGCCTTTTCGGGCGCAAGGTCAACCGCCACCCAATCAGGATCTTTCGGTTCGGGGTAAGGCCCCTTGGTCACCAAGGAAACGCCGACGATCGCTTTCTGATCCCCGGTGTGGTATATGAAAGCCCGATCTCCCGGTTTCATTGCTTTCAGGTTCTTCCTGGCTTGGAAATTTCGGACGCCATCCCAAACTCCCTTCTTTTCATTGCAGAGGGTTTCCCAAGAGTACGTTTCGGGTTCTGTTTTCAACAACCAATAATTCATAAGGATCCAATTGGCTTCCAAAGTAACAAAATGGCACCTGATTATCAGTGAAGATTTATACCCCCGGTCAGGGGATTCTCTGGCAAAGTGTAAATTTGAAGACACGCTGCACAAATGAAAGTACTCATACTCCGGTTTTCATCCATTGGCGATATCGTTCTGAC
>JANPES010000364.1:0-2761 GCA_031423035.1 Cyclobacteriaceae bacterium | reverse complement strand
ATAGTCGTCCGACCGGTCTTCCCAAGTTCCCAGTTTGTGGGATACCCCTCCTACCCGGACCACTCCTGAAAAGCCCCGAATTTCGTTGGCAAGGTTCTCAAAATTCACGCTCCGCAACCTGACGTTGAGGATATCCTGCTCATTAAACCCATAATCTTTAGCCAACATGTAATTGACCTGGTTGAAGATGACGAAGATGACGATGATAAAACCGATGGAAAGCGTGAACTGTGAGACGATGAGCGTCTTCCTAAGGGATTGTCTTGAAATTGCCTTTCCACTCGGACTGTCCTTGAGAACACTCACCGGTTTGAATGCCGAGAGATAGCTGGCCGGCAACAATCCGGCAACCAATCCAACGCCTACGGCAAATATGACAAAAGAGAAATAGAGGGAATAATTTTCCGTCAGATCTGATGCAAATTCCTGGGCAATGTGCAACTGTTGAAAAGCTGGCTTTAACAATTGAAAGCCAAGGTAGGAAAACATCAGGGCGATCAGGGAGAAGACGACGGCCTCACCCACAAATTGCACAAAGACCTGCCGCCGCCTGGCTCCTATGACTTTGCGTACGCCGATCTCCCTGGCGCGCGACAATGATTTTGCAATCATCAGGTTGGTGTAGTTGAAGCATGCCATGATCATAATGATGCCTACAAGGGCTCCGAGGAAAATAACCAGCAGCATAGGCATTCCTGTTCCCATTTGATTGGATAACATTGGACCTGGAGTAAGGTCCTTCAAAGGCAAGGTGTAGAATTCATATCCCTTGTCGCGTGTCTCCAAAGGCAGGTTCGCATAGTACTTTTTTGACATGGCTTCCAGGGCTGGGGCTACCTCCTCAATCCGGTGGCCTGCCTTCAACTTGAAGTACACATAGTTCCCGTAGTAGTTGGTCCAACTATCCTGTGTGGCCTCGATTATTTCATCCTTCTCAAGCAACGGTATCAATGCCGTGGAGCCAAGTATCTCAAACTCAAAGTGTGTCTTCCCAAGTTTCGGCTTCAATACCCCGGTAACCTGAAACTCCCCATAACCACCGAGTGAGAGTGTTTGACCGAGAGGTTCCTGCTTACCAAATATTTTCTCTGCTGCTGCCTGTGTCAGGACGATACTGTTTGGCTCCGTAAGCGCAGTGGCGAGATTCCCTTTCTCCAGTGGAAAGTCAAAAACCGTCAGGAAGGACGGGTCGGTAAATAGTCCACGCACAGGCACAGTAGTATTTCCGTACTTGATGTCGCCATTCATGTATCGGTTGATGCGTACCACGCTTTCCGCGAATGTGTATTCTTCCTTTAGCACGGTTCCCAACGGGTACGGCACGGAAGCATACGGCTCTTCGCCCCCATCCGCCCTCAGCGCATTTGTATTGACACGGTAAATTCGGTCCGCGTCAGCGTGAAAATCATCATACGTGAACTGTTCCTGAATGACGGTGATCACCAGCAGGCCGAGCGACATGCTCACCGACAGCCCAATCAGGTTGATGGCAGAAAATGCCCTGTTGCGGATGATGTTGCGAAGGGCAGAAATAAGGATGCTTTTAAACATGCTTTGTCTATGTTAGGGGTAGAACAATCTTCGGTTCCATAGGAACTTATGTTCGTTGGACGGTTAAACCGGGTAGAAAGTTGCAGACCACCTAAACGTCTACTCATACCGAAGCGACTTGGCGGGGTCTGTACGTGCCGCCCTAACCGTGTGAAAACTCACGGTAATCAATGAAATAAGCATAACCAACAGGCTGGGCAGCGCAAAGACCAGCCAGGACAGGGATATCCTACTGGCAAAATCCTGCAGCCAGGAGTTCATAACGATCCATGCGGCCGGGATTGCGAATAGTATGGCAACCGCAATCAATATCAGAAAATCTTTACTTACCAGTGTGAGAATACTTAAGATCGACGCGCCCATGACTTTTCGCACCCCAATCTCCTTTGTTCGTTGAATGGCGGTAAGTGATGACAGACCAAACAACCCAAGGCACGCAATGAAGATGGCAAGGAAAGCGAACATCGCAAACACTTCGCCAAACTGCTGATCTGCCTTGTATTGGTTGTTGTATTGGTCATTCAGGAAGAAAAAGTTAAAGGGATTTTCAGGAAAAAGTTCCTTCCAATCTTGTTCAAATTTCGACATGGATGCCTGGCTATTGGAAGTATTGAACCGAATTGAATAGAAAGCCTGGGGTGCCTTATTGTAGCGCAGAACAAGGGGATCAAAGGCTTTCTTCAACGATTCCTGTCTATAATTCTTCACGACACCTACAATTCTAAATGTGTCCCCCCAAAAGAATACTTGGTCATTGATGGCATCCTCCGCTTTGGCAAACCCCAACAATCGGATTCCGGACTCATTCAACAGCACGCTCGATTGCTCATTGGCCATATCCCCGGAGAAAGGACGACCAGCCACCATCTCCAATCCATATAATGAAATAAAATCGTGATCCATGTAAATTACCCGATACTGGTTTGACTCGTCATCCCGTTGCCGGAGCAAACGAATTCCCCCTGCATTATCTCCAGCCTCACCGGGTACCACACTTGATGCGCAAACAGAGGCTACTTCACTATGTTGTAATACCTGCTGTTTAAAGACTTCATACTTCCCAACGTAGGTTGAGTCCACCACATTGGGCCCACGTACAACGACAACTTGCTCAATGTTGACACCAAGTTTCTGGCTCTGCATGAAATCAAGTTGTTGATATACCGTGTAGGTGCCCACGAGGAGCGTAATTGATGCGATAAATTGCGCC
>JANPES010000363.1:0-6943 GCA_031423035.1 Cyclobacteriaceae bacterium | reverse complement strand
GGAAGCGATCAAGCAACGGGAGACGACGATGCTGAGCATCATGCAGGCTATGGTCAAGTTCCAGTCAGCTTACTTCAAAGAAGGCGACGCTCGGTTGTTGGTGCCTATGATCCTAAAAAATATAGCCGACAGGGTCAACATGGATATTTCGACCATTTCACGAATTACCTGCAATAAGTATGCGGATACACCCTTTGGTATCATCTCCCTGAAGAGCTTGTTCTCGGAAGGTGTAGAAAACACCCAGGGTGAGAACATCAGCAACCGCGTCATCCAACAAGCCATTCAGGAGGCTGTAGATGTGGAGGACCATGCTTCTCCCTATACCGACCGGCAATTGGTATCGATACTATCAACAAAGGGATTCAATATTGCCCGACGGACGGTATCCAAGTACCGCGTGCATCTGCACATCCCAACAGCGCAACATCGAACCATATGGTAAACTACCGAAGGAATATGAACTGAACCACAGATTTACAAACAAAGAACTATGCAACAGATATTGGTAATTGATGACGACCGCGACATGCGATTCTTGCTGTTGCGCTACCTAAAAAAGAATGATTTTGATGTGTGGGAAGCTGACAGCGGCAAGGCTGCCATGGCGCTGCTTGAAGCACGTCAACCAAACCTGATCCTATGTGATTTCAAGCTCGGCGACATGACAGGAAACGCGCTGCTGAAGGAGGTAAAGGAACGGTTTCCTGTCATTCCCTTCATTATCATAACGGGTTATGCGGACATCCGGATTGCTGTCGAAGCCATGAAACTAGGCGCTTTCGACTATGTGATCAAACCGCTTATTCCCGATGAACTATTGCTGACCATTCAAAAAGCTCTTGTCGGCGGGCGAAACGCGATTGAGGTGCACACACCGGCCAAAGTCAAGAAAGGTGGAGCAAACCTAAATCAATACATTTTCGGCGACAGCCTGGTGTTCCGCAACCTGTTGGAGCAAATCAATCGCGTCGCCCCCACCAACTATAGTGTCATAATTTACGGCGAGACCGGAAGTGGAAAAGAAGCAATCGCGCAGGAAATCCATAAGCGAAGCAGTCGGCATCAGAAGCCCTTTGTTGCCATTGACTGCGGCGCATTGTCGAAAGAACTGGCAGGAAGTGAGCTGTTTGGACATGAAAAGGGGGCCTTCACCGGAGCCCTTTTCCAGAAGACTGGAAGCTTTGAAATTGCTGACGGCGGAACCATATTTCTTGACGAGATCGCCAACCTACCGTACGATGTACAGGTTTCGTTACTGCGCGTAGTCTCCGAGCGCAAAATCCGTCGTGTAGGCGGCACCAAAGATATCCCGTTGGACGTACGGATTGTCGTCGCCAGCAATGAACTCCTTTGGGATAATACAAGGCAAAATAAAGTTCGTTTTCGAGAAGATCTCTTTCACCGGTTCAATGAATTCGCCATCACTGTGCCCCCACTGCGGGAGCGAAAGGAAGATATCAAGGTGTTTACCGAACACTTCCTCGCCCAGGCGAATGCGGAACTAGGGAAATCCATCAAGGGCTTTTCGGCCGAAGTGGACGATATCTTCAGGAACTACATCTGGTACGGCAACCTTCGTGAATTGAAGAATGTAATCAAGCGCGCCGCTCTGCTTACTGACACTGATCGCATTGAGGCGCAATCATTGCCCTTTGAGATCACGCATTTTCCCAAACTTCTGCTCCAGATAGAGCCCATCATCCATGATGTGCAAACCGAAGCGTCTTCAACGCCGCTACTGCTTCCAAAATTGCCCAACCTTGCCGATACCATAAAAGGCGCAAGCCTCGACGCGGAGTACGGACTCATACTAAAAGTTTTGAAAGAAGTCAACTTCAACAAGACCAAGGCGGCCAAATTGTTAAAAATCGATCGCAAGACCCTATACAACAAGCTCGATGAGTATCGTCTGCTGATAGGGAATAGTCAAGTAACCCATGATATTACTACATAGACTTTATGTCCCTACCTAACGCCCAGCCCGTGCAGCCATCCACAAATGACATGTTAAAAAATATCGGCAACTTTTTTCCTGGACCCGTTTTCGTTTATGGACTCGGTCCTAAGACGATTCAGTACACGAATGACTTATTCGTCGCACACTTGGGGTATTCCAGACTCGAGGTCGACACCAGAGAACCCAACATTGACGAAGTTATCAATACTGACGATCGGGAAAGCTTTGAAAGCGGTATTGCCCTCTGCGCTGCGCTGAAGGGAAGTGCTGTGTACAGTTTCGTTTGTCGTGTCAAACGAAAGGACGGCGGCATGGTCCCCTGGGAGATGACCGGGCGTGTTTTGCAACGGCATGAATCGGGCAAGGCCGAATCCATCCTGGTCTTCGCGAAGGACATTGCTGATGAGGCACATCACGCCTCGGAAATCCGGGAACTAGAGCGCAAAATCAGTGAAGTCAAGCGCTCCAACAAAGATCTGGAGGAGTTTGCCTACATCGCGTCGCACGATATGCATGAGCCGCTCCGCAAGGTACACTCGTTCGCCGACCGCCTCAGGACCAAGTACAGCGGCTCTATCGAAGAAGAGGCCAAAGATTACCTCGACAGGATCCTGGCCTCCACACAAAATGCGCGGTTGATGATTGACGGCTTAATGGAATTCTCTCGCCTATCCCGCAACGGCTTTGGGTTTGAGAATGTGAATATGAATGAACTGGTCATGGAGGCCCTTGGTGATCTGGAACTGAAAATCGAAGAGACACATACCCAAGTTGACGTCGGGCAACTTCCCCAGGTCGAGGTAATTCCCATCCAGATGAGGCAACTGTTCACCAACCTTATCCTGAACGCTATCAAATTCACGAAGGAAGGCACAGCCCCACACGTGAATATCCAGGCCAAAATATTGGAGGATGACAAGCGGTCAGTTTATCATCTTGATTTACCATGCGCCTACTATCAATTCACTATTACCGACAACGGAATTGGGTTTGAAGAAGAGTATGCAGAGACTATTTTCCAGATGTTCCAACGACTTAACGGCAAGAGCGAGTATCCCGGTTCGGGCATTGGTCTTGCGTTGTGCAAAAAGATCACGGACAATCACCACGGAGCCATTTTTGCCAATGGCTCCCCAGGAGAAGGTACCGTCATCACCGTAATCTTACCCGTGAAGAATAAGCCATGATTGCAGAAACACCCGAAAGAAAGGTGCGCGTGCTGATCGTCGACGATGAAGAGGATGATTTCATCCTTACCAGCGCACAGATCAATGACATTGCCTCAAGAAATTTTACCACCGAGTGGTGTCCCAACTACAATCTGGCCATCGACCGGATCAGGGAATCCAAGCACGACATCTTCTTCGTCGACTACCGCCTTGGCGTGAAAACAGGCTTGGATTTACTGCGGGAACCGCTAGTACGGGAAAGTGAAGCACCCATCATACTACTGACCGGACTGGGAAGTAAATCCATTGACCTGGAGGCTATGCGCCTTGGTGCAGCAGACTATCTTATCAAATCCGAACTTAACCCTGAGAAACTTGATCGGTGCATTCGCTATTGTCTTGAGCGGGCTTCCACACTGAAAGCTACAAGGGCGAGTGAACGTAAGTATCGAAATATCTTTGAGCGCACCCGAGATGCTATTTTCATTGCAGACGATGACATGACGTTCCGAAATATCAACGAAGCGGCCAGCGAACTTCTGGGAACAGATCGGGCTTCCCTGCTAGGCACAAGCCTGTATGACGCGATAGCTGACGAAAGTGAAAAACGGCAATTGGCTGAAACCTTGCACAACCGTGGTGATGTTGAGGACTTTCAGATTTCCCTGAACACCGAAGGTAAGACAACCAAGATTGCTTTGGTATCTGCCTCGATCGAGCGCGACAGTCGCGGACAATCCTATTTCCAGGGAATCATTCATGACATCACGCTATTCAAGAAAACGGAAGAAATTCGACTACAGGCCGAGCGCCTGGAGGCCAAGGGTCAAGTCATCCGCACGCTTGCCCATGAGATCAGAAACCCACTAAACAACATCAGTGTATCCATCGATCAGATCAAAACGCATATCACTCCCGATGGAGTCGAGCTTTTGAACATCGTCCATCGCGGCATCAAACGAATCGACAACCTCATCAGTGAGTTGATGGACTCTGCCCAGTATGTGAAGATGAACTTCACTGTCCTGCCTCTGCAGACGGTTGTCGACAAGGCCATCGAAGGTGCTACTGACAGGCTAGCACTGAAGAAAATCAAATTGCTCATCCAACATCCCCCCAGGCCAGCGTTGGTTTTGGTGGATCTTGAGAAAATCAAAGTAGCACTTCTTAACATTTTTATTAATGCCATTGAAGCCATGGAAGCCGACAATGGCGTGTTGGAGATTGCCATACAATCAACCTCCGGGGTGCATCAAATCACCATTAAGGACAATGGAACCGGGATGAGCAAGGAGGTGGCCGATCGGTTGTTTGAGCCTTACTTTACCTCGAAACCAAACGGTGTCGGCATCGGGCTGGCAACAACCCGTGCTGTCATCCAGTCACACAAAGGAAACATTGCCGTTGCATCGGAACCGCTGGAAGGCACCATCTTCACGATCTCCTTCCCTGCCCTGTAAAATGAGTGGGCTTCACCCTTTCAATGTATTTGTGTCGGGCGTTATGCTAGAAGGCAAAAGCCAAGTACAGAGCGAGCGTACTATTCTTTGAGTTCTTTGTCAACTCGCCGGCGAGACTACCGGGCTGCCCAATCTGATTCTGTCCGTAGTTGTATCGGGCCCCAATGCCAAACTTGCCAATGTCAACACCCAAACCGACAACCCATCCATAGTCGAATCTGTTGAAGTTGTCCTCATTTAGATCGGTTACACCAATAATAGTCCCCTCCCGGACATCCTTTACATTGGCAGACGTCAGGTAGGCAACATAAGCCCCGGTATGAACATTAAAGTTCTTTACGACATTGAATACAAAGGTCATAGGGAGCTCAACATAATTGAGATTGAAGCGATAGACACCCTGGCCTTGTATGAAGTTGGAGTATGTCAATTGCGCTCCCTTGTTGCTATAGAGCAATTCCGGTTGAAACGAAATGCCACGCGTTAACGGCAATTTCGCATAAAATCCAATCAGTACCCCGGTCTTTACTTGCTCATCTTGCACTGCATCTACATACAGATTGGAAAAGTTGACACCCCCATTGATGCCGAAGGATGGCGCAAGGGCAGATGCTGAAGGAACAGATTGTTCCTGGCTGTACCCGTTCTGAATTACCAATGTGGACAAGCCACAAAGCACTGCGTACATCATGGTCCTGATTGAATTCTTCATGTGTTGTTGTTTAGTTCACTGAACTATTTAAAAGAACTGTGCTATCCTACTGACCCGGTATAGAGATTGTATTGTAGAAAGGCCGCTACAAAAAAAAGTTGGGTTGGGGAAAGAATGGCGCAATGGTAGCGTTAAGACGAAACGTACACGCCCCCTCCACCATCCAAAAGGAGCCGCTAGCTTTTCGCTTTCAACCCGACACTCATCCTGTCATCACCAAGCAGCATACCATAGGGTTTGAGTTCTTCAACACGGTCGAAGATCACTTTTAGTACAGCAACGCCAGGGATAGAAAGAAACATGCCTGGGATGCCACACAGCGCGCCACCAATTAATACACAGATAATCATCACCAGTGCGTTGATCCGAACCTTGGAGCCCACAACGAAAGTCATGAGAATGTTGTTGTCTATCAATTGAACAGTAGCCAGGATAATCCCCACCCACACCACATCACTGACCTGCATTGCTTCACTCGAGATGAGGGTAATCAGCATACAAAATACATTGGCCACCAACATACCAATGTAGGGTATGAGGTTTAGTATCGCCGAGACGAGGGCCAGAAATATCGCGTACTTGATTCCAAGAATCAGAAAACCAGTCGCGTTAAGCGCAAAGACGATAGCCATTTCAATCAACAAGCCCATAATGAAGCTTTGCGATATTGACTGGCACGCTTTCAAAATATCAGTTACATCGGATGCGCCACTACTGTGAAAGGCGTCGACCAGAAACTTCCTGAGCATGTCGCGGTAAAATAAGATTAGTGCACAGTAAATGGGAATTAGGACGAAAAAGGAAAACGCATCGGTCAATGTACCATACGTTTGCTGCAGAATGCCGCCTTGCGACTCCTTCATCTGGGCGGCAGACTCGGTTAGATACCGGTTCTGTTCACGTATGGTGACACCGAAACTGGACCGGAACCATTTTTGGGCCACATGCAGCAGGCTGTCCATCCGCTGCTGAATGGTCGGCAGATCATCCATAAAATTAGCTATCTGATTGGCTAGCATATAAATCAACGAACCAATCACAAGCAAGGAAAACGTCAGGGAAAACGCGATTGCAAGCACCCGTGGCAACCCCTTTTTCTCAAGGTACCGGTTGACCGGAAGCAACAATGACGCAAGCATGGTCGCGAGAAGAAAAGGTACGAGGATCTCCTTGCCCACGTAGAGAAGGAATCCCAGCAACACAATGCAAAGCATGGAATAGCAGAGCCGTTTATAGTACGGTGTATGATCAACGAAAGTATTCATGTTCCTGCTTGTCAAAACGGGTTTCTAAAATCAATGCAGAACCAGCAAGAACAGGTTATGCTTTCCTTCGCCCACCAATGAAATTGACCAGAACAGCGATGATGGCTATCACCAGCAGCGAATGAATCAATCCGCCGGCACCGTAACCATACGATCCAATGAGCCAGCTAATGACAAGGATAACAGCAATAATGTAGAGGAGATTTCCCATGGTTGTTTTGTTTAGATACAGAGGTCCTAAAAGTTGTGCCACGTGAGAATAGGCCTGGGGCGCGGAAGGGGCAATGCAGATTGATGATTTGATGTGTGTTTGGTCGAAAACGTAGAGAGGATTCCACACAACAGAATTACATTAAGCCATGCGGGACAGCATATCG
>JANPES010000362.1:0-3357 GCA_031423035.1 Cyclobacteriaceae bacterium | reverse complement strand
CCGATGATGTGGAAAAGATCAATGCCAATGGGGAGGTGGTCGTGCTCAATATCATCATCAAAGTGATTGAATCCATGGACTCAGCACCAAAACTAGCGTACCTCACCACAAAAAGTAAATCTATGGGTGGTTCACGTGCCTTCAAAGTCACCCTGGGCGTAATGCCGAGTTATTCGGCTAAAGTCGCGGGCCTGAAAGTGGATGGCGTATCAGAAGGCAAGGCGGCGCAAAAGGCAGGCATTCTCACGGGGGATATTATTATCCAGATTGGTGACCTGGTCATCAAAGACATGGAATCCTACATGGACGCGCTCGGAAAATTTGAGAAAGGCCAAACCGTACCGGTCAAGGTATTACGCGAGGAAAAAGAAGTCGTGATGAATTTAACTTTCTAAGCAGCGATTAGCGCTTCAGAAATTTGAAGGCATTGTGAGATGCACCGGGCATCCTTACATCCAGCACGTAATACCCCGACGGCAAATCTTTAACACGAATTCGGACTTCGAAGTCATCAATTACTTCGCTTTCAACTTCAAGGGAATTTCCGATAATGGAGTGTAACTCAAGGGTGACCGATTTAGCCAGGGGCTGCTCGAACTTCAGGCTTATAAAATCTACTGCAGGATTGGGGTACACGCGGACAGACTTCAGGGGGTCGCTGCCCGGCATCGCAAATTGATCCGATGACTGCCCCCACGCCATGAACGTAAGCAGAATCAGTAATGCACTTGCCAACAGAGTTTTGAGCGATCTCATTGCTGTTTATATACTCCTTAGACGCAAATAGTAGGCCAAAAGTTTAAAACAGACGCAATATTCAGTAGAAATTGGGCGTTTGCCTCTGTTATGTCAATGTTCTGAAGGCTGCAGGCAAGAATTCTATCAGATCTGAGGCTATAAGCGCGTGTTCTCCTTTTTCCCGAGCAGCCAGATCACCAGCAAGACCGTGGAGGTAAGTCCCCAATAGTGCGGTATCGGTAGTCGAATACCCCTGTGCCAGAAGTCCCGTGAGAATTCCGGTAAGCACATCGCCGCTGCCTCCCGTTGCCATTCCCGGATTTCCCGTACAATTGAAATACAAATTCCCCTCTGGCGTTGCCATGGCCGTGTGTGCCCCCTTGACAAGCACTACACTTTGAAGCTGACGCGCCAGCGCGAGCTGTTTGGTGAGGCGGTCAAAATCGTTCGGCCAAGAGCCGACCAGTCTTTGAAATTCTTTTGGATGCGGCGTCAGAATACTCCCCTGTGGAACAAGGTTGAGCAACTCACGGTTGGCGCCCAAAATATTCAGCGCATCCGCATCAAGAATCATCGGTTTCCCTGATTCAAGGACATCCCGAAGTGAGGCAACCGTAACTTCGGACTGCCCAATGCCTGGACCAATTCCTACAACATTGCATCCGTCCAAAGACGGAGCCTGTGAGAAAATATTTTCGTTCGGATCGAGAGAGACCATAGCCTCCGGGACCGTTGTTTGGAGAATGTAATTCCCACCCCCAGGAACATGGACGGTGAGCAATCCAGCTCCGGCGCGCAACGCTCCGCGTGCTGCCAGCACAGCTGCACCCATCCTACCAAGACTTCCGGCGATCAACAGCGCATGTCCATAGTCCCCCTTGTGGCTAAACTCATCCCGCCGCATCAAGATCTTGCGCACAGACTTTCTCGTCATGTAGTAGCGTGACGCCTCGCATGACTGAATAAACGACTTGTCCAGGCCGATGTCTACAATCTGCCATTCGCCGACAACAGCGTGGTTCTCGGGAACCAGGAAGGCAAGCCTTGGGAGTTGAAAAGTTACCGTGTGATGCGCTTTTACAATTGGACCGGTTGAATGCTGGTCGGCAAACAACCCGGATGGGATGTCAACAGCTACGCGAATGGCGTCAGAGTTATTCATCGCGTTGATGGCCTTCTCGTATTCGCCTTGTGCAGGGCGAGTCAAGCCTGATCCAAACAGCGCATCGATGAGCACGTCACACTCGGGAAATATCTCGGCTGTCGATACAAAATTTCTTATCTCTACTTTCCCTTCCAGGCGTTTGAGATTAATGGAAAAATCTGCTGTTTCATTCCCGCCACGAACAAGCCACGCATTGATCGGATACCCCCTTTCATGGAGCAACCGTGCAATTCCCAAACCATCACCACCGTTGTTCCCTGTTCCGCAAACAATAGTAATTCGTCTTGTTGCATCAAACTTAAGAACAAACCAATTGACAAACGCCTTGCATGCGCGTTCCATCAGGTCGATGGAAGCAATCGGTTCATGCTGGATCGTGTGCGCATCCAACTGCCTGAACTGACCGATGTCAAGAATTTTGATCATGGGCGAAGTTACAACGGAGCCGATTAACCCCCACTATCCTTCGACCGCTTACGCCAAGTCCGATTACCTCCAGGCACCAAGGATTATTCCCTGCACCGTAAGCGAAACAATCCCATATCCGGCATTAATAAGAAAGAGTGTCAATGACTTACTCTCGAACAGGTAGTAGGTACCAAGAAACGTGGCTACCCACCCGAAGCCGGCCGCAAAACCAGCACCGGCACCAAAGGCAAGGTCGGCTTCCGGGCCAAGGAACATGGCCAGGTTGAAGGCAGAAATCAATGCAAGGACAAAGGCAAGCCCAAATATCTTCGCCATGTTTCTGCCCTTCAGACTCTCTTCCGTGAAGCCATTCTCCCGCATCCAAGCTTTGCTAAATAGCGCAGGTGAATACCAAAGCCCGCCAATCAGGAAAGTGGAAAGGGCGGAGACCAAAATAGCCCAGTAATTCAAATGTGACATGTCCATGTTCGTGTATTTATGTGAATGAGTCTTTCAACGGAACACCTGTGCTGACGGCCAAGAATCTTAAAGTTTACATAACGACTGCATCCAAAAATTACAGGAACGGGAAGTACGTCATACCGAAGGAGCACAGGCATCCCGCTAATCGCGGGAATTTCAAACCCATTCACTAATTTGTGGACCCGCCCCAATAAAACTATGAAGAAAATAATACTCCTCCTCCTGCTCCCATTGGCCCTGCAGGCACAAAACAAGGCTGTGCAAGCCAGCCGCTCCTGGATCAAGAAAGAAGGCCCCGCCATTCTTAGCACATACTCGCAGTTGCTGGCTTTACCCAACCATGCATCGGATCTGGTCAACATCAGGAAGAATGCAACAATGATAAAAGACCTTTTCGATGCACGTGGCTTTTCGATGCAGCTTTTAGAGTTGGATGGAGCGCCACCTATCGTTTATGGTGAGCGCAAAGTGGCCAACGCCCAGCGAACCCTCTGCTTCTACGTTCACTACGATGGGCAGCCTGTAGACCCAAGCACATGGAAAAATGCGCCATTCACACCGGT
>JANPES010000361.1:0-4021 GCA_031423035.1 Cyclobacteriaceae bacterium | reverse complement strand
CTTGCGCCGGGGAGTCATCATACGGGCGGACCACCATTTCCGGCATCAGTCTACAATCGTGCTACAATAAGCATCGGCGTGTCACCAGGTGCCAAGGTGGTTCCAATCAAGGTACTTGATCATTCGGGAAGAGGAAGTTGGGGTAATCTGGCTGCTGGTCTCAGTCATATTTTTATCCGGGCAAACAGTGGGGACGTTGTCAATATGAGCATTGGGACTTATTGTGTGGACTGTGACACAGAGGATGCTTGGACGAAGAAGTGGATTGAGGATCTCGCACGGTATAAAAGAGTTTATGTGGTAATAGCGGCTGGAAACAATAGTGGCAATGCTGATAGAGCATTTCCTGCTTGCGTTGATGATCCTGAAGGGTTAGGATACGTAATAACCGTAGGGGCGGTCGATTGTGCGAAAGGTTGCGCACCCTATTCAAACTACGGTGATAAGGTTGAATACGTTGAAGTCGGTTCAAGGGTACTTTCTGTGTACCTGAAAAGCAGGCGAGCAAATCATCCTGGGCCGAATTTAAAATACAAGTTCCAATACATTTTCATGTCTGGAACATCCATGGCGGCGGCTGTGATGTCCGGACTGATACATGCTACCAGTGGAAATTTTGACAAAAGCAACATTTCAAATTGCCCTGGTCCACTGGATACCAGTATTCCGCCTCCGGTTAGCGGCAGTAAATATATTATTCCGCGTAAGCTCTAAGTCAATGAACTTCGGCCAGCTTACTCATCTTGGCAGACCTTGCCTTGAGTTCTTTTACTTTGGCCAAGAACTCTCGGTCAGTCCGATACTTGACGAAGTAAGGTCCGTGCACAATCTGGGCATAGTCCACCCAGTTGCGATCAATTGCTTTTTGAAGCCATTGCAAGGCGAGTGTTTTGTTGCCGCGGATAGCGTAAATGGCGGCTATATAATAGGGCAGATCCATGCTCTCCGACCCCTGATAGACCTCGGCCATCAAGTTGTTCATCGCCTGAGAGAGATATACTTCGGCTTCCACACGGTTTTCCTGGTTTAATCTTATCTGCCCAAGGCCGATCGGGCTAAAAGTATTGCGGTCGTCTTTATAGTTGGGATTTCGTTCAATGGACTTTACAAAATAGGATTCAGCGGTCTTGACATCGCCGGCGAAGTTCGCGATCAGTCCTGCGACCTCGAGTACACGGGTGTTCTCGGTATCCAGCTTTACCAGTTCTGGAATGAGGTCCATGGCTTTTTGCTTGCGACCTTGAGCCACATAGGTGTATCCAAGTAGTTCATAGGTATCGTAGGTTTTGTGGTATTCAAGTGATTCATTTAGCCACGATTCGGCTGCACTCAAATCACCGAGTAGGCGGTAGATCCAGCCTACAAGCTGGTAAGGAATCCAATTGTGGGGATTCATTCCGACACCTTTCTTCTCCCATATCAACGCGTTGACCAGATCCCCCCGCACAAGGTAATTGGTTCCCAGATTGCCCACTGCCCGATCGTTAGTGGGGTTGAGTTCCACTGACTTCTGTAAATAGGGTAGCGCCCTTTCATAATGTTTCTGATAGTCATAAGCGATCGCCACAGCTTTATATGCTTCGGAAAGATTTGTATCAAGTGAGACGGCCTGGAGCCCAGCAACCAGGCTGGAATCTGTCCAAAAAAATTCTCGTCCGAAGCGCCCGTGTTTTTGGGCGTAGGCATCACCGAGACCAGCCCAAGCGCGCGCATAGTTGGAATCCAGAGCGATAGCTTCCTTGAATTGAACGATCGCGGAATCGTTGGTAGATTCTTGATATTTGTAATAGAGACTGCGCCCCTTCAAATAGAAATCATAGGCAGTCGCACTTTCTGTGGCCTTCGAATTCACCCTTAGCTCCTCAATTGCACCCATGTCGATATCAAGACGATCGGCAATGCCTTGTACGATCTCCGATTGCACGCTTACCAAACTTGCTGGCGTTCGTTCGAAGGTTCTACCCCAGACATAACTTTCTTTGTTGATATCAAAGAGCCTCGCACGGACAATTACTGAATCTGCGGTGCGCTCAACGCTGCCCATAAGTAGCAGGGAAGCCTCTAGTTTCCGCGCAACGTCAATGATTCCGGCTGTTGCCTGAATCTCCGGGGTTTGTTTGATCTTGGTGTCCGATGTAACCCTGAACCTTTGGATGATGATCAGACGGTTAATTATGTCATCCGTTAGTCCTTCCGCAATATACCGGTCACTCTCGCGGTCACTCCGACTTTCAAAGCCGAGTACACCTATGGTAATCTGAGGTCTATCTTCTTTCTCACCCATGAGAATCAAAATATACACCCCCATTAGAATTACTGCCATAATGAGCACAACCACAAGGGGTAAGCTCGTAAGAGGCTTCTTGCGGTATGGCGGAAGAGGGTTGACATAGGCTTGTTCAGATGTGGTCCTGATAAGTCCGTGTGGACTGATCTCGTATAACCAGGCTAGCATTACCGCCATCGGAAATCCAATAGCCAATACAATCCCTACCAACCGAATGTTCTCTTTATTAAAATCAAGGTAAGGTGCCAGAACGGCCAGCACCTGAATCATAAGCAGAGAGACGATGAGGTAGGTTAATCCTGCCCGGAATACATTTCGTCGCTTAACTTCATTGAAGAACCAACTTAGGCCAGTTGAGGCTTGGTAAGCTGGGACTGATTCAAGAGGTAGAGATGCCTTAAGTGTCTCGGCTGGGACATTCGTCGCCAACGCCTGGACGATGGACTCAATCGCAATGGCCGTCTTGTTTACTTGGTCCCGATAAATCGTTTTGCTCTGATTCTCCCCGCGCTCATCCTCCGGCGTTAGTGGCCGATTAACTCCTGGGGAACGAAACACAAACTCGACCGGCCGCAACACACTGCCCGTCTCCTTTTCAAACAATTGCTTATCGCGCGGATCAATGTCGTGAACGAGGATGGGTAATACCCGGCTTGCAGCGTTCCCGTTTCCCAACCGTACCACCATTCCCAGGCCGTCCTCACGGGCCATGCGGCAGAACGGAAGAAACTCATGGTTCCAGGCAAAACCCTTCGGATCGCAAAACGTACGGGAGAGTATCGGAATAAAAATGAGACACTTCAGCTTCCCCTTCAGACTCTCGTCAACAAGGTGCGTGTCCTGCAGCCCATCGTGCGGATTCTCGTCAAAATAGATGTTAACCGGATCCTTCAGTGTGGCACCCAACTCCTCCCGCAAATCCTCCACAAACTGCCGCACCCACCCCGACCGGTTGTCATTCTGCCGGTAGCTGATGAAGATATCATACTCGAAACTGGGGTGTACCGAGGGCATTATCAAATATAGCGAAAATCACTGCTTTTGGGAGATGAAAATTCATCTAGGCGCCTCCAGATTGTCCATCGGAAGGCATTTCTTAGGAAAGGGCATATCATAGTGATCCTACTTGATGAATTGTTCAAATTCCCTTGGATCGTACCAGCCATCGCTTAGATCTTTCCAATCGGGATTCATTTGATTAATTAGGTTCTCCTTCCAGTCTCGCTTATACCGTTTCAGTTGTTTTTCGCGATGGATAGCGGTGCGGATATCCTGGAATTCCTCATAGTAAGCCAGGTTATCGCAATTATATTTTGATGTGAAGCCTTTGTTCAATTTTACTTTGTGTTCGAATACACGACGCATCAGATCGTTCGTCACCCCAACATAAAATACAGTATGACGACGATTGACAAGGATGTAAACTGAATAGGTTCGCAGACGCATTGCGGAACATAAAGCGAATTTGGATCACTTTGAAGCTATTGATGAAGCCCTCAGGAAAAGTGTACACTATTTACTATGGAATGTCTTACCGGACGCGCCACCTCGCCGTAGGCGAGGTTAGGCGCGTTCCGGTACCCCGAGGAAGTCGCACGAGCGCAGTTCAGAACGGGTCGTGGTGCAGGGTGGAGTGCATTTCATAGGAGGGAACGCGCGTTGATAGCCGCGGGGTACCGGTACCGCTGCGCGGACCGGTAGGACATTTCATAGGAGGGAACGCGCGTTGATAGC
>JANPES010000360.1:0-6092 GCA_031423035.1 Cyclobacteriaceae bacterium | reverse complement strand
CCGGAAGGAGTACTCGAGCGCATGGTCGAGTCTAATCTGTATAGTGCCTATTATACTACGCGTGGCATTGCACCTGAAATGAAGCGGACCAGGCGCGGCCATATCTTTACCATGTGCTCGATTGCCAGCATCAAGGCTTATCCAAACGGCGGCTCCTATGCCATCTCAAAGTTTGCCTTACTTGGTTTTTCAAAAGTTCTGCGTGAAGAACTAAAGGAACACGGTATCCGGGTGACGGCGGTCTTGCCCGGCGCAACACGAACTTCCAGTTGGGATGCTGTTCAGCATCCGGAGGAGCGGTTCATGAAGCCGGAAGATGTGGCTGATGCGGTTTACGGAGCCTACTTGCTTTCACCTCGCAGCGTTGTGGAAGAGATCATTATTCGGCCGCAACTGGGCGATCTATAGCCCAATTGAACCCAATGCGGACCGGCTGAAAACATTTTAGAGGAAATAGGGTTAATTTTGGATATGATTTGAATAGTGGAAGCTCAGATAAACCAAGTCCGGCAATATTGTAACAGCCTGATCAGCTACTCACGCCGGGTCACACGTGAGGTGAATATCGGCGGCGTAGCCATGGGCGGAAATAACCCCATCCGCATTCAATCCATGACAACGGTAGACACAATGGATACGCTCGGTTCCGTTGAGCAAACCATTCGTATGGTGGACGCCGGATGCGAGTATGTGCGCATCACGGCACCAAGTCTCAAGGAAGCACAGAATCTAGCGGAAATCAAGAAGGAACTGCGCGCCAGGGGCTATCTGGTGCCGCTTATTGCAGATATTCACTTCACACCGAATGCGGCTGAGCTTGCGGCTCGAATCGTAGAGAAGGTAAGGGTTAACCCGGGCAACTATGCCGATAAGAAAAAGTTCGAAGAGATAGACTACTCGGATAGCTCATATGAGGCAGAGTTAAATCGGATACGCGTCAAGTTCTCGCCACTGGTAAAAATCTGCAAGGAATACGGTACCGCGATGCGGATCGGAACAAATCACGGATCACTTTCCGATCGGATCATGAGCCGCTATGGCGATTCGCCGTTGGGGATGGTTGAATCAGCGCTGGAATTCCTTCGCATTTGTGAAGACCTTCAGTTCTACAACATTGTGCTGTCCATGAAGGCCAGCAACCCGCAAGTAATGATTCAGGCCTATCGGTTGCTGGTGCAAAAACTGGATGAGGAGAAATTTCAGCCTTATCCATTGCACCTGGGGGTAACAGAGGCTGGTGATGGCGAAGATGGAAGGATAAAGTCATCAGTCGGTATTGGATCCCTGCTGGAAGACGGCCTTGGCGATACCGTTCGCGTGTCCTTAACCGAAGAACCGGAAGCTGAGGTCCCTGTTTGTAAGGAATTGGTCAGTCGCTATGCCGATCGGCTTCCCCATGATCCCATCCCGGAAATTTCAAACTATCCCATCAACCCGATTGCCTATACCCGCCGAGTAACGCGGGAGGTTGCAAATTTTGGGGGCCACCAGGTTCCTCGGGTGATTGCCGATTTTTCCCTTAAGCAAAAAATTTCACACGCTTCTCTGTTTGCCTTGGGCTATCACTACTCGGTACCACTGGATAAATGGAATCTTACCGATATGGCCTGCGACTATATATTCCTCGGCGATCAATCCATAGACTTTGAAATTCCCGGTACATTGGGATTGATTTACAACCACAAAACCTGGCTGAAGAGAAAAGACCAAGTCAGGGCATATCCTTTTATTCGGGCCATTGACTACCTGAGGGGTGTTGAAAGATCCGGACAATTGAACCTTGTGTATGCCTGCCTGGCGGATTTGTCGAACGATCTGCTTGAAGCCATCAAGATGGACCCAACGGTGGTTCTGCTTATCGATACCTATAACCGGCACGGCTATGCAGAGCAGCGAAGATTGTTTGTTGACCTTATCAATCAGGGATGCTCGACTCCGGTCGTTATCGGGAGAGCCTACCGCGACCTGACCCCGGAACAGCTTCAATTGTATTCTGCGACAGACATGGGCGGTTTATTGATTGACGGGCTTGGTGACGGAGTTTTTATTGCCGCTGAAAACTGTGGACCTGACAAAGTGATTAATGATACGGCATTCAATATACTTCAAGCTACCCGTACACGTATTTCCAAAACCGAGTACATTTCATGCCCATCATGCGGGAGAACACTATTTGATTTACAAGAGACTACAGCTAAAATCAGGTCGCGCACAAACCACCTGAAGGGTGTGAAGATTGCCATCATGGGATGCATCGTGAATGGTCCGGGGGAAATGTCAGATGCAGACTATGGATATGTTGGTTCAGGACCTGGACGGATAACCTTGTATCGGGGAAAAGAAGTAGTAAAGAAGAATGTGTTCAGCCACCTTGCTGTGGATGAACTGATTGGCTTGATTCGTGAAGATGGCGTGTGGGTGGACCTTAAATAGCAAAGTTTTATGCAAAGCAATGAACCTCAAAATGAAAAGAAGTTTTCCCTACGGGGTTTCCTATCGATGGGCGAAGTGGGTGGGTATTTCTTTCGGAAAAAGGATCCTTCAAGGCCTACCAATATAAACATCCGGGTCATGCACGGCATCAACAAGATTTCTATCGCCATCTTCCTACTCGCGGTGGTCTACCTTTTGGCCAAGCGATTCCTGTTTTGAACGTAGAATCCTTCCGGTCCTATTGCCTGGGGAAACGGGGGGTGACAGAGGAATTCCCGTTTGACGGCAATACGCTTGTATTCAAAGTGATGGGTAAAATGTTTGCCCTTACCGACGTCGAGACATTTGAAGGAATAAACCTCAAGGTTGATCCGGAAGTGGGTGCCGGTCTTCTCGATACCTACGACTTTGTTCAGCCGGGCTTCCATATGAATAAGAAGCACTGGATAACGGTCGTTATTCAGCCCAATGTGCCCGAAAACCTGGTCAGGCTGTGGATTGATCAGTCTTATGATTTGGTTGTTAAAGGATTAGCTAAAAGTCAAAAGTTAAGCCTTGATGGCTTATGACCTATATATCAGATACTTATGCTGGTTACTTTTGATTGCAGAAAGGCATTACTTGGGGTTATTTCGTTATTTTTGTTGATTGCATATTAATCCATCCATGTCCCGGGGTATCCTCTTGGTTGCTTTCTTCGGTTTGCTTGGCGCTTGTACGCAGCGTTTGGTATGCCCTGCCTATCAGAGTTCATTCATCTATGATAAGGAGGCTGTACGGCAGAAGTTCAGCTATTTCAAGCCAGACTCAACCCCGAAGGTATATACGGCCAGTAAAGGCAAGTACCTCATCGCCGTGCCGGAGTCCTACAGAAAGAAGTACCGCAAAATGCAGACCGTGGAGATGACGCCGGTTTACCCAGTGCAGCCAGACTCACTGAAGAATCAGAACGAATTTCAATTGGCCGAGTCGGATGCACCCGATAGCCTTGCCGCTTCGCAGATGGGAAGCGAACAGGGGGATAGTATCTACGCCATTACCAAGACAAAAGAGAAATACAACCTGGATCAGGACCTCTACATGTGGTATTTCCGTGAGATGCTGGTACTCCCCGATGTGCGGGCTGCGCTGGAGAAGAAGTCGGAAGAAAAGGAAGCGCCTTCGGCAGCAAAAAAGGAAAAGAAGGGTTTTTTTGGGTTCTTCAAGAACATCTTCAGCAAGAAGCCCAAGAACGATTCAACAGCACTGGCTCCGCCGGCTACGCTTACGGATGTAAATGGCCCAGAGCAGCCGAAGAAAAAGAAGGGTGGTCTGTTCAAAAAGAAATCCCAGGACGCACCTCCTAAAAAGAAGGAAGACGGCGACGGATTCTGATGTTCACTCCTAGTCAAACAAAGTAAGGTTCCCGAATTGATCGGCAGGCGGCGCCGGTTGTACCACCGCACGATCATTTCTCGCCGGATTATTGACCAACGCAGAAACGGAATAGTGATCCAACCGTAAAGGATAGGGGGCCAGAAGTGGGAGCAATTCCAATTCATCGGCGGAAGCCAGCCAATTCTTTTCATGTTCAGGAAGCAGAATGGCCGGCATACGTTCGCTGAATGGAATCACCCATTCATTGGCGGCTGTTGTGATCAAGGTAAATGTATGGTGACTTTCTTCCTTTTCATCTTCATATTCTTCCCACAGGCCGGTCATGGCAAAGATCGCTTTGTCCGGAAGCGTAAACCGATAGGGTACAGCGGACTTCTTTCCGATACGCTTCCAGACATAGAAGCCATCCGCGGGTATGAGGCAACGGTGAGATTTAAGTTTCTTCTTGAGAACTGATTTCTCAGGAATGAGTTCTGCCTTCGTGTTGATGATTCTTTCGCCCAGCGGTTTCTGATTGGCCCATATTGGCGGAGTGCCCCAATAAAAAAAGGAAAGCCCTTGTTGGCTCTCCTGTGTAACGACGGGAAGCAATTGGGTTGGCGCTGCGTTGAATTGCGGCGAATAGGCTTCCGTTGCGTCAATAGAAAACCGGTCGGCAACGGATTGGGCATTGCAGGTCAGGGAGTACCGGTTGACCATCATACCGAACCAATGAAGGAAAGTGCTCTCATCTCAGACCAATATAAACCATTATTGCCAAACCGGGCGAAGCCAACATGGCCACCCCGCTCGGGAAATTCCAGCTTCACATACGGATATGACTGAACAGGGAAACAGTCGTAACTAAGAAAGGGATCGTTCTTGGCATTTACCACAAGGGTGGGAATACTGATTTCGGGAAGGGAATGAATGGAACTGCATTGTGTATAGTAATCGACCGCATCCCGGTAGCCGTGGAGGGGGCCAGTGAAGTGGTCATCAAACTCGAACAGTGACTTGACGCCATCCAGCTTGCTGACATCCACATGCTGACGAAGTCCAGGCTTCGCCTTTACCTTTGCGCTGAGGCTTCGCAAAAACCGCCGCTCATATACCCAATTGGATGCTTTTGAAAGAACCAGGCAGCTTGTATGTAGGTTCAACGGAACAGAAATGGTAACGGCTCTTTTAATCATTTTAGGTGCTAACCCTTCGCCCAAATACTTGAGTGTCAGGTTGCCACCCAGGCTGAATCCGACCAGGTAAAGCGATTCATAATTTGGTACAGCGTGCATTATCACCGTGTGAAGGTCATCGGTAGCGCCGCTATGATAAAAACGAAGCTGACGATTCACTTCGCCGCTGCATCCGCGGTAATTCCATGTGAGCACGTCATAGCCTTCCTGAAAGAAAGCCTTGGCCATGCCGAGCATATAGCTCCTTTGGGTGTTACCCTCCAGCCCGTGGCTGATGATTACACAGCGGGATGATCCCTGTCTGTACCAGTCCAGGTCGAGGAAATCGTCATCCGGCGTGGTGATGCGCTCCCGCACGGGCGATCGAAAGGCAACCTTTCGGATAAGGGAAGGGTATATCGTTTCGAGATGCTTATTGAAGAGAAGAGCAGGAGGAATATAGGAGGTCACTTACCAATCCTTTTGCTTTTTGAGTTCTGTGATGTGCGCCAGGTGATGATCACCATGCCAGGCATACATGGCCGTCATTTGATCCAGACGGGCGGATCGTTTGGTAGCAGGATGAATGAAGTCCCGGGCAAGGTCTGTGGGTGAAAGCCCCTTTAGCAACATAACCCACTTGGCATGCAGGGCCTTGATGAGTGCGATGGACAGGTTGGGGTCGCCGGATGTTTCCGGTGTTGCGGCCCAGCCTTTTTCATCGTATGCCTTGATGGTCGGTGACTCCTCCGTGAGCGCCCACTTGACGCGGATGTACGCGTTCATGTGGCTATCCGCGATGTGGTGAATGACCTGTCTGACCGTCCATCCGCCGTCACGATAAGGTGTATCCAATTGGATTTGGGACAGTCCGCTGATGGCAGATTCGAGGCGGGAGGGGAGGGAGGAAATTCGTTCGATGAAGTCTTTTAGTTCCTCGGGAGATATGACTTCCTTCGCGGCATACTTCCCAATCGGGTAACGTGGATCAGCAGTCATGAAATAGTCAGGATTTGTTTGCGGTAGAAAGGAGCTGACAAAGTTCTTGGTGTACCGGCTAATTATTGTGCTCGATGACTTCCTTCATCTCTTCATCGGTAAATGGCTTGTTGAGTTTTACCGGCTTGG
>JANPES010000359.1:0-26982 GCA_031423035.1 Cyclobacteriaceae bacterium | reverse complement strand
ATTGCTTTTCTGCTTCGGCCTTCACGAATTTTGAAATTAATGCATTCAGGGCATGTGCCTTGTTCGGATCAGTCGAATCAAAGGAACCATACATGTTGGGAACCAGAAGATAAAGGCTCCTCATCCCGTATTGCATAAAGAAACTTTCACCCACTGACCACAAGAGTCTTCTTGTAGAGCCATAAGAAAGCACGGATCGATGAAGATGACCATCCCACCATTGGTCCTCAATATAGGTTTCCACCTTTGCAGGATAACCGCAATTCGCAATAGGATTAATAATCACCGAATGTTTAGCTGAGGCTGCGACCGCTTCATACAGGTTAAGGATCATTCTGCTATTATCCAGCACCACATCGGCTGCGCGCTCCGTAACATAGTTAAGGCTCCCAACGTGAGCTGCGCAATTAATAATCACGTCCGGTGAAACAGAGGCGATCAGCTCTACTGCTTTCCTGTAATCCCTCAAATCATGCCCGTCCGATTTGGACGAACTGACAAAGGGAATTCCTTCTAAGGTAAGGCGCTCCTGGATGTTCCTGCCAACAAATCCAGTTGCAC
This sequence comes from Cyclobacteriaceae bacterium, assembly GCA_031423035.1. Taxonomy (GTDB): domain Bacteria; phylum Bacteroidota; class Bacteroidia; order Cytophagales; family Cyclobacteriaceae; genus ELB16-189. The sequence goes on along the minus strand of JANPES010000359.1, from coordinate 26,421 downwards.
CCAAAATCAATATTTTCATCTTCGTCATACTCCTATTTCACCATCCCGCATTAATGGCCTCTACAATATACATTGCCTTTTCCATGTCAATTTGATCGTGAATGGGAATGTTAATCTGTGTCTGGTCAAAAGCCTCCTGATTCACCAAATCTTTACGCAATCCGCCAAAAACAGTGTTTCTGTCTATTCTCTGATGAACAACAGATGTCACAATCCCTTTGGCTTTCATGGAATGAATGAACTGAATTCGCCGCTTAACATGCAAACCAAAAAGCCAATAGGCGCTTTGCCGGTCATCCTTGTAATTATACAGCGTAATGCCATCGAATTTGGCCAACTCCCTTCTATACAGTTCCGCTATTTCAATTCTCCTCTTTAAGCGGTCTTTAAGACCTCGCAGGTTTGCTATTCCCAGCGCAGCCGAGTAATCATTCAAGTGGTACTTATATCCCAATTCATGGAGATTGTAAGTCCTCTCACCCACATCGGACATGTTAGAAAGGCTTCTGTCAATCCCAAACCATCTTTGCGCTAAAGCTACCCGGTACTTCTCGGCAGGAGTGCATACGGCACCTCCATCACCAGTCGTTAGGTGCTTGATGGCCTGAAAGGAAAAGCATGTGTAATCTGAAAGACTCCCAATGGCGCGACCTTTGTAAAGGGCCCCCAGTGCATGAGCCGCATCTTCAATGACGATAATATTGTATTCCTTGCTCAACTTGATTATCTCATCCATATCACAAGGATACCCTCCCCAATGAACTGGGATTATGGCTTTTGTCTTGGGCGTAATCTTTTGTCTTATAGATTCAACATCGAGATTTCCTGTTTTGTAATCTATGTCAGCGAATACGGGCAGCGCTTTTTGTTGGACTATCACCAAGCCCGTAGCAACAAAAGTTTGTGCGGGGAGAATGACTTCATCACCTTCCTTCACACCAGCAAGCACTAAAGCCAGGTGAAGTGCCGAAGTTCCCGAATTTACTGTCACGCAATTCTTCAACATCAACTCACTCTCCAATTGTTGCTCAAAGGATCTTACAATGGATCCTTCACTTAAGAAGGTGGACCGAAGAACCTTTTCAATTTCAACATTGGCTTCCGGACTTACATACGTTGCATGAATAGGGATCATGGGCTCCTTTAGGATACAATAGAATTAGTGCAGATCATGAAGGTTTCGGAAAATATGACTTGGCGCATGCACCGGTTTTTGAGCGAATAGCACAAACTGAACATCGACAAGTTTAAATTCATGAAAGAGAATATAGTTTGGGAACATGTCCATCAAATCCTGGAGTACAAAATCATGAAAATGAAATGCATTGAAATGCGTTGACTTCTTATCCGGGAAACTCAAGATGAGGAGCTTAAACTGGCATCGTTCTGCGAGCGCTACCACTTCCTGAATATCCCGAATGTGCTCCACAGTCTCAAGGCAAACTAATACATCAAACTCCTTGTGGATTTTCTGGCATTCGCTGAAAATGTAACTCGCCTTAGGGTGACCAAAATGCATTGTGGCCCATTTGACCGCCTCTTCATCTATGTCCAATCCTGTAACCGAACTCACTTCCGGATTTGCTGCAAGCAAATAGGATCCGTAGCCACAACCGCACGCAAAATCAAGGACTTTGCCATAACAGAATCTCCTCACTGCTGAATATCTTCGAAGATGCTCCTGAAACCTGACTTCATTTTCAATTCTTATGAAGTCCTCTTTCGTCAAGTAGATTCTCTCAATGGTCTCTTTGCTATACATAAGCTGATGGTTTTGGATTCGTTTTGATTCTTTCAACAAATTGCCTGAAGAAACTTGAATAGGCCTCCCTAGTATGGATATTCCTTGTAAAATCTATCAATTCCTCACTCTTCTGTTGAATTTCCCTGTCCGTCAGGCTAATCAAGTGCTTTACGTGCGTCGAGATTTCGGCAATAATATCATTCGTATTGTCGCGGTGAATGGTAAAGCCTAATGAACCGCTTCGGGCATTGGCGGTATGAGTTACAATGGGAATTATTCCAAAGTGTGACGTTTGAGCTACTGACCCAGGCCCTCCTTCTGAACAACTCGGATAAATGTGCCCCACACAATTTTTAATCACTGACTGAAACTTTGCAGAAGATATTTGTGCAGGTCCATGAAAATGAATGGCAGGGTTGCGCTTCATTTCCATTTTAAGCCAATCAAAAAAGCGGCGCTCGTTGTCAATAGGTCCAAAAATATGAAAATTCACGTCAGGTAATGACCTCAGGGCTTCGACCGCAAGATCAAGGCCTTTGTGAATAGCTCCATGGCTGCCCATCCAAAGAAATTCTCTCTTCGTATGATCACGATCAATTCTGTTCGGCACAAACGTGACGCTCGTTGTAATCTCCTGCCTGTTCGATGAAGGGTGGAAAAATTTCATCCATTCCAGATGGCTCCACCAGAAAATGTAATCTGATTTTTGGTCGGAAAAATTAGGAGCCAACACTCTTGAGGCAGGCAAAAGCAACCCGTTTCTTGTTCCAAATTCCAGCAACCTCCTTAATTCGGCCTCATTGTGGAAGCGCCAATGAAGGCCCGTGCAGTAATAGGCCCTTATTTGCCCTGGGAGATCCGGTGCTTCAACCAAATGGTTCCCCTCGTCCACGACTACCGAATACCGCTCCCACTCAATCTCTGGAATTGGCCTGAAACAGTCTACAAAATCAACGACATAGCCATTCTCCACCATGATACGAACCATTTCTGCAGCCTCCCAGTACATGGCATGGGAATCAATAACCGGGCAACGAAAAACATTTCCTGTAACATAGTAGGGTACCGCGTTGGCTACATAGATGATCAAAGCCCGTGGGGCCCCAGCACCGTTTCTTTTCAATCCAATATTCTTGATTAAATCGGCCCGCCTTCGTTGAAGAAAGTGGGTAAATGATTTAGCCAATCTATCCTCGAGGAAATTGATCAGTCGGTTTTGATCATGCACCATCTCAATTCCGTTTGGCTTCTATTTTCAATATGGGGCTTACAGCACCGGACCACCCCAGAGAGTATCTATTACCTCTCCGATACCCATTCTCTTCCACATCAAAGCTCAACAAATCCATTTGATTGAAGAATTGCTCCGTATTGCCGTTAAAGTCGGCAATCATTAGGCCAATCCTGCAATGCCCCGGATTTAATAGATAAGGTGGAATACTAAAGGTCACTTCAAAGCGCTCACTTTCTCCAATTGAATCACATGCCGGTTGGTGCAGGTCAGATGAAACAAAAGCCAACGACTCATTCCGGAATACAAAGAGGTATAAAGAAAATTTATTACGGCTTTGATTCAGTAATTCGAAGTGCACCTGAATAGTATCCCCGTTGGAAATCGCGGTGCCATCAGGAATCCCTACCTCGCATCCGACCAGTGAGAAATCCTTTCCCTCAACAGGGCTCGGAGGATAAAATTTCCTTCTTTGCTCCTGCGATAAATTTTCAAGGTAGCGCTGAATGGCTTGGTTGGAAGCGCCCGCAAATTGCAACTTTCCCTGATCGATAATCAAGCCCCTCGAACAAAAGCTCCTAACCGCTTCCATATTGTGGCTGACAAAAAGTACTGTCCTTCCGCCTTTGTTTACGTCCTCCATTTTCTTCAGGCACTTCCTTTGAAATTCTGCATCTCCAACCGCCAGGACTTCATCGATCACCAATATTTCGGGCTCGAGGAATGCGGCTACAGAAAACGCAAGCCTAAGCTGCATTCCGCTTGAGTAGTATTTCAACGGAGTGTCCAGAAATTTCTCAGTCTCCGCAAAGTCTACAATCGCATCAAACTTTGCATCAATCTCCTTCTTCCTCATTCCCAAAATGGAACCATTCAAATAGATATTCTCGAGTCCTGTGAGTTCCGGATGAAATCCAGTTCCTACCTCCAGCAGGCTTGCAATTCTTCCTCTCCCAACGATTTTACCTTCAGTGGGAGGTGTAATTTTCGAGAGAATCTTAAGTAAAGTTGATTTGCCGGCGCCATTTCTTCCAATAATGCCAATGGACTCACCCGGGTCAACATTGAAAGTTATTCCTTTTAATGCCCAGAAGTCCTCCTTGCGCTCATGGCCTCTCTTCAAAAACCCAAAAAACTGATCTCGCAGACTTATGTAGGGCTCCTGAACATGCGTTAGGCGGAACTTCTTTCCAATGTCTCTGATCTCCAGTATGGGCGTCATTCTATTTCTTTACTTACACAAAGTCGGCAAAGAAAGTCTCGCTACGCTTGAAATAATAGAGACCCCACAACAAGAAGAGACAGGAAGATCCTGTACTCAATACAAGAATCAACATTTCTGTCTGCTGGCCCGCGAATGGCATTCGAAAAAGTGCAATGGGTGCATGCATCGGATTCAAACAAAGTAGATATCTGATCCAATCATACTTGACGGTGTTCACGGGGTATATGACCGGTGTGATGAAGAACAAGAACTGAATAATAAATGGCACAGTGTAACGAAAATCTCTGTATTTGGCATTAAGCGCTGCCAACAAACAACCTGGGCCCAACGCAGCCACAAGGCATAACAGAATGGCAATTGGCCAGTATACAACCGCACTCATCCAATCTACTGGTTGGTCAAAAAGGATGAGCATCGGAATCATGACTATAAAGGACAGAATAAAATCAAAGAGCGCGACGAAAATGGCTGATACGGGGACAATTAATCTTGGAAAATATATCTTCTTCAAAATATGAGCATTGGAGATCAAACTGTTGCTCGCTTGCGAAACACCAGTAGAAAAAAGAAACCAAAGAATTAACCCGGAGTAGACAAAGACAGAGTAATTGATTCCACCGGAATCCTTGACAAGTGTTTGACCCATGAACAAGGAAAGGATAAGCATGAGTAACAATGGCTGTAGAACAGCCCATACTATGCCTAGACCCGCGTGCTTGTACTTCACTTTGATATCCCGAAGGCTAAAAAAATAGAACAGCTCAGCAAAATCTGACAACTCCTTTAGATCAATGGAAAGGCTGCGCCGTGGCGTAATCTCAAAATAATGCATCTTCATCCCAATTTCTTTTACAAAATCGGTTCTAAGGTACGAAAATGACTATCTTCTTGATAATTTAATGAGATCATTCCAATTTGTGGTCTTCTATGGTTCCTTACGCATCCACTCCTCTTAATATATTTCACGATGAATACGGAGAACTGTGCTCATTTCTTGACAATGATAAAAATATTGATCATCCCACAATACGGTCGTTTAGCAAAGAGTGGGAAATATTCTCATCCTTTACGGAAAACGAAATAGAGACTATTGGAAGTAACTATTTCGACTTGTTACCGGACCAAAACAAATCGCTGATCGCTTTGGATGTTGGGTGTGGAAGTGGACGTTGGGCCTATTACCTGGCCAAGCGCATGAAATTCATAGAGACTATTGACCCAAGCGACGCTGTCTTCGTAGCCAGGCGACTTTTGAGAAACTGTCCGAACACTAGGGTCACGCAAGCCTCGGTGGAGAGGATACCATTTCCTGAAAAATCATTTGACCTCGTTTACAGTCTGGGCGTGCTTCATCATGTCCCCAATACGCTGAAAGCTTTACAATGCTGTTTTGATAAGGTAAAACCTGGTGGGTACTTCCTCGTGTATCTGTATTACTCGCTGGAACAACGTGGTAAATTCTTTAGATTAATTTTCACGTTAACGGATAGGGCAAGGCTCGTGATCTCAAAGATGCCGACCTACCCCAAGCTTGCCATTTGTGAAGTGATTGCCCTCCTTGTTTACTGGCCTATGGCACGGCTTTCTTCTTTCCTTTATCGATTGCCTCTCACTCAATCAATGGCCACTCGCTTGCCCCTGTTCTATTATCGCGATAAGACTTTCAAAATTATGCGAAATGACGCACTTGACCGTTTTGGCACTCCTCTTGAGAAACGTTTCACGAAGAACGACATAGCAGAACTTCTTTCAGCCTCCGGATTTGTGAACATCCGTTTCAGCAATCAACAACCATTTTGGCATGCGATCGCACAGCGGCCCTAGTATTGCGTTTCTGATTCCCTACCCTCTTGGTGTCGTGCCGGGCCAAAGGTTTCGGTTTGAACAATACCACGAGGTGCTGAAAGAAAAGGGTTATCACCTTACCTACTATCCGTTTCTCAATATGCGTAGCCAATCGATCCTATATCAGAAGGGTCACCTGATCCTAAAGACTATGGGCGTAATCAAAGGATTCGCCAGGAGAATCTACCATGTTTTCAAGATCAGAAGTTCTGATTTCGTATTTCTCTATAGAGAAGTGACACCCATCGGCCCTCCGTTTTTTGAATATGTGATCACGAAGATCCTGCGAAAGCGCGTCATCTATGATTTTGATGACGCGATTTGGTTACCCAATACATCAAAAGAGAACGCATGGATCTCCGCCTTTAAATGGGCCGGGAAGGTACATCACATCTGTCGATGGAGTTTTCGAATAAGTACTGGCAACAGCTTCCTAGCAGATTTTGCAAGACGATACAATAGTGAGGTGATGGTAAACCCGACCACGATAGACACGATAAATCATCACAATCCAAACTTGTATTCTATTCCTACAAAAGGAAATTCAATCTACATTGGATGGACCGGATCCCACTCTACCATTCCTTTCCTATCTTCTATAGAGTCCTGCTTACAGGAGATCGAAAGACGCTTTGAGCATGTCCAGTTTGTGTTCATCGCAGACCGATCGCCATCGCTCAATCTGATAAGATCAAAGTTTATTCGATGGAATAAACAAAGTGAAATAAGTGATTTGCTCACTTTTGACATCGGCATCATGCCTATACCTCAGGATGACGATTGGGCCAAAGGAAAATGCGGTTTTAAGATTCTCCAGTATTTTGCCCTTGCGATCCCCGCAGTAGCTACCCCTGTAGGTGTAAATGTTGAGATTATTGATGATGGTAAGACTGGCTACTTAGCCTCGACCGATGAAGATTGGGTGAATGCCCTAAGCAAACTCGTTGAGGATGCTTCATTACGGAAGAGACTCGGGACAGAAGGAAGAAAACTTGTCCAGGAACGTTATTCCGTGGTATCCAATACCGGAAACTTTCTTTCGCTCTTTGAGTACTGAAGTATGAGTATCAGTCCTGTTGCAAAAAAGGGAAGCAAGGGAATTTTGTATCGGGACAAGGTTCCGAAATTATAAGAAGTAATCCCCACAGCAAATGCCAAAATCAAAGAGACAGTCAGTGTAAAAATGACATCGGGGTCTTTCAGCGTCGAGATGATCTTAATGTTGCTTCTAAGTAGAACATAGAGTACGAAGGCAGTGAAGAAAAGGCTTTCAAGCGCAGAGAACAGCATTAACGGATTTCTTATTTCCCATAAATAAGGCCTGAACAGCGAGACATTTATGGCCGCCGGAGCCTTTTGAAGCATGTCAGAAAAGCTACCCGTAAGTTCGCCCAATGAGTATCGCGAGCCTGCATCCTTTCCGGTAAAGAAGCCTATGTCATAAGCCGTAATTCTGGCCGTTTCCGCAAGCTGATCAACGGCATATTTGCTGTCACCCTCGCCTATTTTAACAACTGACCAGTATGCACTATACCCAATAAGGCCGACGAGCAGGGGGAGGATCATTATTCTCAAAACATAGTTTCTGATGGCCACTATGTTGTGAAAATAGATCCACAGAAGCATGGTCGGTATTAATGCTTGCAAAATGAACTTCTTTACTGCAAATATGACCAGCAGCGATAAAAAGATTCCCGTCATTGCCCAGATGCTTTTGGACTTCCGAATAAAAAGGAGGTCACAACAATACACCGCAAATCCGATAGCAGAAAGAACAATGGTATCTTTCAAAATACCTGATCCCCAAAAAACCAAGGAAGGGATAAACAGGATGCCCCATGCCAATTCCAAATGAAGAAGCGGTATCCGCCGATAAAAAGTAAGGTAGAAAGCCCAGGCCCCAGCAAAGCTAACAGTGGCAAACAGTATAGCGGTTGCCGAGTACGTTGAGAATGTTAATATGTCAAAAATTGAAGCAATCCTAACGATGAAATAGGAACCTGGATCCCTAACAAAAAGAATTCGTGATGAATACTCATAAGTCCCCTCGCTCTCAAGGCCAAAGAAAATAAGCCTCAGTCCTGCTTCGGGATCTTTCATAAATGCATCCCATACTACCCGGCTACCTAAAGTGTGGTAATTAAATGTATCCCCGCCGTGGTAGTAAAACTGATAGAGAAAACCAATAGCAATGGAGCAGAAAATTCTTGCCGTCAGTGCCGGCAGAAAATAATGTCGATTGAGATTGTCTGTAAAATAGGGTCGCACCAAATATGCAATCCAGTAGACAATCAGAATGATCAACGGCGTGACCAATAGATCTCTGAGTTCCAAGGTATACTATTTCTTTGTTTCAACTTGCCATTCCTTGTACGTGCGTTCCAGTCCATCGGAAAGTGTGAGCATAGCATCCCAACCCATGGACTTCAATTTCCCCACATCCATCAACTTCCTCGGGGTCCCATCCGGCTTGGTCGTATCAAATTCAATCCGGCCACGTAAACCGACGATGCGGCTAATCAACTCCGCTAACTCCTTTATCGAAAGCTCTGACCCTGTTCCGACGTTAACGAATCCGGGCTCATTGAATCGCTCCATCAGGAAAAGGCTCGCCTCCGCGAGATCGTCAACATGCATGAATTCCCGGAGTGGCGTGCCTGTCCCCCAAACAATTACTTTCTCTGCCCCGGCAGTCTTTGCTTCATGAAACTTTCTCAGCAAGGCCGGTATAACGTGACTGGTTGTCAAATCATAATTATCGTTCGGCCCATACAAATTGGTAGGCATCGCAGAAATGAATTTGCAGCCATACTGACTCCGGTAGGCATCGCACATTTTGATCCCGGCAATCTTGGCTATCGCATAAGGTTCGTTGGTTGGTTCCAATAACCCAGTGAGCAAAGACTCCTCCTTCAGCGGCTGTGGCGCCAATTTTGGATAGATGCAGGAGCTTCCTAGGAAAAGTAATTTCTTGACACCCGTCCGATAGGCCTGGTGAATCACATTGTTCTGGATCATCAGATTATCATAAAGAAACTCGGCCCGAAACGTATTGTTGGCCACAATCCCTCCCACTTTTGCCGCCGCCAAAAAAACGTATTCAGGTTTTTCCTTCCCAAAGAATTCCGCTACAGCCGCACTGTCGCGAAGATCCAGTTCTGCGGAGGTCCGAAGCACCAGATTCTTAAAACCTGACTTCTCCAGTTTTCGAACAATCGCCGATCCCACCATTCCACGATGACCTGCGACGAAGATTCTTGAAGCGGCTTCCATCATTCCGTGCCACGCCGGACTTTATATCCGCCCTGCTTCAAGTGAACATCCCGCCGAAAGACCTCAAGATCTGATGCCACCATTTCCTTTACCATCTCCTCCAAAGTATATCGTGGCTCCCATCCCAACTTGGCTTTCGCTTTTGAGGCATCGCCAATCAACAGATCAACCTCCGTGGGTCTGAAATAGCGCGGGTCGACTTCCACGACCACCTGGCCGGCCTTAATATCAACACCGGAATTCGAATTTTTAACCACTACGGCCTGCTCCTTATCGCCAGATCCCTGGAAGGCAACCGCAATGCCGGCGGCAGCGAAGGCCATCTTACACAGGTCTCTGACCGTAGTCGTCTTTCCCGTTGCAACAACAAAATCATCTGCCTCCGACTGCTGCATCATCAGCCACATGGCTTCGACGTAGTCCTTCGCGTGCCCCCAGTCACGCTGAGCATTCAGGTTTCCTACAAATATTTTTTCACCCAGGCCCAGCGCGATTTGCGCGACTCCACGAGTGATCTTTCGCGTGACAAACGTTTCGCCGCGAAGAGGGCTCTCGTGATTGAATAGAATCCCGTTGCAGGCAAAAATATTATAGGCTTCACGGTAATTTACTGTTATCCAATAAGCATACAATTTGGCTACCCCGTAGGGTGACCGTGGATAGAATGGCGTCTTCTCCGATTGCGGTACTTCCTGGACAAGTCCATACAACTCCGAACTGGAGGCCTGATAGAACTTTGTTTTTTTCGTCAATCCCAACAGGCGGATGGCTTCCAGAATACGGAGCGCCCCAACGCCGTCGGCATTTGCTGTGTACTCCGGCTCCTCAAAAGATACTTTCACATGACTCATTGCCCCGAGATTATAGATTTCGTCAGGCTTCACCTCTTGAATGATTCGTGTGATGTTCATGGCATCGGTCAGATCGCCATAGTGCAATTGAAAGTGCTGGTTGGATTCATGGGGGTCCTGATACAAGTGGTCAATCCTCGCCGTATTGATCAGCGATGACCTGCGCTTAATGCCATGCACCTCATATCCCTTCTTCAAGAGGAGCTCGCTGAGATAGGCTCCGTCCTGTCCGGTTACACCCGTTACTAATGCTTTCTTTTTCAATTGAACATGTAATTTAGTCTCCTTTTTCCAGGTTTTTCAATCTCCGCTTGGCATCTTTAAATGCCTCGTCTTTGCGTCCAGCCTTCTTCTTAGCATCCTCGAAATACTTGCGCGCCAACACCTTGTCTCCTTGTTGATTGGCAATCTCTCCGAGCGCGATAAGGGTATAAAGATAATACCCGGATTTGGTTGCTCCTCCTTCTTCTGCGAAACGTATCGTTTCTAGGTAGTATTTCCTGGCATCTTCCGGCCTGCGTCGGGCTTCGCCCAGCTGACCCAGGAAAAATGAAGCGTATCGGCCGCTGGTGGCTTCATACCCAACATCCCCGCTATCAATGCGGGCCAGGATGGATTTCGACTCTCGCTCCATTTCTGTAAACATGCCCCGTGTATACAACATGCGTGCGTAGTACCGGTGGAAGTAAGGGTTGTCAGGGTAGGTCTGGTAAAGGTACTCAGCCAACTGGTGAGCCTGCTCATTTTTGTTTTCATAGCTGTTGTAGATTCGCATCAGCCAGACCATGGCTTCAGTCCGAGTATAGAAAGCGTTGTACGAAACTTCCCGAAGCTGCTTTAGTCCAAGCTCCTTGTCTCCCTTGGGAAAAAACCAGAGGAGCGGTTTCAGTGCCGGATAGTTTTCCCGGACCCAAACAGAAAAATAGTTGTAGAGTGCATCGCCGAATAGAAGTTCGGGGCTGAGATAATTCATTTCCTTACACTCCTCCAGGTAGTGGAGTGCCCGCTTTCCAGCAAGGGCTGCCTTCCTCCATTCCTTTCTGTCCTCATCAGAATAAAGCCGCCCTTTAAATCCGTAGGCTGCCGCCATAAAGAATGCAGCTTCGATCCGGTACTCAGGAGCTTTTTCGTGCAATTGTTCCGCGATCTGAATCGTGCTGTCCATGTACGCAAGAAACCGGTCATCGTGGTCACGATTTTCCAGCTTGGGCATAATTTTCCACCACTCGCTCAGCCCGAGTAAGAAATAAGGAAGTGGATGCCAGGCATATTTTTGCTTAAACCACCGAAACTGTTGTTCAGCCTTCGCAAACTTAAAGTTATAGAGATCGTTCAAGGCCTGAGTAGCCTCCAATTGAATTGTAATATTTGTTATGAGAATGAGCGTTGTGTCTTTCTTGACCTGGGCGGACGTACCCTGGAAGTCCAGCACAAGAAGAACCGCAAATACTATTTTACCTGTATCTTTCAACGCCGCAAAATTAACATCCCGGACCCAGTAATCCCTATGTCCATCGCCGACGAACAGAAATCAATCTATTCCGCCTCGAAGCGGCAATTGTTTCTCCTGTTGTGCCTGTCGACACTGGCCTTGCTGTTTGTCAAGAAGTCGATGATTGAGAACGAAACGGCCGCCTTTGAGTTCATGGCTGATCAGCCTCAGGGATCGATTCTTTACCTACGGAGCACCCTGCAATACATGTCCATCCCGCTCATTTACGCCTGGAAATTTACAGCATTGGGGTTTGTCATATGGGTCGGTTGCTTCCTCTTTGGGTACCGCGTTACATTCTCCCAATGCTGGAAAGTTGTTCTGGTGGCCGAATTTGTTTTCCTCATCCCCGAACTGATTAAGATTGTATGGTTTCAGTTCATTCAAACCAACCCGATCTACTACGATATTGTTGCGTTTTATCCCCTATCGTTAATGAACTTAGCCGACTACCGATCCTTACCGCCGGAGTATGGCTATCCCCTGAAAGCGCTGAATCTGTTTGAGCCAATCTATTGGTTTCTCCTCGCCGTAGGAATTACCCACTTCACCCGCAAAGAAATGAAGCCGGCGTGGATCATTGTACTGGGGTTTTACGTCCCCATTTTTCTCCTTTGGCTCGTCTTTTACTGCATTGTCTACTGAAGTGCATCCCGCCTGCTGGTATGTTTTTGGTAATATTTCAGCGCCCTTGATAACAGATTGACTATTTTCGCCCCTTAAAGTTTTTGCCTGATATCCATGAAGTTTCAAACAATTAACAACCTCGGCGGCTGGTTCGCCTTTGCCATTGCACTGGTCACTTACTGGCTTACTTTCGAGGAGACAGCCAGCTATTGGGATTGCGGCGAGTTCATTGCCGTGGCCTATAAGCTTGAAGTATCTCACCCTCCCGGTGCGCCCTTGTTTATGTTGTTGGGAAGAATGTTTTCATTCCTGGCGCTCGGTGACGTCACCATGGTGTCGTACTGGATAAACTTTCTTAGTGTACTTGCCAGCGCATTCACCATCCTGTTTCTATTTTGGTCGATTACCTTGTTTGGGCGTAAACTTTTGGGCGTAAAAAAGGACGAGGAAATGACCGAGGGGCAGATTTGGACCCTTATGGGCGCCGCATTGGTTGGCACGCTGGCCTACACATTTTCAGAGTCTTTCTGGTTTTCAGCCGTAGAGGCAGAAGTCTATGCGATGTCAGCATTCTTTACGGCATTTGTGGTCTGGGGCATCCTCAAATGGGAGGTCATCGAAGATGAACGTGCTGCCAACCGATGGCTGATATTTATCGCGTATATCATGGGGTTGTCCATCGGTATCCACATGCTCAATCTGGTTACAATACCTGCCCTGGGTCTGATCTACTATTTCAAAAAATACACCCCATCCCAATGGGGAATCATTGCCTCATTGGCCGTCAGTGGAGCAATTGTCATATTCATCAATGATGTTATCGTTCCGGGTCTTCCATCACTGGCCGGAAATTTTGAACTATTTTTTGTCAATAACCTGAGTCTCCCGTTTGGTTCAGGCGTGATTGTCTTTTGCCTCATGCTTGTAGGGGGTCTGGTCTATGGCATCCGTTACTCACACCAGAAGAATAAACCCTTGCTTAATACTTTTCTTTTGTCGACGGCCTTCATTCTGGTTGGCTATTGCTCCTACGCCACCATCGTAATCAGAAGCAACTTCGACACGCCCATCAACGAAAATGCACCGAAGGATGTTATGTCATTTGTTCGCTATTTGAAGCGGGAACAATACGGCAGTCGTCCTCTGCTTTATGGGCCCTATTTCACTTCCAAGGTCATTGATCTGGAAGAAAAGTCAGCAGTGTATACAAAGGGAAAAGACAAATATGAAATTACCGACCACAAGCTTGATTACGTTTATGAGCCAGGACAGGAAACAATTCTGCCGCGTGCGTGGAGTCCGGAATACAAAGCGCAGTACCGCAGTATTATTGGACTAAAAGAAGGAGAGCGACCCACATTTTCTCAGAATATCGCGTATATGTTCCGCCAGCAAATCGGCCACATGTATATGCGCTATTTCATGTGGAACTTTGCCGGCCGCACCAGCGATATCCAGGATGCAGACTGGCTCGGACCGAAAGAATGGTTTGAGAAACTTCCCCAGGAGCTTTCCGAAAATAAGGCCAGAAACAACTACTTCATGATTCCATTCGTGCTGGGCCTCATTGGCATGTTCTATCAGTTCCTCAAAGACACAAAGAATTTTGCCGTCGTCGGGTTGCTCTTTGTCATGACCGGGGTGGCCATCGTGGTCTACCTCAACTCACCTCCCGTGGAGCCCCGTGAACGAGACTACATTTATTCCGGCTCAACATATGCCTTCACTTTCTGGATCGGTTTTTCCGTAATCGGCATGGTGGCACTGTTCAATCAGTACATTAAAAACATGAAAATTAGCGCGGTCGCCGCTACCGCTATCGCTTTATCGGCCCCGTTCTTGATGGCATCCCAGGGCTGGGACGATCACAATCGAAGCAATCGCTTCTTTTCCGTTGACTCTGGCAAGAACTATCTTTCTTCGTGCGATCCAAACGGAATCATCTACACGGGCGGAGACAACGACACGTTCATGTTGTGGTATGCGCAAGAGGTGGAGGGACATCGTACGGATGTGCGCGTCGTAGTCTTCAGTTACTATAACACCGACTGGTACATTGAGCAGTCGATGCTGAAACAAAATCAATCAGAACCCTTTAAGTACACACTTACGAAAGAGCATTATCGCCAAGGCGGTCCGAATGATGTTCTCTATTTTACGGATTTGAAGATTCCCAGCATGGACCTTCCCCAATACCTCGACCTGCTCAAGAAGAATTACCCCCAGCTGCGCTATGATCGGACTAACATCGTGCCGAGCAAAGTCTTCACACTGAATATTGACCGCGCGGATGTATTGGCCAAAGGCATAATCCCCAAGGGCATGGACAGCCTGGTCGTCGATCAAATGCGTTTCCGCCTTAAGGGAACAGCCCTCGAAAAAAAGGACCTGGCCTTTCTTGATGTGCTGGTGAGCAGCAACTGGGAACGACCAATCTATCTGAATAACACATCGATGGCACAGCTGAATCTTGAAATGCGTGACTATGTGGTGCAGGAAGGTAATGCGTATCGTGTCCTTCCCGTGAGGAATAACCGCGCCGACAGGGAAAACCTTGTCAACATTGAATCTTCCTATAAGAAGATGTTGAATGACTTTGGCTACCGCGGACTCGACAATCCAAATCTGTATTATAATGAGGACTACAGGGGCTTTGTTCAGAACCATCGTGGTTCTTTGAATTCACTGGCTGAGGCCATCTTGGATCAAGGAGACACCGCACGCGGAAAAGAAGTCCTTAATTTCAGTTTGACAAAAATGCCGGACATCGGCGTGCGCTTTGATATTACCACAGTCTCAACCATTGAACTCCTTTTCCGCGCTGGAGACAACGCCAAGGGGGTGGAAATAGCAACCGTGTTGGGAACACGAGCCGAGGAAATGCTGGCTTATGAAACCATGAAATACACTGGCATTTCCATGGATGTTCGACGCAATCTTTACATCCTTGGCGAGTTGCAACGCATCTTGTATGAATACCGGCAACCAGACCTTGCCAAGCGATTTGAAGACTCTTATCAGAAAATTCTGGACGGTCTGCAGGTCCGTGATGACGATCGTGATAATTACTGATTTCTATTTTCTTACGATCAGGAACAAATCCAAAGCGATCTCCTGCTGATCTGTTATTATGTAATCTTCTGCTGTGATGCCGGTTACCAGGCCATCTGAATTTTTTTGAAGCTTTTTTCGGTTGAGCCGATTCAGCAAATCGTACGGAATCCGCAGCATGGCGGCTGGAAGCCGATGCTGAAGATCCAGGATATCCCACCGCATGATGCGGCTGACGGAATCCCTGTTCTTATCGTGATAGGCCATCACCTTGCTGTTACCGGAAACCCCTTTCATCTCAACGGAAGGAAAAAATCTTCTGGCGAGTTCGATCAGTTCGTCGGACGTGTATTCACGAATGTGCCAGGGATTCCTTGATAGCGACTGTGGGCGATTCGGTGTAGTCAATAGCGCGACCCCGCCGGGCCTGAGGACACGATGAATTTCTTTCAAGAAGAAGGCATCGTCTTGAATGTGCTCAATGACCTGAAAGCTCACAATCGAATCAAATGCGGAATCCGGATAGGGCAAGGGTGGCAAGTTGCCAGCAACAAAATTCCCGGTCGGAAACCGTCGGCGAAGGTCCTCGATTGCAGACTCAATCTTATCGATCGCCGAATAGGACTTTACTGAAGGCAGCAAGTATTCGATCCCTCTGCCCTCTCCGCAACCGACCTCTAGCATATCACCGCCGATCCACTGCTTTGCTGCGATGTAGGGCTTCAGCAGCCGCTGGTGAAGCGGGTTATCTGAAACCAGCTGGTCAGAGGCTATTTCGGTAGTATATATTCTGGACATGCCGCGCTAAAATAGCTGTTTTAGCGGTGCAGCGTTTCTATTTCTTTCTTCGTTATTTTTACATATCCAATGAGAAGTTCAAGAATAAGCACCTTGGTGTGGCTTTTGCTGATTCAGCTACCGGCGAGCGGTCAGGCAATCAATTCGGTTAACTTCAACTATTGGTATGATCCACTGACCGAAATTGTAATTCAGATGAGGCCCCTGAGTCAGGGAGACAGCGTGGTTGTTTTCTATCGGATTCGGTGCAACAACGCAGTGGCTACAACTTACCTTCTCAAATGGGAAAAGAAAGATTCATACGCGCAACGGCAAGGCACTACGATAAGGCCAACAGATACGATCTCCGTAGCGAGTACCTGGAATGAGGGAAGATTTGCTTTTCGCAAGCCTGTCAAACCCTGGCTCCTGACCGTCAAAGCAGTAAGTGTTGGGACCGGAAAAAGCTGGTTCTTCTTCAAACAGATTGAAGGTCATCATCCAGTCAATGGATACCTCGAATACAACGGCGAAAAGCAATGGGCCTCCTACCTGTGGCCAGATGGTCCCTATTTCATCCGGGGCAGCGGTTCGGGGAAGCCCATTCACTTTTCCTACTACAAGGACAACTTTCCTACGCCATCACCCCCTTTTGTCGTCAAGGAAATAAAAATGGATCGCTTCCTCTTTCCCGACTCAACCTTTTCAGCGAATCCAAATAGTGAACTGGGTCCCTTTACTAAAGAAGGACTGTATCTTGCGCAAGAAGATACCGCGTCGGCAGAAGGTTTCTCGTTCCTGATAAAAAGAATGCCCTATCCCAAGTATAATAAGCTTGGCGACCTGAAGGGACCACTTTTGTTTGTGACCACGCGTGAAGAAAATGATGCGCTTGGGCTTGCCGGGGAAGACAAAACAAAGTTTGACAAAATCATTCTTGAAATAACGAAAGACAAGGAAAGAGCAAGAACGTTTATGCGCAGCTACTTCAAGCGTGTGGAGTATGCCAATTTCTATTTTACCTCTTTCAAGGAAGGATGGAAAACAGATCGGGGGATGCTCTTTATTGTCTTTGGCCAGCCAGACGAAGTCCAGGTCGATGGCCAATACGAATACTGGAATTACAAGAACCCCCGACAATCCTTTAGTTTTTCGAAAGCGGGAAGCGTATACCATCCTGATCACTCCGTGTTAGCCCGCGAAAAGGGATACAGTGAATACTGGTATCAGACAATTGATCTCTGGCGGAAGAGTCGCTTCTAACGGCTGGCAGCAACGAGCGGATTACAAGTTTCTCACCTGAATACACATATTCCGAGTACTTTTGGGAAATAGAGAGCACCCCATGGAAAATAGTGAATTGATTTACGGAACGCGCGCAATGATCGAAGCGGTGCGATCAGGGAGGCACATTGAAAAGGTCTTTCTTCAGGCGGGTGTGAACAACGACTTGATGAAGGAACTGGTGGGTGCATTAAAAGATCAGGATATCCCGTTCAGTTGGGTGCCTCCAGAAAAACTTAATCGATTGACGAGTAAAAATCACCAAGGTGCTGTTGGCTACCTCTCAGCAATCCAATACGCATCCATGCAGGCCATCATCGATCATGCATACAGCGAAGGACGGGTTCCTTTTCTTCTTTTGCTGGATCGGATTACTGATGTCCGAAATTTTGGTGCGGTTGCCCGAACATGCGAATGCGCTGGCCTCGACGCCATCGTTTTTGAGGAGAAGGGCAATGCACCGGTCACCAGCGATGCCATCAAGACATCTGCGGGCGCATTACACCATCTTCCGGTTTGCCGGGTTAAGTCAATGAAACAATCCATGAAAGAACTTCGGGATAACGGAATCCAGGTCGTTGCTTGTACTGAAAAGGCCAGCCAGAATCTTTACTCGGTGGATTTATCAGTGCCCACGGCACTTTTGTTTGGCTCGGAAGAAGATGGCATTTCTCCTGCTTTAATGAAGGATGCAGACATCCTTGCTAAAATACCCATGAAAGGGAAAATTGAGTCACTGAATGTGTCAGTTGCTGCCGGAGTTGCTATCTACGAAGTAGTAAGGCAGAAATCCTTTGCTTCGCAAAAAGCCGGAAGTTAATTCGACGACTAAAGAAAATCGGTACCATCTGGCCGTGTCTTCAGGTCATTTACATACCGGCGAAAAAGCTCTTCCTTGTCTTTTTCGCAGATGATCACCACATTATCAAACACACCGACGAGGTACCCATCGAGGCCCTGCGCTACAATCAACGTGTCCGGTGGCCCTTTGATCACGGAATTGCGTGTGTCATAGACCAACGCTTCCCCGCTTACCACATTGTTTTCCTCGTCGCGAACAGACGCTTCGTGGAGCGATGCCCATGAGCCTAGGTCAGACCAGGTAAAGTCCCCAAGGGTGACATAAACGTTGTCGGCTTTCTCCATTACACCGTAGTCAATCGACATGTTCTTGGTTTGCCCATAAACCCTTGTAACCAAACTTCGTTCATCGGGCGTGTGCATGCGGGGGCGGATTTCCTCAAACGCTTCGGCTAATTCAGGCAGGTATCGGTGAAACGCTGTGAGAATGGCCTGAACCCCCCAAACAAATACTCCGGAATTCCACACAAAATCACCACTCTCCAAGAAGGTCTTCGCCAACGCCAGCGCAGGCTTCTCTGTGAATGTTTTGACTTTCTTCAGTTCCGCTTGACTCTCCAAAAACTGAATATACCCGTATCCGATTTCAGGGCGCGATGGCTTAATCCCCAACGTGATCAGTTTATCCTGTCCCTTGGCCTGCTCCGCTGCCTTTTCAATGGTCTCGAGGAACTGCTTTTCATTCAAAATCAAGTGATCTGAAGGGCTTACCACCATAACTGCGTTTGGGCTGCGCAGGAAAATACGGTTCGCGGCGTAGGCTATACAAGGGGCCGTGTTTTTACGCATGGGCTCCAGGATCACTTGTTCAGCACTTACCATGGGCAATTGCTCCGCTACCAGACCGGCGTGCTCCTCGTGCGTGACTATAAATATGTTTTCCGGTGGGCAGATGGACCGATAGCGCTCGTACGTTGACTGCACAAGGGTTTTTCCGGTATTTAGAACATCCAGGAACTGCTTAGGTTTTGCATTTCGACTATAGGGCCAAAACCGCGCTCCGATCCCGCCAGCCATCAATACCACGTACAGATTCTTATCCATTTAAAGCCTCAGATAACAATTTGGCGTTCCCTCCGTTCATCCTAAACACTCCTGCCAACCGAAAAATTGGATTGACGATCTACCGAATTTTTTAGTATATTCAATGACCTTTCAATTTCTATCGATTGCGGAAGGCAAATGTAAGGATTTAATCGACTCAGGAACCTATGATTGTGGCTGAAGATAAGGATACGTTACGCGCTCAACTGAAAGAGTATTTTGGATATACAACGTTTAGGGGAAACCAGGAAACGGTCATCAGGAATATTCTAAGCGGAAAAAATACATTCGTGATCATGCCCACGGGAGCAGGCAAATCCCTCTGCTATCAGTTGCCGGCAATGATCAAAGAAGGTCTCGCCATTGTCATCTCCCCACTGATTGCATTGATGAAGAATCAGGTGGATCAGCTTAATGCGTATGGCATTAACGCGCGCTTCCTGAACTCAACGCTCAGCAAAGGTGAAATTACCCGGCTGAAGAAGGATTGCATTGCAGGACTCGTAAAACTTCTCTACGTGGCACCTGAATCACTCAACAAAGAAGAAAATATTGCGTTCCTGCAGAAAGTTAAAATCAGTCTCGTCGCCATTGATGAAGCTCATTGTATTTCCGAGTGGGGCCATGATTTCCGGCCGGAATACCGTAAGATCAAAACCATGATTGGCCAATTGGGTGACCTGCCAGTGATTGCTCTGACCGCTACGGCAACGCCCAAAGTACAACTGGACATTCAGAAGAATCTTCAAATGGAAGAGGCGGATGTATTCATCTCATCCTTTAACCGCAAGAATCTGTACTATGAAGTACGTCCGAAGAAGGAAACCAAAAAGCAGCTTATTCGCTTCTTGAAAGAGCATAAAGGAAAATCGGGCATCATCTATTGCCTTAGTCGAAAAAAAGTAGAGGAGATTGCGCAACTCCTTAACGTCAACGGATTCAGCGCTGCGCCCTACCATGCTGGCCTTGATCCAGATGTGCGAATAAAGAATCAGGATAACTTCCTGAATGAAGAAGTGGATATTATCGTGGCAACCATTGCCTTTGGTATGGGGATTGACAAACCCGATGTACGGTTCGTCGTTCACTACGATGTACCCAAATCACTTGAGGGCTATTACCAGGAAACCGGTCGATCGGGGCGTGATGGATTGGAGGGCATTTGCCTCATGTTCTACAGTCACAATGACTTGAACAAACTTGAAAAATTCAACAAAGACAAGACAGTTCAGGAGCGGGAAAATGCGCGCGTACTTCTTCAAGAAATGGAATTCTATGCCGAATCGCCTGTTTGTCGGCGGCGGCAGTTGCTGCATTATTTTGGCGAGGAGTTTATGCTGCCAAATTGTGGCTCGTGCGATAACTGCGTACATCCGCGTGAACGGTATGATGGAACTCATGCGGTCAAGACCGTACTTGAAGCCACTAAACAAACGAACGAGCGCTTTGGCCTCAATCACCTGGTCAATGTGATCCGGGGTATCGAGGATGAATATGTAAAGAGTTACGGTCACTTTGATTTGCCCATATTTGGGAAAGGCGGAGAGGAAGAAGCCGACTTCTGGAAATCAGTCGTGCGCCAAGCCCTGATTTATCAATACCTTGAAAAAGACATTGACAATATCGGTGTGCTCAAGCTGACCGAAAAGGGAAAGAAATTTCTCGTGAAACCGCATTCCATCGAGTTGGCCCGGGATCACGACTTTACCACTGCCGTTGAAGACGAAGAGGTCTCTTCCGAACGGGCACCCGCCTCTTCCAAATCTTACGACGAGAAACTTTTTGAAATGCTGAAGAACCTGCGCAAGCAGGTGGCACGGCACAAGAACTTGCCCCCCTACGTAATCTTCCAGGATCCTTCGCTGGAAGAGATGGCAACGACCTACCCTACCAACGAAGAGGACCTCGCTGCCGTCAATGGTGTCGGAATGGGCAAGGTCAGGAAGTTCGGAAAGGATTTCCTGGAACTTATCCAGAAATACATCGATGACAATGACATCGAAACCGCCACTGAAGTTGTGGTGAAGTCATCAGTTAACAAGTCCAAAATCAAGATCTTCATCATTCAGCAGATCGATCGCAAGGTCGATCTGGAGGAAATCGCCGAATCCAAGAACCTCGCCTTTGAAGACCTGCTTACCGAAATAGAGAATATCTGTTACTCCGGAACCAAGCTTAACCTTGATTACTATATCGATGATGTCCTGGATGAGCAGAAACAAGATCACATCTTCGACTATTTTCTCAATTCCGAAACCGACAACCTGGCGGAAGCCCTGGCGGATTCTAATAATTCGGATTTCAGTGAAGAGGAGTTGCGTCTCATGCGCATCAAATTCATGAGCGAATACGCCAACTAGGCGCAGCCCCGAAATCCTTATTATCTTTGGCGTTTCAGGGCACATGAATATCCTATTAATTGGCAATGGAGGTCGCGAGCACGCCCTGGCCTGGAAAATCAGGCAGAGCAAGCGTACGACAAACCTCTACATCACACCGGGCAACGCGGGGACGGCACTGGCGGGGCAAAACCTGACCGTACGTCCAGACGACTTTGAAGGGATCGGTAAGGCGTGTCTTGAAAAGCAAATTGACCTTGTAATCGTAGGGCCTGAATTGCCCTTGGTGCTCGGAATCCGTGATTACCTCCACTCAACCAATGGACTTGAGCACATCCTCATAGTCGGTCCAGGGAAACTGGGAGCAGCATTGGAGGGGAGCAAGGACTTCTCGAAACAATTCATGTTGCGGCAGGGAATTCCAACAGCAAAGGCCAATACGTACACGGCAGATCAACTGATTGAGGGGCAGCGCTACCTCGAGACGTGTTCTTTCCCCATTGTATTAAAAGCAGATGGGCTAGCCGCCGGCAAAGGAGTGATTATCTGTGAAACCCTGGCCGATGCAAAATCAGTACTTCATGACATGTTGGGCAACCGCCTCTTCGGGGATGCCAGCGCCCGGGTGCTGGTTGAGGAGTTCCTCTCCGGGATTGAACTATCAGTTTTTGTACTTACTGACGGTGACGATTACGTGCTACTTCCAGAGGCGAAGGATTACAAACGAATCGGCGAGCAGGACAAGGGACCAAACACAGGAGGCATGGGCGCCGTGTCACCTGTACCCTTTGCGAATGACGCATTCATGGAAAAGGTGAAGACGCGAATTATCAAGCCCACCCTATCGGGGCTCAAGCTGGAAAAAATACCGTACCGCGGCTTTATTTTTTTTGGTCTCATCAGCGTAGCCGGAGAGCCCTATGTCATCGAGTATAACGCCCGTATGGGTGATCCGGAAACAGAAGCAGTTCTTCCAAGGATCGAATCCGATCTAGTTGAGCTTCTGATCGCTTGCGCGAAAGGCGAAATGAAGAACACTTCAATTTCCCTTTCACCGGAATATGCCGTCACCGTAATGATTGTTTCCGGCGGGTATCCAGGTGAATACAGCAAGGGGAAAACGATTTCAGGCCATTCTCAACCCGGTGCACTAATCTTTCATGCCGGAACCAAGGCCGACCGGGAAACGGTAGTAACCGACGGTGGCCGGGTGATTGCGGTTACGGGAATAGGTGTCACCCTTGAGCAGGCTCGTGCAAATGCTTACCTGGCCATTGGCCCCATTTCATTTGAACAGGCCTATTTCAGAAGGGATATTGGTGTAGATTTGCTTGAATTATAAGTCAATTAATCAGCTGAACAGGAAGAATATAAAGGTGGATTGAATATGGGATGTTCGTGCGGAACAAAAAAAGACGGGAAAGTTTCAGGGTGTAATAATAATGGTGCCTGCGAAACCGGCGGATGCAATAAAATGAATGTGTTTGACTGGCTCTCCAACATGGATATACCAGTTTCTGAACGCTTCGACGTGGTCGAGGTCCGTTTTAAAAACGGCCGCAAAGAGTACTATCGAAATATTGAAAAACTTGACTTGCATGCTGGTGACTCCGTCATCGTAGAGGTTCAGAACGGACATCACCTGGGACATGTGTCGCTGCAGGGTGAATTGGTCCGGCTGCAGATGAAAAAGAAAAACGTGGCCAATGATGGGGAAATTCTCAAAATCTATCGCCTGGCCAACACCCGGGATCTGGAGAAATCAGAAGAAGTAAAAAAACGTGAGCTTCCCTCCCTTCACCGCTGCCGGGAAATCATACGGCAAATGAGGGTGAACATGAAACTTTCAGACGTGGAATACCAGGCCGACAACATGAAGGCCAGTTTCTTTTATTCTGCAGAAGAGCGGGTTGATTTTCGAGAACTCATCAAGATACTTGCCGGTGAATTCCGTATTCGTGTGGAGATGCGACAAATCAGCCTCCGTCAGGAAGCCGGGCGGCTGGGTGGAATCGGCGTCTGCGGGCGTGAACTTTGTTGCTCTACGTGGCTAAGCGACTTTAAAAACGTTTCTACGAGCGCCGCGAGGTATCAGAACCTGTCACTAAATCCAAGCAAACTTAGCGGGCAGTGCGGCAGACTGAAATGCTGTCTCAACTACGAACTGGAAACGTATATGGATGCCCTCAAGGATATCCCGGAAATCTCCAGACCGCTGCAAACCGAAAAAGGTGACGCCTCACTTCAGAAGACCGATATCTTCCGCAAGATGATGTGGTTTGGTTACAAAGAAGAAAACGCCTGGGTTCCACTGAACGTGGAGCGGGTAAAAGAAATCATTAAGCTCAACGAGGAGGGCCGAAAACCCGCAACACTGGAATTGAACGAACTGGTTGAGCGTGAACCCGTATCTGTGCTGAACAGCGACCTGGAGCGCCTTGATAAAAAATTCAGCAACAAGGGTGGTCGGAATAAAAAAAGGTCGCGGCCTCCGCGACGAGACAACCGTGACCGCGGTCGGAGACCCGGACCTGGTACCCCTCCGAAGCCAGGCAATTCCCCAAAACCCCGATAAGTCCCATTCATGCGCAGTTACGGGTCCCCCATTTCCTGGTCCTTGAGTTTTCTCCTGCTCGCTGGCCTTCTGGGAAGTTGTGATGATCGTCGGGTATTTGAAGACAATCATGAATTTGCCGGACGAGCCTGGCTAGTTAAAGACGAGCCTGTTTTTGAGTTCACGATTTCCGATTCCATCCAGACCTATAATGTCTGTTACAACGTGCGGAATTCACTGGACTATCCGTCCACACGAATCAATGTCACCTACACGCTATTTGATTCTGCCGGGCTGGAGCTAAAGAAGAAACTCGTGTACAACAATCTATTTGAGCCTTCGGGGAGGCCTTTAGGCGAAAGTGGATTGGGCGATTTATACGATCATCAGTTTCCCATACTCACTGCCTTTCGTTTCCCGACCAGGGGAAAATTCGCCATTCGCCTTACACAATTCATGCGGCAAGATACGGTACCGGGGATACTGTCCGTAGGCATACGCGTTGAGCGAAACCCTAATTTCACCAAGCACAAAGAATAAAAAAATCCCGCTCTTTGCGAGCGGGATCTAAAAAGTGTTTGTGCCTTAAGCCTTGACAGACTCTGGTTTCGCAGGATCCAAATCAATCACCAATGGCGCCGCAATGAAGATGGACGAATACGTCCCGATCACCACACCAATCACCATGGCAAATGAAAATCCGCGCAAAGTCTCGCCTCCAAAGAAAAGCAACACCACAACAACCATCAATACTGTGCTTGATGTAACAATGGTACGGCTTAGCGTGCTGGTAATGGCGCTGTTGAATATCCTGTTGCGTTCGTGACTGGTGCCCAGGCCCATGTATTCGCGAATCCGATCGAAGATAATCACAGTATCGTTGATGGAATATCCAATAATGGTCAGCAAGGCCGCTACAAAGACCTGATCAATTTCCAGTGCGAATCCAAAAACCCGCGCAATGGCAAAAGCCGCGAACGTGAAGAGCATATCGTGAATCAACGCAATAATGGCTCCTGTGCTAAACTGCCATTTACGGAAGCGGATGAGAATGTAAAGGAAGATCGATAGTATTGACAATCCCCCTGCCATGTAGGCAGAACCTTTAATATCATCCGCAATAGTAGCCCCTACTTTGGACGTTGAAGGGATCGTAAAGTGGGTGTCATCCAGTTGACCGTCATTCTCCGTGTACTTCTTACCCGTTTTAGTTTCCAATCCCCTAATTATTGCGGCCTTCACTTTATCATCAGCTGCTTCGGATTCATCTTCCACGAGGTAGGATGTCGTCACTTTCATGACGTTACTGCCGCCGTAGTTCTTTACTTCCGTGCCCGCATTTTCAAAACTCGCTGTTAGGTCAGACTTCATTTGTGTTGCTTCAACCGGCTGCGTGAACGCCACGATAAATGAACGGCCACCTTTGAAGTCCACACCCAGGTTCAGCCCCTGGATCGCAATCAGAATGAATCCAATCAAAATAATGGCAGATGAGAAGATGTACGCCTTCTTTCGGAACGAGATAAAATCAATAATAAGATCTTTGTTGATGCTCCAGGAAATTCCCGTTTCGAAAGAGACTTTTGACTCGTCTCCCCGGCGAACCATCCACTCGATGATTACCCGTGAAATGTAAACTGCAGAAAAGAAGGAGGTGCCGATACCAATCATCAACACGATCGCAAATCCTTTCAATGGCCCGAGGCCATAGATAAACAGGAACATCCCTGTGAGGAACGTTGTCAAGTTCGAGTCAAAGATGGCTGAGAATGCCCGTTCATAGCCAAGCTTGATAGCTTCTCGCAGCTTCTTCCCATGCCGCAATTCTTCCCGGATTCGTTCATAAATAAGAACGTTTGCATCAACGGCCATACCCATGGTGAGTACAATACCCGCAATACCCGGAAGGGTAAGTGCCGCTCCAAACTGGGCGAGGATTCCAAGGATGAAGAAGATGTTGAACACCAAGGCCAGGTTGGCAACCATCCCCCCTTTTGAATAGTATGCAATCATGAAAATGACGACCAACGCCAAGCCACATGCTGCAGAGAGAAGGCCCTGGTTTTGTGCCAACTGTCCCAGTGAAGGTCCAATGTAGGCCTCTTCAACAATTCGGGTGGGCGCTGGCAATGAACCAGCTTTCAAAACAAGCGCAAGATCTTTCGCTTCTTCCACGGTAAAATTTCCAGTGATCTGCGAGTTGCCATTGGGGATCTCGCCTTG
>JANPES010000358.1:0-2765 GCA_031423035.1 Cyclobacteriaceae bacterium | reverse complement strand
ATAAGTCAAAACGGTATCCTTGCCGGATGTATCAGGTGACATTGCAAAAGGAGGATCAATAATCTGAGGGAAAGAATTGGCAAATATGCCGCCCGAACGTGAAATAAAAATAGAATCTCCTCAGCTCGATGTTTCGGAGATAGCCGAAACTGCAAATATCGCCAAAAAGATTGATGAAACAAACGAGCGACTCAAGAATGCGATGTCTTCCGGCGATATGGCGGCCATGAAGCAACTACTGACTGACCTCGAGATCAATGACCCCGTTTCTGGTACGAAGAACTGGACGGATGTGAGGCAGTTCAATTTGATGTTCTCCACGGAGATGGGTTCCATTGCCGAGGATGCAAATAAAGTCTACCTGCGTCCGGAAACGGCCCAGGGAATTTTTGTCAACTTCCTCAATGTGCAGAAAACGGGACGGATGAAAATTCCATTTGGCATCGCGCAGATTGGAAAGGCCTTTCGAAATGAAATCGTGGCGCGCCAGTTTATTTTCCGCATGCGCGAATTTGAACAAATGGAGATGCAGTTTTTTGTGAAGCCTGGGGAGGAAATGACTTGGTACGCGTTCTGGAAAGAGCAGCGGATGAAATGGCATTATGCCATGGGCCTGGGTACTGAAAACTATCGCTTTCACGATCACCTCAACCTGGCGCACTACGCCAATGCGGCCTGTGATATCCAGTTCAATTTCCCCATGGGGTTCAAAGAACTTGAAGGCATTCACTCCCGCACGGACTTTGACCTGAAAAGTCATGAGAAGTTCTCAGGCAAGAAGCTTCAGTATTTTGATGCAGAATCAAATCAGAGTTACATCCCTTTTGTCGTTGAGACTTCCATTGGCTTGGACCGGTTGTTTCTCGCCACACTTTCGAATTCATATAAAGTTGAAAAACTGGAAGACGGAAGCGAGCGGGTGGTGCTGGCAATTCCTCCGGCCCTGGCGCCGCATAAGGTTGCCATCCTGCCTCTCATGAAGAAGGATGGGCTGCCTGAAAAAGCGGAGGCGATCATGCATGATCTCAAGTTTGAGTTTTCATCATACTACGAAGACAAGGATACCATCGGAAAGCGTTATCGGAGGATGGATGCGATAGGAACACCCTTCTGTGTGACCGTCGATCACAAGACCCTCCAGGATGATACCGTCACGATTCGGGACCGGGATACCATGAAACAGGAACGAATCAAGATCGCAGACCTTCGATCAACTCTTTCCGGCTATTGCTCGATGGTCTCGCTGCTTAAGAAGATCTGATCGTGGGCGGACTGTTTTTAGTGTCCGCCATATCTCTCTTCGTTGGGTACAACGTCTGGACTCACCGGCACATGACGTGGTTGCGGTTTCACTATCTCCGCGTTACGCTGCCATCCGAAGACCTGGGCATAGAACCTTACTATGCATTGTATCACAAGCTCGGAGAAGACGACAAACGGAAATTTCGGTGGCGGGCTTTCTATTTTTTGAATACTACCACCATCAAGTTCAAGCAGTTTCATGGCTACTCCCGTCAGGACAAGAACAAGATCCGCCATTTGATGGCCAGCGTCGCTGCGCAAATGACATTGTTTCTGCCGGAGAAGTGCTTC
Source organism: Cyclobacteriaceae bacterium (assembly GCA_031423035.1). GTDB lineage: Bacteria > Bacteroidota > Bacteroidia > Cytophagales > Cyclobacteriaceae > ELB16-189. The sequence continues at coordinate 1,172 of JANPES010000358.1, read as the reverse complement.
CTGATGATTCACACCATATTGGTTTACCCCGAAGCCTATTATTCAAGGTTTTCAAAACGATATCACAAGGGGGAAACAAATCCGAATGCAGGGATGATTGCCTTGTCCTGGACAGGTATAGCCGAAGGGATTGAGTCATCTTCAGATGGATTGAACCTCATTATCCACGAGTATGCACATGCCTTGTGGCTTGAACATGCAACGGCCAGGCACAGGACTTTTGACCCAGAGGCGGCAGACCGGTTTCATGCGGCTGCCATAAAAGAATTGGCAGAGGCAGTGGGGAAGGAGGATCATTTCTTTCGCGATTATGGCCTTTCCAACTTCCATGAATTTTTTGCCGTTGCCGCCGAGAATTTTTTTGAGCGCCCACTTGAATTTGAAAAGCGCCTTCCGCATATCTACAAAGCCATGACAGAACTTTATCAGCACGACCCCATTCGAATCAGTTGACAATGGGAGTGTCCCAGGGGCACGACGATGGTGCTCATCTACGGTGACGGTTGAAGCAAGTTGACAGTTGACAAGAGTTCCATTGTTTAGAGCGAACTTTGTCAACTGCTTTTTGTGCCGCACTTTGTCCATTGTCAATTGTTAATTGAATTCCTATATCTTTGTGCCATTAGGGGTGCCTTAATACACGGGCTGAGATTATACCCACTGAACCTGATGCCGGTAATGCGGCCGAAGGGAGGCAAGTCAGTAAATCGTTCTGCAACACATCCCCTAATCGTTGCAGAAGCAATTCGACGAGTACCATGTATAAATTGTTTTGGCTGTGCGTGTTCCTCGGGATAGGTAGTCATGCCCTGGCCCAATTTTCCGTTCGGGGAACCGTCCTGGAATCTGGATCGCGGCGGCCGATGGCTGGCGCAACCGTTCAGGTAGATGGTGGGAAGCAATCAACGGTGACTGATGAGTTTGGAGGATTCAACCTGGGGAAAATTTCAGGCGGCCGCCATGCAATATGGGTGAGGTTTGTGGGCTATGCCGATCGAAAGGATACCCTGGATATCAAGTCAGATACTGTGCTGGACTTGAACATGGAGGAAACTTCAGCGCTAACCGATGAGATCATCGTTGAGTCAACCCGCGCAAATGAAGAGACGCCTACCGCCTATGTCAATATAAGCCGGCCGACGTTGCAGAAGCAGAATTTTGGTCAGGACCTT
>JANPES010000357.1:0-8835 GCA_031423035.1 Cyclobacteriaceae bacterium | reverse complement strand
CCGACGAGAAACAGGTGATCGAGTATCTCGATATTCTCAAGCAAATGGATTTTACCGAAGTGGAAGGGTTCCTGTTATATACAAGAGACAGGGAGGTGATCGCGGTGCGAGAGGGGAAACAGCGGGTGGTGAAGAAGGATGACCAACAATTGGGACTGGGATTTCAGTGATTGGAGACGTGGGAGAATTATGAATTAGGAATTAGGGATTAGGAATTATGAGGAGTTTTCTTGAGGATTTGGCGGAGGGGACATTGAAGAGGCACTCTTCACTGGATGGGTTGACGTTTGTTTTTCCCAACAGGCGGGCTGTCTTGTATTTCAGGAAGCACCTCAGTGCGTTGCTTACGAAGCCGTCATTTGCACCGGGGATCATTACGATTGAAGAATTTGTCTCCGGATTGTCCACTTTACAAGTACCTGATCGCCTGGAACTGGTTCATCGGTTGTACATGGTCTACAATCAAGTGATGAGCAATCGCCAGGATGGTGAAGAGGTGATACGGGAACCCTTTGACCAATTCTATTTCTGGGGCGACATGCTGCTACGCGACTTCGACGAGTTGGACAAGTACAAGGTCAACGCCAGGCAGCTGTTCAAAGACTTAAGCAACCAGAAAGAACTTGACTCGAGCTACGATTACCTCACCGAAGATCAGCTGGAATATCTCCGAAGCTTCTGGGGCAACTTCAGTCATGACCTGAACGCAAACAAAAGGAAGTTTCTGCGCGTGTGGCGTCTTCTGCCGGATGTCTATGACGCCTACCACGAACATCTCCGCAGTCTGGGCCTCGCCTATGACGGCATGCTTTACCGCCAGGTGGCCGATGACCTACTGTCAGGCACGGTTAAGCAGCATGCAAATTCCCGGTTGATTTTCGCGGGATACAATGCATTGACAGGAACGGAGGAGGAAATCATTTCTCATTTCGTGACCACCGCCAACGCGGAAGTCCATTGGGATGTGGACACCTACTACGTCAACAACAACGCGCAGGAAGGTGGCCGCTTTTTCAGGCAGTATCAGGAAAGCAAGGCGTTGGGGGCCACGTTCCCCAAAGACATCCCGTCAAACTTCATGGCGGCAAAGGCTGTGCGGATCATCGGGTCTGCCCAGCATGTAGGTCAGGCCAAGCTCATGAGCCAGATCCTTGCCGAGCAGTTGAAGAAAGGAATCAATCCGGAAGACACGTTGATTGTCCTGCCAGACGAAAAACTCTTGTTGCCGGTGTTGCACGGCGTGGCAGGCCATGTCGACAAACTCAACGTTACCATGGGCTTCCCCCTCGCGAGCACACCCATGTTCAACCTCATTGAATTCCTCGTAGAACTCCAGCAACACCAGCGCGGTGACTATTTCAACCACAGGCAGGTGCTAGCCCTGCTGTCGCACCCGTATGTCGTTTCCGCCGACCCATCACATGCCTACAGGACACGCAAAGCCATCCAGGAGAAGAACCAGGTTTCTGTTCCCGGGAAATTCCTGAACACTGGCCCGATGCTGTATATCGTCATGTTTAAGGCTCTGGAAGGAAACAGTGTGCTGCACTATCTCCGGGACGTTGTTCGGGAGATCGGCGCCCTGGAAACTTTGACACCACTCGATAAAGAGTATGCCTTTCACGCGCTCACATTGATCAACCGGTTGGATGAAGTTATGGGGCAATCATTTGACGCCGCCCAAGATCAGAAGGATGGGTTGAAATCATTCATGCGGCTCTTCCGCCAGCTAGGCAAATCGCAGAAGATTCCATTTACCGGTGAGCCGTTAAAAGGCCTCCAGGTGATGGGCGTCCTTGAAACGCGCAACCTGGATTTCAAGAACGTCTTTGTTCTTTCGCTCAACGAAGGGGCCTTGCCATCATCGGGCAACAAGGCTTCTTATATTCCTTACAACATCCGCAAAGCGTATTCGATGCCCACAGCCGAACACCAAGATGCGATGTACGCGTACTTATTCTACCGGGTGTTGCAGCGTGCTGAAAATGTATTCCTCTTCTACAACACTGAGCCTGACATCCTGGGCCAGGGAGAGATGAGCAGGTTCCTCCAGCAGATCATGGTGGAGTCGGGGTGGAAGGTGAAGCCTGAGATTTTACACAGCCCCATCCATCCCAGGCCCATCACGCCCATTTCCGTCGCCAAGGATGAGCGGGTGCTGGAAGGACTTACCAAACTGAACGAGGGCACCAGCAGGTCTAAAGGCATCTCTCCATCGGCATTGAATGCGTATATCGACTGCCCACTTCAGTTCTACCTCAAGCACGTGGCCAAGATCCGCGAGCCGGACGAAGTCGAAGATTTTGTTGATGCCCGCCTTTTCGGAAACCTGCTGCACGAAGTCATGGAGCAGTTCTACAGGCGCATCCAGGAGAAAAAGAAGACCAATATTATCCAGTCCACCGACTTTGATCATTACAAGGAGACGATCGGACAACTCATGGACAATGCCTTCAACAACCAGTTCGGTCTAGAGCAGAGTAATAAGATCACCTACCAGGGTCAGCGGCTCGTGGTCCGTGAAGTGATTCGAAGCTTTGTAGAAAAGATCATCGAGCATGACATGGCCTCTACGCCCTTCAGCATTGAAGGCCTTGAACGCGGCGAACTGCTTTACTATGTTCCCATCAGTCACGCTCCGGGGCAGGCCGTCCTGAGCGGAAAGATCGACCGCCTCGACCGCAAAGGGGATGTCATCCGCATCCTGGACTACAAGACGGGTAAGGGTGATCTCGATTTTGTGTCCATCGAATCGTTGTTTGATGGAACCAAAAAGAGAAACAAGGCCGCCTTCCAAACGTTGATTTATACTTTGTTATATAAAGCCAATCATCCGGTGGAGGGACTGAAGCTTGCCCCCGGGTTGATCAGCAGACAAAACCTGTTTGAGGATGTACTGAGAACGCAATTGATATTGGTCAAGGTGGAGGTAGCCGATGCTTCTGAACTGCTTGGGGAATTTGAGGTAAAGTTGAAAGCTCTGCTGGAAGAGATCTTCAATCCGGCGGTTTCTTTTCAGCAAACGGAGAATACGGATACGTGTACTTACTGTGCGTTTAAGAATATTTGTTACCGATAAATCCGAAGGGTTTACCGTAGGGCATGATGTCGCGCAATAGCAATTACCCCTGACGCATGGACATAGGAGAACGCAAATTAGAATTACACTACTCTTTCTTGGAAATTTTGAACCCGATGGGAACCCGATCCTTCTTATCCTCCTTAATCAACTGACGGATGGCATCAAAGACGATCTTGAACTGCTGGTCATATTTGCCTTCTAATTGCTGAATCTTGCTCGCGAGATCCTTGTTCGACTGCATCCATTTACGCAGAGTAACAAAGGTGCGCATGATAGTAATGTTCACCTTTATCGCGCGCTCACTCCTCAAAATGCTCGAAAGCATGGCAACACCCTGTTCAGTGAAAGCAAAGGGAGGATAGCGATGGCCTCCCCATCTTGAGGTCACAATTTGTGACCTCAAGTTTGAGAACTCAGCATCCGTTAGAACAAACATAAAATCTCTTGGGAAACGGTCAAGATTTCTTCGGACTGCCTGCTTCATGACTTTTGTATCCACTTGGTACATGGAAGCCAGATTCACATCCAATATCACTCTTTCTCCGCGTAGAAAGAGGATTTGAGCAGCAATATTCTCGCTGACAAAACTGTAGGACTTGACCTTCTTCATGATTACAATTCTAACCTGATCTCATTGGATAGAAAATCCCATTTTCCTGATCAAATGATATGTCAACCGCATCCTGGACTACAAGACGGGCAAGGGCGATCTCAATTTTGTGTCCATCGAATCGTTGTTTGCCGGAACCAAAAAGAGAAACAAGGCTGCATTCCAAACCTTGATTTATACCTTGTTATACAAAGCAAACCAACTGGTGAAGGGTCTGAAGCTGGCCACCGGGTTAATCAGCAGGCAAAACTGTTTGAGGATATCCTGAGCACGCATGATCTGGATATTCACAGCAATAGCACGCGGGCTGTTCAACACGCTGGAAAGCATGGATACACCTTGTTCGGTAAAGGCGCTGGGCAAGTATTTTGGATATTTACCCCGGCCGCCGTCTAAGGTCACAAATTGTGACCTTAGAGAATCCCACTCTTTTATTGAAAGCTGAAACATGAAATCGTCTGGAAAGCGCTCTGCGTTACGTTTTACGGCCTGGTTAAGTACTTTTGGGGCTACTTCATACAATGAAGCCAGATCGAAACTCAGCATCACTTTGTGCTTCCGAATTACATAAATGCGCGAATAAATGATTTCTTCGGAAAGTGCTAGTCTAGTCTTTTTCCTTTTTGCTTTGGTCATAATTTAAACATCCTTCAAGGTGCCAAAATTGGTATGAGTGTCTAACTTGAGGTCACAATTTGTGATGACGGGGCTGAATCCGTCAGCAACGAGATCGGTCAAAAATATGGATCCATCACCTGTTGGCAAATCCTGTTTTCCTTACAATAATCTTTCGTTCCCCGTAATCCAAAGTAATGAGGCATGGGGCGTGGTGAATTATGAATTATGAATTATGAGTTAGGAATTATGAGTTATGAGTTCTTACTTATAGAGTTGGGTGCTTAGATTTGCTAAACGACCACAACTCCATGAAAAAACTCAACATCCTCTACTGGACCTCGACGATCCTGTTTGCCCTTTTTATGGGCGGGACGGGTGTGCAGAACATCCTGATAACGCAGGCATCCATTGACCTTATCACCACCGACCTGGGCTATCCGCAATACATCATCCCCTTCCTTGGATGGGCCAAGGTGTTTGGCGTGATCGGCATCCTGGCGCCTATCCCTGCCCGCCTTCGCGAATGGTGCTACGCAGGACTCTTCTTCGACTTCATCGGGGCCATCTATTCGGGTGTCGCCGACAATGGCTTCGACCCAATGATGCTCACGTTGCTTGTCCCATTTGCGTTCATGGGGTTGTCCTATGGGGCGTACCATCAAAGGCTAAAACTAGCAACCAAGAACTAACGACTCTGCCGTTGTTGGGTTCCCGTTTCGGGACCCAACAACAGACCAGTACCCCGATAATCATCTTTTAATGACAGTCTAAGTTGGTTGTTGGGGACCCGATGAGGCATCGGAGCACCACCAACGACCGACTTGAAAAGTGGTATGTATCCTAGTGGATGTGATCACCATTTTATCAGATAGCGAAAACCCTACTGCATACTGGCGAAAGCTAAAACAGCCCCTCAAAGAAGAGGGAAATGAAACCGTGACGAATTGTCACGCTTTGAAAATGGAAGCGTCCGATGGGAAAATGAGGTTGACCGATGTAGGCGATACTGAACAACTCTTCCGGCTGATCCAGTAGATTCCATCGCCAAAGGCGGAGCCATTCAAACTCTGCCGTTGGTGTTCCCGTTTCGGGGCCACCAACAACAGACCAGCACCACGATAATCATTTTTTAATGACAGTCTAAATTGGCTGTTGGTGCACCGATGAGGCATTGGAACACCAACGGCCGAGTTTCCAGCATCCAGCTCACCTCCCCTCATCCATCCCCCGCTTCATCCCGGAACCCCGGAGCAAGTCCGGGGCAGGCATTCCGGGATGACACCCGTCCGGAACGCTACCCTCCGCCATCCCACCGCTTCATGTCTTTTACCCTCGAGCCGGCTGAACTGCCCCAATAGTATGCTGCGATGGCGAGGACGATGTCGCGCACGGCGGCGCGGCTCTCGATAAAGATTTCGCGCATGTCGACGGGAATGACACCCCAGGCGGAGACGACAACGGTGTAGACAAAGCACAGCAAGATCACGATGCCGAAGACGGTCATGAACCAGTCGATGTGGCCGGTGGCTTTGACAAAGTCGCGCTCACGGGCACGGGCGTCGGCAACAGCGGCCAGGCGACGGTCGAGTTCTTCGAGGTTGAGGCGGTAGATGTCCATAAATTCCTTGCGGTCCGCTTCGCTCAGGCTCGTGTCGCTGAGCACGAGGTCTTTCACGCGTTCGAGTATGCGAATGCCGGGGACGATGTCGCCGAGACCTTCGAGGATGTGGGAAAGGCTTTTGCTTTGTAAGAACTTTCCGAGGGTGGTGTCTTTGAGGGTTTTCATGGGTCTAAGTTTTTAGGTGTCTAAGTGTCGGGGTGTCTAACTGGTGTTGAGTGTTGGGTATTGGGTGTTGGGTATTGGATATTGGGTGTTGCCCCCCTTCCACGGTAACAATCGCTTCAAACAGCGTCATCGCTATCTGCGTTTGCCCCGCCTCGCTCAGCAGAAACTCTGCTTCTTTTCTGTTGTCGAAGAACAGATTCTCTACAGGACAGCCGGGCAGGTGGTGTTTTTGAGGACGTAGAAGTTTTCTTCGTGATCCTGATCACCATCCGTGAGATTGCGACGGAACCCCGGAACAAGTCCGGGGGAGATTGTGGGTAGTCTTCGTAGGTACGTAGCGCAGAAGATCTCCGCGATGGCGTCGCTTGGGGTATGGCCGATGGAGGTGTAGACCGAAAAGCCGGCGCCTTTGCCGTGGGCACCATCGGGCATGGCGTCGCTGTGGATGGAGAGGTAGATACAATTCTTCTTCTCCGCGTGGAGGCGATTGGCCAGGGCGACGCGTTCTTTTAAGGGCGTGTCACATTCACGATCGTGTACCAGGCAGCTCTCGATGTTGCTGAGAAGCAAAAGCCTGGCGAGCTTGTCGACAATTTTTCGGTTGTTGACACCTTCATAGAAGGTGAGGCCGTCGGGGAAGATGTGCATCTTCGCAGGCGCCGTGGTGTACTTTCCATTTTTCATGCCTCCGTGGCCGGCATCGAGGAGCCAGATGTAGTTGCTCATAGTTGTTGTGTGTTTTCGTGATTCACTGTTGGTTCACCGTTCATCGGCCTCACCCCCGGCCCCTCTCCGGGACGTAGAGGGGAGGATTTGAATCCAGTTTCGCGGCACTGATTATTGCTTACTGTTCACCGATTACCATTGTGAGCGGAAATTCGCTGACTTTTGATTTTTTCATTTTTGTGTTGTTTAAGTCTGCTGTTCATTCACCTCACCCCCGGCCCCTCTCCCCCGATAGAAAATCGGGGCAGGCTGAAACGGAGAGGGGAGGAGTTGAATTGACTTTACCTGTTACCTGTCACTTGTTACTTGCTCACTAGCAACCACCCCAAGGGCCCCTCCTCAAATCCGTTCCTGGACTCCGTTGTTATTTAGGGTGTGTCGGATCGTATGGAGTTTGGATTCGAGAAGGGGCTTGTGGGCCCCGGACCCCGGAACAAGTCCGGGGGTAGTCCGGGGTGGGGTTACAGCGTCACTTCGAGTGAAGCCTTGTTACCGGGACGGTCGAAGGCAACAGCCTTGATCGTGGTGCCGGGCAGCGATGGATTGGCCACCGTTGTCTGGTACGACCAGATATTGATCTTCAACTGGTCCGGTCCGGCTTCACCCTCTTCGATCACAGTACCGTCGCTGGCGGTGATCACCATCTTGACACTGGTTACCATGAAGTCGTCGGTGGCCTTCACGGCGATGGTGTCACCGACCCTTCCACGATAATCGATGGTCTCGATGAAGTGCACCTTCGGTGCGGCCAGGTAATCGCTCATGGCCACGCCATACGCCGAGCGCAGCTTGGCTGTGATCCCCGATTGGTACAACTCCTTGGAAGCTGGCAGTTTTACCTGCTGTTTGGCATACTGCACCGCTTCCCGGAATTTTGCCAGAGCAGCAGCCCGGGCTGGTGATACTTCCGTGTTCGGTCTTGTGCGGTGATTCGTAACAACCACCCTGCCTCTCACTTTGCGAACCGAAACATTCTCACCCAGTAAGCCGCTGAGTTCGGTCTGTTTTGTTTTAGTACTCATAACTTTTTTTTGTTTTTACCCCGGTCCCCTGACCCCGGACTTGTTCCGGGGCCGAGGCCGGGGTGGTTTCACATGGTCGCCCATTGCCGCTGCGCCAACCTTTGCGCGCTCCACCTATGCTAGCTTCGGTGGACAAGCCCGCCTTCGCTAGCTTCGGCGGGCAGGTCGGTTGGTACGCGGGCAACGCTTGCGCCTTGCTTGGGTCAAATATGAAACGCCCGAAAAGGACGTTGTCCACTTCTGTCCACTTCTGTCCTCCGTTGTCCTCCGATGTCCAGATTTGTCCACTTCTGTCCACGTCTTTTTCCAGACAGAATAGCAGTCGCATAGCAGGACCGTAGCAGGCGCATAGCAGGAGGGTAACAGTCGCATAGCAGGAGGGTAACAGTCGCATAGCAGGAGCGTAGCAGTCGCATAGCAGGAGCGTAGCAGTCGCATAGCAGGAGCATAGCAGGAGCGTAGCAGTCGCATAGCAGGAGCGCAACAGGCGCATAGCAGGATTGTGACAGTGGCATAGCAGGAGCGTAACAGTAGCACAGATGGACAGTAACTGGCGCATAGCTTCCGGGTAGCACCGTCTTGATTTTTTGAAAAGGTTGTTTACATTTATTTATCCGTTACCACAGACGCGATATCGTTATGGAAAAAGAAAAAGGTGAATTCCCCATACAGACATACTCCATCAAAGAGCTGGCGAAGCATTACCGCTTTTCGACAAAGACCCTCATGCGGAATATTAAGCGTCTGAATGTTGATCTCGGTCCACGGCTGGGCAACATGTTCAGCCCCAAGCAGGTCAGGATCATTGTCGATAATTTGGGCAAACCGCTTTCATGGCTTGTCGCGTTCGTTGTTAGCATGTTTGCCGGGTCGGATGGGTCGGCGGATGGCGCGGATGATGTTGGAGGTGAGGGCAAAGAGGACGGCCAGAAGCTGGGGCGGAAAGGTTGGAAACCTTCGTGTTGGGACTCCTCGCTTCGCTCGGAATGAC
>JANPES010000356.1:0-13583 GCA_031423035.1 Cyclobacteriaceae bacterium | reverse complement strand
CCCAAAGGATGACAGCGACTGGTCGTCCACGCGAACCTTCATTATGAAAATTGAACCCCCCGCTCAGCTGGACCCTGCCGATGGAGCAAAAGACGCAGGCACACTGACCATGAACAACACCCGAGTGAGTGTAACCACCCGATGGAAGGCCGTAGACGGCGCCGTAACGTATGTGTGTGAAGTGGAAGGCTCTAGCACGACAAGCCCCATCTATGCAACAGAGGCTTTGTTCCCCATCTTAAACAAAAATCAAAAATACCGCTGGCGGGTAAAGGCCATCGGTAAGGATGTCCACAGTGCCTGGTCGCCGTGGTGGTCGTTTACGACGAAGAAGTAGGGTGATTCTGTATTAGCCGGGGTTCCGGTGTCATCCCGGGCTCCTGCCCCGGACTGTTTGCCCCGGACTTGTTCCGGGGTTCCGGGGCCACATGAGACTAATGGCTGTTAACCTTTGGTGGTTGTTCTTAGAGCGTTGGGTTTGGTGGACTCTCGTCAACAACCAAAAGCCAACAGCCAATAGCCTCTAGTGGATAGTCATCGGGTCGCCCGACTCACGTCAGACTACAGCGTGACCTCCTTTTTGCCCTTGTGCCCGGGTCGGTCAAAGGCGGTCACCTGGATTCTGGTGCCTGTCAACTCTGGATTGGCAACTTTTGCCGTGTACTTCCAGTAGTTGAGTAAGGCATCCGGTTCCGCTTCGCCTTTTTCCAGCACCGTGCCTTCACTGTTGAGGATCGCGATTTTCACACCGGTGACCATGAAGTCATCGGTGGCTCTCACCATGATCGTGTCGCCGATGCTGCCCAGGTAATTTTCAGCATCGATTTCGTGAACCTTGGGAGGCGTCAGGTAGTCCGTCATGGCCACCATGTGTGCGGATGACTTCTGAGGGGTGATGCCCGCCTCATACATGGCCCTGGACTCCGGGTTGGCGAGCTCCCGTTTGGCATACTGCGCGCCTTCCAGGAACCTCTGGACAACGGCCTCCTGTTTTTCTGAAGGCGGCCCTGGCTTTAACCGGGGTCGGTTCTTGATAACGATCCTGTGCTTCAGCTTGCGGACCGTCAACTCTTCACCGAACAAGCCACTGAGTTCGGTGGGACTTTTTGTAGTACTCATAAACATTTGGTTTTATGTTTCACACGGTCAGCAGTACCACCCGCTTGCCCACCGCCTCCCTGCCGGCTAGGTAGAGATTGGCAGCGGCTGTACTTTCCGCCTTGCTTGGGTCAAATATGAAACGCGCGAAAAGGACGTTGTCCACTTCTGTCCAGTTCTGTCCACTTCTGTCCTCCGTTGTCCTCCGATGTCCACTTCTGTCCACCTGTTCTTGCCCCAAAGTCAGAGGCGATGCAGCCATGAGTGACCGGAAGTCGCCAGCGGGTGGCCGGAAGTGGCCCGCTAGTCGCCTGCTAATGGCCGGCGACCGGCCAGCAAGCGGCCGGAAAGGAACCGAAAGTCGCCAGCTGGTGGCCGGAAAACGTCTTGATTTTTTAAAAAGGTTGTTTACATTTATTTATCCGTTACCACAGACTTGATATCGTTATGGAAAAGGAAAAAGGTGAATTCCCCATACAGACATACTCCATCAAAGAGCTGGCGGCGCATTACCGCTTTTCGACAAAGACCCTCATGAGGAATATTAAGCGCCTGAAGGTTGATCTCGGTCCACGGCTGGGCAACATGTTCAGCCCCAAGCAGGTCAGGATCATTGTTGATAATCTGGGCAAGCCGCTTTCATGGCTTGTCGCGTTCGTTGTTGGCATGTTTGCCGGGTCGGATGGTGCGGATGATGACGGGGGTGAGGGTAAAGGGGATGGGCAGAAGCTGGGCTCGAAAGTCTAAGCGCTTGCCCCGGCCCCGGACATGTTCCGGGGGTTCCGGGGTTACGGGGTTGATTAAGAAGACTAGCTAAACGAGTGACGATGGAACACGAAAGCTTACGCATTCGATCATACACCAGCAGGGATCTGGCAAGCATCTACAACATTGCGACGAATACGTTGCGAAGGCATGTAAAGCCTCTGGAACCCGTAATGGATCCACGCATCGGACATTACTTTACTCCGAAGCAAGTGCGATACATCGTTGAACATCTTAACAAGCGCTTTAAGCCCGACCTAAAAGTCGCGGAGGTAATCATTGCCAGGGGCCTACCCATGGTTTATCCAAAAAGAAATCAAAAGTGTAGACTCTGTGAAATGAGACTCGACGGGTTACCCATTAGTGCATACACCACCAAGGATCTTGCGAACATCTATGGCATAACGCCGAAGACGTTGCGCAAGTCGATTCAGCCACTGGACCTGGGACCGCGGCTTGGAAATTATTTTAGCCCTAAGCAGGTCGGGATCATTGTGGAGCATATGAGCAAGCGATTTAAGCCGGATATTAAAGTTGCAGAGGAGATTGTGGCGAGGGGGCATCGGATAGCCAAGAAGAAGGCGGAGTCATGAGTTGAATATGATCAACAGTTCTGATGTCCAAATTGATTTCATAGGCGATATCCATGGCCACGCCGATGAACTGGATGAATTGCTGAGAGGCAAGCTGGGGTACACAGATACCAACGGATATCTCAGTCACCCAACGCGAAAGGCTTTCTTTGTCGGTGATTTTATTGATCGGGGCCCGAACATTAAGGAAGTATTGGCAATGGTGAGGCCCATGATCGACAACGGCGCTGCATACACGGTTATTGGCAATCATGAGTTTAACGCCATCGGCTACTGGACCAAAGGCCCCGATGGCAAGTACCTGAGGGAACACAGCAAGAAGAACGAAGGCCAGCACAGAAGGACTATAGAGTCGTTGGGGCCAGAACTTCTGGAAGAGTATGTCCGATGGTTCAGGACACTTCCCATCTTCTTTGATCATGAGAAATTTGGCGTGATCCACGCCCAATGGAAGCCGGAGTACATACGCAATCTTCAAAAGCTGGGAATCAATAATTTCACCGATCTGAATTTTCTCGTCCGGGCCTCCACCAGGGGCACACCTGAATACACCATGATCGACTGCCTGCTCAAGGGAGAGGAGATGGAGATACCCGATGTTTCTTTTAAGGACAAGGACGGCAACGTACGGTCGGCCTACCGGACGAAGTGGTGGATGAGTGGAAGTGATCTTTCCTGCGAACAGGCGCTGTTTGAATTCCCGGAAGCTAAGACCTCCGGCCATGCTCTTGCCCTCGAAGGTTATGCCAAGACATTGCCGCCGGTATTCTTCGGGCATTACTGGTTGAAAGATAATGCACCCGTCCTCCAGGCTGACAATGTTTGCTGCCTGGACTTCAGTGTCGCCAAGTTCGGTGACCTGGTAGCCTATCGCTGGAACGGTGAGCAGCAACTGTTGCCTGAGAATTTTCACCAGGTGCATTCGAAGGCTGGCGTTGTACCGAGTCGATTCAGGCAGCTATCCTCCAGTGAGATTTCCGAGCGGCTGGGTCGGGGTGAAACGGTGTATCTCCTGCACTGGGTGGGCATGAGCCATTCAGATGAATTCGCACTGAAGTTCGAGCCCGGCAATGGCGTTTGGGCGAACAACGGCGACGACAAGCCCTATAAAATCGACCAGACCACGAAGCTGGCCCATGATACCATTACGTTAAACCGGTATGAATTGACGCGGGAGGAGTTTGAGCAGTTTTCGAGGGTGAAGAAGATGTTTTACTGAAATGTTGGGAGCAAGGGTACAACACGATTCGGCACAAGGCCCGTCGCGGCTAATGTACTGACTGGTCTAAATTAGGAAGCGAAGTTTGGATGGCACTGTTGGTGGATGTGTGAATTGAGCTACTTGGCTTGAGAAATATTCAATTGACTGGTAGTGGCATCAATGCTTCGTATGAAAGATTGGTTGGGCGCTAGAGAAAACTGCGCCAGATTTACGTCTTTCCATTGAGATACATTACCAACTCTGCCGTTCTCATTTTTGTCATTTGTTGTCCAACTCTTTCGCAGATGGATTTGTGAACTTGATCAAACTCTACCCGTTGCGCTACCAAACGGCAGAAATCTAAATATTTTAAATATAGTTCGCAGTCTTCTATTCTGTAATTGTAGGGCTCCATCTCCATCAAATACCTATAAACATGACTATCCCAGATTGCAAACACTTCGGGGTTTATGAAATGGAGAAGCTTGGATGTTCCCACTATGGAATTATTGAAAAGCCCCTTCATTGTGCCAAGCTCGGTCGCTGTCGGTATATTTCCTTGCTTGGCTTGATTAAGAATTTCATGACTTCATCAAATCTATCGGAATGGAATCTAAAAACTTTCGGCATCCATCCATATGAAAAATTGATCCCTATGATAAGATGGTGTTTTGTAATTACGGCAATGTCCTTGAAATATTTTATAAACTCAGGATAGGTTATGTAATAGCTCAGCTGGTCTATCTTGACATTCTTGCAGTCTAGTAGGAAGGCATCCACCGTTTTAATAAATGCGGTGCCTTCGCCTTTATTTAAAGCGACATCCTCCTTTTTGGCTTCATTATCAATCCTTTTTCCGAGCTCTTCAATAATATCATCGGCAAGCAAACCTCCGCCATTCACTGTAGTAAGAAGGAGGCTGAGTTCCTTTTCAAGACTCTCAGTTGATTTTGTCATGAAGTAATTTACCTTGGCATCTTGTTGCATATCTGTAAATTATCAGTGCGTAGAAGGAGAGATTAATAATTTCAATCTTTAGCTAGCCGGAATCCGATATGATTGGCCCGTTCATAAGATGGACCACTATCGCGGTTGGCCACACGGCCATAAGCAGCAATGTAGTCCCACGCGCCGCCACGCTGCACCTTTTTCTCTCCTCTTTCAGGACCTGTGGGATTGTCAGAAGGACTAATATCATAGTACACGTCGGAATACCAGTCGCTGCACCATTCCCACACATTGCCGCTCATATCATAGAGACCCAGTTCATTGGGAAGTTTTAGACCGTGAATGTGGGTTTGACTTGCTGAATTATCGCGATACCAACCTGCTTTGTCCATATCACTGCTGCCGCTGTATTGGGTGCCTGTGCTCAATTTACCGCCTCGTGCCGCGTATTCCCATTCGGCTTCTGTGGGAAGCCGGTACTTCTGACCGGTTTTGGCGTTGAGTTTTTTAATGAACTCCTGCGCATCATCCCAGCTTACCTGTTCAACGGGGCATTCCGTACAGTTCGTAAATTTGCTGGGGTTCTTCCCCATAATGGCCTGATACTGCGCCTGAGTAACTTCAAACTTGTTGATATAAAATGATTTTAGGTTGACCGCGTGGGCTGGCTTTTCATGACCACGGCATTTGGCTTGCTCTGCAGTACAACCCATAGTGAAGGTACCACCTTCAACTAGGACCATGTCTCCCTGCGGGACTTGCGCGGAAAGTTGCCTCATCGCTGCGAGCGCAAATATTGCAACGGAGACCCTAAATATCTTATACATGATGTGATAGTTTAATGATCCAAAAATAAGTTTTTATAGTGCATTTTGGTAACTACTTACAAATGAATTCACATCAAGAATGGGCATCGATGACTCACCAGGATCTTCACCCTTTCTCGCGCGCGTCTTCATTCCAGGGTTCTGGCGCGGCGTCTCTGACCCGTGCCGTATCGAAAGTTCTCCGAAGGTCATTACCAACGCTCTTGGATAGTCGATCGTCCGTTCGCAACGGGCACGCGCTGCAAGCGCGCGCCATAGGTGCGGGAGATAGTTTTGAGGAAATCAAGAAAAATATGGTAGAGGCACTTAATCTGTATTTTGGCCACAACCACAGACCACTCATAGTGGAATCCGATATTCAGTTAACACTTGATATTGGCTCTTTCTTCGAGTTTTACAAAGTCATTAACGCCAAGGCCTTGTCGGAAAGAATTGGCATGAATCAAAGCCTCCTGGCTCAGTATATCAAGGGGAACAAACGTGCCTCACCAACCCAAACTCAAAGAATACTGAAAGGCGTTCAGCAGGTGGGGCGGGAACTGGCAGAAATCCGTTTTTTGGTTTAGGCAAATCTCAAGGGCTATTTCCTAATCGGCAACTGTAACTCGGCTGAACGTCATCGGTGCCGCTTTCCTGGGGGTGCCGGAATGCGAGACGCCTCCGGCAAGACTTTTCATAGTAAAGTGCAACCATCCGATCCGAATGCATCTATTCCACTTCCTCCCCCTATGAAATGTCTTGCCGGCTCCGTTTCGGGTTGCCGGCACCCCGTAGAAACCAGGGCGCGAAACTGACCATGAAATACGAACGTGTCGCGATTTCCAGGACTTTTCATAGTTAAGGTAAAGCGACTTATCTCAAGCACTACCTTTGTTGGCGGTCACAGGGCCTCAGCGGTTTAAGAAAACCGCGAAATGAATCAATTGTATTAAGACTTGTAACATCCGGGGTAGCCAGAGCGGGCGTGGGTAAGCAACTTTGTAGAACAATAACCCGTGATCCCATGGCCAGCAGTCCAACCAGCTACGACATTTTCATCAGCTATCCGCCTACGCCCCGAGGCGCGGCTACGGCGGACAAGCATTCCTCCAACTCTAATTCCTGACTTATGGCCGCCCCTACCCAAGGATTCAACTACGACATTTTCATCAGCTACCGGCACAATGACAACAAAGCCCCCGGTGGGGCGGCCGGCGATGGATGGGTCACCGAATTCGTCAACCACCTTACCACCGAACTTGAAACGATGGTAAAGGGAAGTGTATCCATCTACTTTGATAAGAATCCGCATAGCGGCCTCCGTGAAACCGACGATGTTGAAAAATCACTTTCGCCCAAGCTCCAAAGCGTGGTCTTCATACCCGTCCTCTCGCAGACCTACTGCGACCCGGAGAGTTTTGCGTGGAAACAGGAGCTACTGCCCTTCATGCAAAAGAGTGCGCAAGATGCACAGGGTCCAACCGTGAAACTGCAGAACGGAAACGTGGCAAGCAGGGTCCTGCCGATCTGCGTCCATGATCTGGATCCCACAGACCTGAACCTGGTAGAATCACAGCTCGGTGGAAAACTGCGGGCCATCCCCTTTGTGTTCAAATCGCCCGGCGTAAATCGCCCCTTGCGCGCCCACGAGGAAGACCCGATGAAGAACCTCAACCGCACGCTCTACCGCGACCAGATCAACAAGATGGCCATCGCGGTGAAAGAAATTATCAGCAGCGTACGAAGACAAGATCGCCAGGCACCGGAACCGAAAGAAGCTCCACGCAAAAATGTCCTGTTGGAAGGGATGCTGAAGTCACCCTCGACCGTACGCTCTATAGCCGTGATGCCGCTCATCTTCAAATCACAAGACCCGGAGGAGGAATTTCTTTCTCAGGGATTTGCCGAAGACCTGTTTGCGTCGTTGAAACAGATCAAAGCGCTGCGGGCTACCATCCATGGACTGACAACCACGGTCAACGACTCCCATAACGGTGCGGCACACGTTCCTGCCGCACAGGCCACCATGATCCTCACGGGCACCATGACCGTAGAGGATGATGCCATCGGTGTTAACGTTCGGTTGATGCAATCAAAGGATGAGGCCATTGTCTGGCAGAACGACTTCCAATGTGAACGTCAGGAATTGTTCAACTTGCGCCCAAGGATCATACAGGAACTCTGCTCCTCCCTGGGCATTCCCTTAAAAGATTCCGAGCGAAAGTTCATCAAGGAAACCGTTCATACGGGCTCCGCCGCCCTCGAAATGTATTGGAAGGGTCGCTATCATTGGCGCAAACGTGGCAATGACCTGATCACAAGTCTCGATTGTTTCGAGAAAGCCGCCGATCTGGACCCTCACTTCGCACCCGCGCATGCTGGCATTGCCAATGCTGCCGTCCTGTTGGGATACTATGAAATGATTCCCTTTGAAGAAGCTATTTCAAGGTGTCGTAACGCAGCCATGAGCGCGCTGAACATCGACCCTACTGTGATTGAGGCCTACTATGCGCTGGCCTACGTGGCCCTTTGCTACGAATGGGCCTGGCCTGAGGCCGAGCACAACTTTTCGAAGGTATTCGAAATTAACCCGGGAAGCGCCGCTGCGATGAAGAAATACCAGCTCGGTCTGACGCAGATTACATGCAACTTCGAAGAAGCGGAATCTGAATCACCGGGTTGTGTCCCTTACTTTCTCCAGGCATACGCGCTCATGCACAAGGGAAAGTTCGAGGAGGGCCTGAAAGTCGCGCAGATCGCCGTGAAGAAAGATCCGAATTCTTTCATGGCGCAGCGGGCGATGGGACTTTGCTATCTGGGGATGGGCTACGAACGCGAAGCCGTTGACACGCTCAACGTCGCGGCACAACTCTCGAACCGTCACCCCTGGGTGCTGTTTGATCTCATCGGAGCCTACGCAACCATGGCTCACACGGAAGGAGCCCAGGAAATAATGGAAGAAGCCATGGAACACATCAATGCCTTGCCGGCGAAGATCAATGATTTTTTTTTCCAGCCCATGTAAAAATGTGTTTAACGCAATCCCAATATTGGCAGATGATAAAATTAATAATTTCTCGTCGACTTAGCGGTCTCCTATGAAATGTCTTGCCGGCCCCCGAAGGGGTTGCCGGCACCCCGCGGAAATCAGGGCGCACACCTGACTATGGAATAAGTTCGTGGCGCTATTTCTTTGCACGCGCGCTGGAGCGTTTCGCATTGACGGGCCTCCGCAACAATAATTCCGCACTACTTCCTGGAAATATCTCGGTGAGACCCCAGAATAAGTCCGTGCTGCTTTTTCGGGATGCCGGAATGCAAGACGCATCCGGCAAGCATTTTCATAGGTGAGGTCGTGCGACTACCTAAAACAAATCGCGTATTTCTCAGCGGCTTTGTCTCTGCGGTGAAATTGTATTTCCGTCAGAACTTCTTCCCAGGAAAATACGCCACATCCCCCAACTCCTCTTCAATGCGCAGGAGCTGGTTGTATTTCGCCATGCGATCGGAGCGTGAAGCCGAACCCGTCTTGATTTGACCCGTGTTCAATGCCACAGCCAGGTCCGCGATTGTGCTGTCTTCGGTTTCGCCGGAACGATGAGACATGATGCTCTTGTATGCGTTGCGCTTCGCAAGATTAACCGCGTCAATGGTTTCAGTCAGTGAACCAATCTGGTTTACTTTGACGAGGATCGCGTTGGCAATGCCTTTGTCGATGCCCTCCTGAAGAATCTTGGCATTGGTTACAAACAAATCGTCTCCCACCAGCTGAATCTTCTTGCCCACTTTTTCAGTTAAGGTCTTCCATCCGGCCCAGTCGTCTTCGGCCATGCCGTCTTCGAGGGAAATGATCGGGTATTTCTTCACCCAGTTTGTCCAGTACTCCGCCATCTCCTGTGGCTTCAGCTTCTTGCCGCTCGATTTCTTGAAATGATACAGTTTCGTTTTCGAATCATAGAACTCGGAAGCCGCCGGATCCAGGGCGATGAAGATGTCTTTTCCAGGCTTGTAACCCGCCAGTTCAATGGCCTTCAATACAACTTCAATCGCCTCTTCATTCGACTTCAGGTTCGGTGCAAATCCACCTTCGTCGCCTACGTTGGTTGACATCTTCTTATCGTGCAGCACCTTCTTCAGCGTATGAAACACCGATGCACCCATGTGAAGTGCTTCAGAGAACGTATCGGCGCCCACGGGCATCACCATGAACTCCTGGAAGTCAATGGAATTGTCCGCGTGACTGCCGCCATTCAGAATATTCATCATGGGTACCGGCAACGTGTTGGCGTTCACTCCGCCGACATAGCGGTAGAGTGGCTGACCGGCCTCGGCCGCAGCAGCGCGCGCCACGGCAAGAGAAACACCGAGAATAGCATTAGCACCCAGCTTTGCTTTATTCGGAGTGCCATCGATCTCTATCATGATCCGGTCGATGAGCGTCTGCTCAAACACAGAAACCCCGACGATCTCCTCGGCGATGCGTGAGTTTACATTTTCCACGGCTTTGAGAACACCCTTACCCATGTAGCGTTTCTTGTCACCATCGCGCAGTTCTATCGCCTCGCGTGAACCGGTTGACGCGCCGGAAGGCACAGCAGCCCGCCCGACGACGCCGGACTCCGTGACGACATCAACTTCTATGGTGGGATTGCCACGGCTGTCAAGAATCTGGCGGGCGTGGATGGTTTCGATATAACTCATGTCTTTATTATTTAGTGTAGGCGTTATTCCTTGTAAAAGTTACTTACTACTTTCTGGTTGCAAGCGGAGGGGTAAGCGGTAATCAGTAAGCGGTAAGAGGCGGTAAAAGGCATCCACTAATCATTCCCAACTAAAGATTATCATCATTAGACCATTGCCTGAAACGTCGATTCAATTCTATCTCACCGGTTACCGATTACCTCTCACTGATTACTACTCCCTTGCTTTCCTTTACCATCGCCACAAACTGGTCAAACAAGTACCTCGAGTCATGCGGGCCGGGTGACGCCTCCGGGTGAAACTGTACTGAAAATGCTTTTTTACTTTTCAACCGGATTCCCATGATCGTCTGATCGTTCAGGTGAAGGTGCGTTACCTCAACATCGGGATTCTTTTCAATGTCCTTTTCGTTAATCGCAAACCCGTGGTTCTGGGAGGTCATTTCTCCGAGACCGGTAATCAGGTTCTTCACCGGGTGATTCAATCCACGATGACCGTGATGCATCTTGTAAGTTGACAATCCGCAAGCCAGGGCGAGCAACTGATTGCCGAGGCAGATCCCAAACAGGGGCTTGTCTGCTGCCAGTATTTCTTTGACCGTCTGGATGGCATAGTCCATCACCGATGGGTCGCCAGGGCCGTTGGAGATAAAATATCCATCGGGGCCCCAGGCATCCATTTCAGAAAATTTCGTCTTCGCCGGGAAAACTTTGATCAGGCAACCGCGGAGGGCAAGCTGGGTAAGAATACTTCGCTTGATGCCGACATCGAGGGCGGCGATTTTTATGGAGGCATTAGCCTCTCCAACGGTATAAGAATTTTTTGTGCTCACACGCGAAGCCAGCTCCAGTCCGTTCATGTCCGGCACTTTCGCCAATTCAGCTTTCATCTGATCCGGTGTCAGTACCGATGAAATAATAGCATTGCATGCGCCCTTGCTCCGGATGTGTCGTACCAGCATCCGGGTATCCAGGTTAGCGATACCTACGATGCCGTGCTTTTCAAGATATTGCTGAAGGCTCTCGGTAGAGTTCTTGCGGCTGTAAGAGTCCGAGAAGTCATTAACAACAAGCCCGCTGATTTTGGGTTTGTCTGACTCTTGTTCAGCATCCATTGTACCGTAATTGCCGATGTGTGCGGTTGTATTCACGATGATCTGGCCGAAATAAGAGGGGTCGGTATAGATCTCCTGGTAGCCGGTCATGCCGGTATTGAAGCAGATTTCACCCCCGGTGGTGCCAATCTTTCCGATGGCCGTGCCCTCGATCAGAAGACCGTCCTGCAGGAGCATGTAAGCTTTTTGGGTCAAGGGTTATTGGTGGTTAGTGCGCAAAAATACATTCCCAAACTCATTTCTTTATAGAAGGGCAAAAAAAAGGGGCTGAACGATGTCCAGCCCCCAATGGTATGATTAGAACGCCATTTACTTCTTCTTCTTTTTGTCGGTGCCCTTATCGTTTTCTTTTTTAGCCTTGGCTTTGGGCTTGTCCGCAGGAGCTTTAGCGGAGGCAGGCTTTGCCTCGGCCTTAGGCTTCTTTTCAGCTGGAACTTCAGCAGCAGCTGTTTCGTCTCCGGCTCCATCCGGGCCTTTCTTGCGGCCCCTGCGTGTCTTGCCCTTCTTGGTTCCGTCTTCAGTCTTATAGATGTCGTTAAAATCAACTAACTCCATAAGGCACATCTCCGCATTGTCTCCCAGGCGCACGTCACCCAATTTGATAATGCGGGTATATCCTCCTGGACGCTCCGCGGTACGCGTAGCTACTTCACCAAACAGGGCCTTGATCGATTCCTTGTTCTGGAGATAGGAAAACACGGTCCTGCGGGAATGCATAGAATCTGTTTTCGCCTTCGTAATCAGTGGCTCAACATACTTCCTGAGTTCTTTTGCTTTCGCCACGGTCGTCGTGATCCTCTTGTGGAGGAGCAGCGAAGAGGCCATGTTGGAGAGCATCGCATCACGGTGAGCCTTTTTGCGCCCAAGGTGATTGTCTTTCTTGCCGTGTCTCATTAGTCTTCTTCCAGTTTATATTTTACCAGGTCCATGCCGAAGGTCAGGTTCTTGTCAGAAACCAATTGCTCCAATTCAGCAAGCGATTTCTTTCCGAAGTTTCTGAACTTCATCATGTCCGAAATTTCCAATTGTACAAGGTCGCCTAACGTCTTCACATCGGCTGCCTTGAGGCAGTTGTATGCACGGACAGACAGATCGAGGTCATGAAGTTGCGTTTTCAACAACTTACGCATGTGCAGCATCTCTTCGTCCACCTGCTCAACTTCGCTGTCCGTGCCGGTTTCGAGTTCGATTGACTTATCAGAGAAGAGGCGGAAATGCTGAATCAAAATGAATGCAGCACCTTCAAGAGCCTTCTCCGGATGGATTGAACCGTCTGTCTCAATTTCAACCAACAGTTTCTCATAGTCCGTCCGTTGCTCAACGCGGGTGTTCTCCACGCTGAACTTTACATTCTTGATCGGTGTAAAAATTGCATCGATCGGAATGAAGCCGAACAACTGCTCTGTGGGCTTGTTCTCATCGGCAGGAAGATATCCCCGTCCTTTTTCGATGGTCAATTCAATTTCCAAATGAGCTGACTCATCCAGGGTGCAAATGATATGCTCCGGGTTAAGAATCTCAAAAGCGGAAGTAAACTTGGCGATATCGCCAGCCTTGAAATGCTTTTGCTTCTTGATGTTGACTGTGATCTTGTTATCAAAGTTGTCACCCAGCTTGCGGAAACGCACCTGCTTCAGGTTAAGGATCATTTCAGCAACGTCTTCAACAACGCCTTCAATTGTTGAAAACTCATGGAGGACTCCCGGGACACGGATTCCGCTGATGGCATACCCTTCCAGCGAAGACAACAAGATTCTACGGAGCGCATTGCCGATGGTTACACCGTAACCTTTCTCCAGTGGCTTGAATGTAAAAAATCCGTGGAAGTCATCAGATTTCTCCATGACAACTTTCTCCGGCATTTGAAATGCTAATATTGACATAGTTGCTTATTTAACGTTTTCTATTTACTCGCCCCTGGAAGCCTTCAAATTATCCAGGTCTAAATCCAATCCTTAAAAATCCTAAAATCAATCCTATTAATCCTCTAATCCCTAAATCCTAGTCCTACTTGGAGTACAATTCAACGATTAGCTGCTCGTTGATATTTTCGGGAATGTCTGCACGCGGGGGCAGGCTAATTACCTTACCTGTCATTTCTGTGCTATCCCACTCCAGCCAGTTATATTTCTTGGATGTGCCGATGGAAAGGCTGAGTGAAATCGTCTCAAGGGATTTCGATTTCTCACGAACCGCCACCGTCTCGCCAGGGCGTAGAGAATAAGATGGAATATTCACAACGTCACCGTTTACCAGGATGTGCTTGTGCACGACCAGCTGACGGGCGGCGCGGCGCGTGGGGGCAATGCCCAAACGATAGACCGTGTTATCCAGGCGGGCTTCCAGTAATTGGAGCA
>JANPES010000355.1:0-4762 GCA_031423035.1 Cyclobacteriaceae bacterium | reverse complement strand
GCTGATGACAAAAAAACGGATCAGAGCATTTCCATGTTTAAAGATGCTAACCTGGGGGCGGCCTATTTGCATTACGTCCATTTGAAGGATGCCCTGGTGGCTTCCAACAGTGATGAAGCAAAAAAGGGAGCAAGTGAGCTGGAAAAGGCATTGAAAGGTGTCAGCGGATCAGCGGCTGCCGGCGCGGCTACCTTAGCGATCGCCGCTTCTGCTGATTTAAAAGAACAACGGAAAGCGTTTAGCGCACTCAGCAATGAAATGGCTAGCTTGGTTAAAGGAGGAAAACTTTCTACAGGTATGCTGTACCTCGACTATTGTCCGATGGCCAACGGAAATACCGGCGCCTTTTGGCTTTCCAATGAAAAGGACATAAAGAATCCCTACTTTGGCGATAAGATGCTGAAGTGCGGATCAGTAAAAGAAATGATTCACTAATAAATAATAACCTCAAGGAAGTATGAAAACCAATTCAATGATTCGGACTGTGATGGGTGTGATGTTTGTGATCGGCCTGACACAATGTGGAGGTGCGCAAAAGGAAGATATGCAGACTGCGGAGGAGTCTGTATCTGAGACGACAGCCGCTGAAGAAACGGCCGCTCCTCAGTTTATTGTGGACAATGCCTTCAAAGAGCAACTGTCACGGGTTTTTGCTTCCTATATCAAAGTGAAGAATGGATTTGTGGAATCCGATGCGGCCAAAGTAAGCGCTGAGGCATCCACCTTGAAAAAAATCCTTCGAGCCATGGATGCCGGCATGCTTTCTGGTGCTGCTCTGAACGACTGGTCGAACTACTCAGGAAATCTGGATACGGAACTGGCGGAGATTATCGGATCCAGCGACATTGAAGCTCAACGGACAGCATTTAGTGCGCTGACGGATAACTTATATAAGAGCATCAAGGCGTATGGATTAGAGGCAGGCACCGCCTACTACGATTTTTGCCCCATGGCCTTTAACAATCAGGGTGCATTTTGGCTCAGCGACACCAAGGAAATTCGCAATCCCTATTTCGGCGATAAGATGCTGACCTGCGGTAGCGTAACAGAGACATTGCAGTAGCGATGAAAACGCTCTCCGCTGTTCTCATGCTTGTATCCATTGGATGTTCTTCCCCTCCGAAGGAGGCAACAGTGAAGTTGACTGACTTTCAACTTCTAACCCTTTCCGGTGAGGCCGTTGATACAAAAGCTTTCCAAAACAAGACCGTATTCATCAACGTGTGGGCGACGTGGTGCCGGCCATGCGTTCAGGAAATGCCAACGATCGCCAAAGCCATGGAAAAGCTGCAAGGAAAAGACGTGGTCTTTCTGTTCGCCTCGACGGAAGAAGTGGCGGACATTGAAGAGTTCAGGGACAGGAAAAAATTCCCGTTCGACTACGTTCAACTTCAGAATCTCGAAGCGCTTTCCATTGAAGCATTGCCAGCTACCTTCATCTTTTCACCCAACGGCGACCTTGTCTTCGGGGAAGAGGGCCTGCGCGACTGGAGTACACCCGGCAACCTTTCTTTAATTACCCAAAACCCAATCCAACCATGATCCGACGGAATTTGTTCTTTGTTGCCACAATTATTTTGGCCTCTTGTTCCGGAAAGAAGGAGCAATCAATTACCATGGTCGCCGCTCCACTCGCTTCACCTGCCGATTCGCTCACGGCGGAACCTCACTTGTTCACCGATAATACCGGTGCAGTTTTCATGTCATGGGTAGAAAAACAAAAGGACACTAGCCGGTTCTGGTATTCTCGCCTGACGGATGAGCAGTGGTCCTCACCAGCGTTGATTGCAAAAGGTACGAGTTGGTTTGTCAATTGGGCTGACTATCCCATGATGGCCACAGATGGTCAAGGGAATTTTGTTGCTCACCTGCTGGACAAGAGCGGGAAAGGAACTTATGCGTACGACGTGAAAGTATATACGTCTAACAATAAGGGGGCTTCCTGGAATCCGCCCTTCAAGCTCAACGAGGATGGAAAGCAAGCAGAACATGGTTTCGTTACACTTGTACCCTACGGTGACAAAGTTTTTGTTACCTGGCTTGATGGACGCAACACGGTGATGGAGGGTATGGAAGGAAAGGAAAACATGGACCACAGCGGCCACCACGGAGCTATGAGCTTGCGGGCAGCCGTGATGGACTACAGCGGGAATAAGTCCGGCGAGTGGGAATTGGATAACAAGACGTGCGATTGCTGCCAGACAACGGCCGCGATTACTGAAAATGGCCCTATCGTGGTTTACCGCGATCGCTCTGATGAAGAAATCCGGGATATGTCCATCGTGCGATTTGTGGACGGCGAGTGGACGGAACCTAAGTCAATCCACAGTGACAACTGGAAGATTGCGGGCTGCCCGGTAAATGGTCCACGTGTGGCAGTACTTGGAAATCAAGTAGTCGTCGCCTGGTTTTCAGCGGCAACGGAGCCCGCGCACGTCAATGTTGTCTTTTCGGATGATGGCGGTGCGACCTTTGGAAAAGCCGTAAGTATCGACGAAGGCAAAGCACTGGGCCGGGTTGACGTGGAGTGGTTAGACGACCACCGCGCCATCGTGAGTTGGATGGAGGGAACAATGATCAAGGCCGCTGTGGTGCACGCGGATGGCGATCATGAGCCGTCAATTACGATAGCCGAAACTTCAGAGGCGAGGTCGAGTGGATTCCCTCAGATGACAAAATCAGGCAATCAACTGATCTTTGCCTGGACAGATGATAAGGAGAAGCGGGTGAAGACGATGGCGGTGACGTTGTAGGTAAGTCGTTGTTAGTTGATCGTTGTTCGCCTGCAATGCAACTGATTTCTCATCCCCAGGCCCAAAAGAAATGCACGCAGGTCAAAGCGGCCTGTTAAACGTTAGATAGAAAAATGATAGTTCTATGAAACTCCTGATTACACTCTTTATCGTAACTGTCTTGTCCGGGTGTTCAACACCGAAACCGGAGCAAAAAGAAACTGCAGCGTCAGCTTCATCGCTGACGCTGGACGAATCCCTGGAAATCGGGGAGCAAACAGAACCGGATACATTGAAGGGAAGCCTTCGGGCAAAAGCAATGGGTAAAATAGGTATCACGAATTTTACCATTCGCTACCACTCACCCGCTGTCCGCGGACGAATCGTGTG
This sequence comes from Cyclobacteriaceae bacterium, assembly GCA_031423035.1. Taxonomy (GTDB): domain Bacteria; phylum Bacteroidota; class Bacteroidia; order Cytophagales; family Cyclobacteriaceae; genus ELB16-189. Next base: position 1,640 of record JANPES010000355.1, on the reverse strand, counting down.
GGGAGGGCTTGTGCCTTTTGATCGCGTGTGGGTAACAGGCGCTCACATGGCGACTTCCCTGGAAATCGATCAGGATGTAACCATTGCAAATACTCCGGTGCCTGCCGGGAAATATGGACTATTCACCATTCCGGGGAAAGACAACTGGACCATCATAATAAATCGCAATTGGGAACAGCATCTCGTCGACGAGTATGACGAGAAGGATGATGTGTTGCGTCTTACAATAAAACCCGAGCAGGAGAACACCAATCAGGAGCGCCTGCGATACGTCATCGAAAGTGAGAGCGATAAAGAAGGGGAAATTGTCATGTACTGGGAAAGGCTTGAAGTGTCTTTGCTGGTAACGGTGATGAAGTAGGAATTCTCTGGTGGCCGAGAGAGGGCCTCACCCCCGGCCCCTCTCCAGGGTGGAGAGGGGAGGAGTTGATTCGGCGAGCGCATTAATAGTTTGAATATGACCAGAGGAGTTGGCGCGATGCGGGAACTTTGCCATGCAGTCCATCCGGTTTCTGATGTGACAGACTATTTCGTGTAGGGCGAGACTCCAGGGTTTACCACCCAGGGCTGTGAATACATAGATGCACCGGCGGCTAACTGCCAGGTATATTGCCCCGACGGAAGGAATTCTTCATAGTGAATAAAGTAAGGGAAATCGCTTGCATTCTTCTTGACCACATTGTCCCAACGAAGTTGGTTAAACCCTTCTTTCCCTGAAAAGGAAGTTGTCCAAACTTCTTTCTTGTCCTTGTCTATCAGCGTCAGTGTTACGGGGGAGGGCTTTACAAGCCAGAAGGAGATATCTGTCTTCTCTATCGTCCGGTAGTCCGGTTCTTTATGTGAGGAATTGTACCAAGGAGTGTTGCCGGGAATAACTTCGAAGAACTTGTCTTTGACTTGCCATCCTTCTGCTGCCATTTTTTGAATGGGCCGCACATTGATTTTGTAGATGCCTCTCCCATGGGTTGCGACGACAAGGTCCATCGTAGCTTCGTGGATTTCCAGGTCAGCGACGGCTACGCCCGGCATATTGACACCTAAGTACGACCAGGTTTTCCCACGGTTAATAGAAACATAGACACCGCGAAATCCCCCGGCGTAAATAATATTCTCGTTGGCAGGATCCTCCAGGATGACATTGACGGGTTCGTCGGGTAAGCCAGGAGCGATGGACTTCCAGGTTTTTCCAAAATCTTCCGACACATAGAGGTAGCTGTGAAAGTCATCGTAGTTAAGTCCAGTCATCGCTACATATACACGTTCTTTCACATGGGTGGAAGGGCAAATGCTTCGTATATAATTGTTGGCGAGGCCTAGGGAATGTTCTTCCCAATTTTGACCGTCATTTTTCGATACCCAGAACGCGCCTTTGTCGGTGCCGGCATAGAGAAGCCCTTTTGTCTTTCGCGACTCGACGAGGGCGCCCAGGGCAAATGATTTCTTTTCTTTGATTGCGGAGTTGCCGAGGTTACCGCTGATTACCTTCCAATGGTCACCGCGGTCGGTGCTCTTAAAGGCATAATTTCCACCGTGATACAGCGTCTGTCCCTGATGGGGAGAAATGAAATAGGGTGTGACGTAATTGAAGTTGAGGGTGTCTTTTGAATCCTTTGGAAATTCAGGTTGGATGGTGACGGCCG
>JANPES010000354.1:0-2262 GCA_031423035.1 Cyclobacteriaceae bacterium | reverse complement strand
AAAGAATTGAGTGCGGAGACCGGAACCAAGTGGTTTGTTGTGAAGTCGCAGATCCATGCCGGTGGGCGTGGGAAGGGAACGGTTAGTGAGACTGGCTCCAAAGGGGTTGTTTTAGCGAAAAGCATCGATGAAGTATTTGAGAAATCAAAGGCCATCCTGGGTGGAACCCTGGTGACTCACCAGACGGGGCCTGCAGGAAAAAAAGTGAATAAGGTGCTCATTGCCGAGGATGTATACTACCCTGGAGAATCAGAGCCGAAGGAGTATTATATGAGTATCCTCCTCGACCGCTCCGTAAGTAAGCCAGTGATTATGGCCTCTACTGAAGGCGGAATGAACATTGAGGATGTGGCAGCCGAAACACCAGAGAAGATCATTAAAGAGTGGGTGGACCCCACTATTGGTTTGCAACCATTCCAGGCCCGCAAAGTAGCCTTTGCCCTTGGTCTTGAGGGGAACGCCTTTAAGGAAATGATAAAGTTTATCAATGCCCTATACACGGCATACGTAAGTACAGACGCATCGATGTTTGAGATTAATCCAGTCCTGAAGACATCCGATAACAAGATTCTGGCGGTTGATGGCAAAGTAAATCTCGACGACAACGCCCTGTATCGCCACAAGGAACTCGCCGAGCTGCGAGACATCAGCGAGGAGGACCCCCTGGAAGTCGAGGCTGGAAAATCAGGCTTGAACTATGTGAAATTAGATGGTAACGTAGGGTGTATGGTAAACGGTGCGGGCTTAGCCATGGCGACCATGGATATCATCAAACTTTCCGGGGGAGAGCCTGCGAACTTCCTTGACGTGGGTGGTGGCGCCAATGCTGAAACCGTGGAGGCTGGCTTCCGCATCATCCTTAAGGATCCCAATGTGAAGGCTATTTTAATTAACATCTTCGGAGGTATTGTCCGGTGCGACCGGGTGGCCAGCGGGGTTGTTGAGGCTTATAAGAAGGTCGGCAATATCCCGGTGCCCATTATTGTGCGCTTGCAGGGTACCAACGCAGAAGAAGGGGCCAAAATCATACAGCAATCAGGGTTAAAGGTGTTTTCGGCGATCCTACTAAAAGACGCTGCTGAAAAAATCACCCAAGTTTTGGCTCGATAAGCGGTTTCCTTCTTGGGTTTATTTTGATAAATTGCTACAAAAAAGGGCCTTTTTGATGAAACGAGTCTTCCTGGTTGGGTTATTCGCTCTTGTTCTGGTTCCGGAATTGGTTTCGGCGCAGAGTTTTTATGCGATGCGGAGGTCCAGGTCCTTGATGTTTGTAGGAGGAGTTGGCACCTCCAGCTACTTGGGAGAACTCTCCAATCCTGGCGATTACCTGCAGGCTAAGCCTACCGTCAATCTCGGGCTTCAGTTCTACCTCACGCGGAACATTGCAATAAGAGGTGATGTGACTTGGTTTCAGCTAACCGGATCGGATGCAAAGTCTAACGATGCGGAATCCGGAAGAAAGGGCCGTAACCTGTCCTTTAGCTCAAACAACTTTGAAATGAGTGTAGTGGGGATATATAACCTATATCCTAACGGCCGAACCTTTTACCAGAGACCAGCATTTAATGTTTACGGATTCGCAGGTATTGGCTTGTGTTATTTCAATCCAACCACCGATTATCAAGGAACAACTTATTCCTTGCCTGCTCTTCAAACCGAATTAGTCAGCTATAGCACATTCACACCTGTTATTCCTTTGGGCCTTGGTCTTCGATTTAAACTTGGCCCGTTTATGAACTTATCTTTTGAAGGAGGCTACCGACTAACATTTACGGATTACCTGGATGATGTTAGTACGATCCATCATGACGCTTCATCGTTCTCAGATCCCATTGCTGCAGCATTATCTGATCGTCGCGGAGAACTTACACCACCAGAACCGTTGAAAGTCACCGGCGATATTCGAGGCAACCCAAAAACAAATGATGGGTACATACTTTATAACGTTAAACTTGAATATTATTTGCCCGTTAATTTCTTCCAAGGCGGCGGTGGTCCCAAAAAGACAAAGCACAACAAGAAGGCTTTCTACCGATACAACAAGCGTGGCGGGTTGAGGAAGTGATTGGTAATTGGTAAGAGGTGATCGGTAAGCGGTGATCGGTAAGAGGTAATCAGTAAGAGGTAGAAGGTAATCGGTGGAAGGTAAGCAGTCTGAGGTACTGGACACACCTTTCCTATCGGTCAAGAATCCCAATAATGTAACGTCCCGGACTAGCTCAATTCGCTGAAGCGCTGCGTGTCGAGCACTTCGTAGCGGCT
>JANPES010000353.1:0-5122 GCA_031423035.1 Cyclobacteriaceae bacterium | reverse complement strand
TGGAGATCATGGACATGGGTGTGAACCGTGGAAAACTTTTCCTGGCTTTTGCCGATGATACCAGCGTCGGAGAAACCTATGGCGGCGGACGCTATCTTGATTTGAGAAAAATACCTGCGGCCACTTCCATCGAACTTGATTTCAATAAAGCCTACAATCCCTATTGTGCCTACAACGACGGATACTCCTGTCCGCTACCACCCCCCGAAAATGTTCTTCACGTTGCTATACGCGCTGGTGAAAAAAATTACAAATAGGCAGAGGTTATAGGGCAAAAGAAAACCTGCTTGTTGAGCAGGCTTTTTTATTGACTTCGTTCCCGGCGTTGTTACTGAAGTGTAGTCGTTCCGTTGGCCTGAAAGTTATATCGGAAAGTATAGTGCCGGTCAATGGAGGTATTGGTTGGCGCTACGGGCGAGTCCTTGTAATAGCTGAGAATTTCCATCTTCGCATACTTTCCTTCGGATGTCTTGACGAGAAGAACACGACCAGCGATGGGGGTGATGGTGTTAGTAGCCCCATCGTAATTGTACCATCCGTTTCCTGATCCTCGTGTTATTGCATAGAATGCCGGAACTGCATTCTTGTCGTCAGACAGATACCCGGATTCAGGAGCTGTTGCAATTTCATCATAGATACCAGAGACGACCTGAGCCGTTGCGGTACCTGGCCCGCTGGTTCCGCTGTTGACGATAATTTTGGTTCCATTAAAACCAAGGTCCCAGTTCGCGGTCGCACTATCTGCGTTGGCAACAATGCCTCCCGCTTTAAAACTGAAGAATGTGTATTTGTTGGTGACGCCAATCGGCTGGCCGTTCATCGGGTTGTAGCCTCCACTTGGTGGATCTGCAGCAAGGTTGGTGAATGTCGTTGCCGTCAAAGTGACTGGAGCAGGATCATCCTTCTTGCAGGAGATCATGGTAACAAGTATCAGGCTGAATGCTAAAAATGTGTGACGCATAGTTGTATTTAATTAAGGGTTTGACTTTGATTTATTTCTGACAAATGAGTACCCGACACTGGCATAGACGAGCCGGCCAGGGATATTGGGTATATAGATTGGGTTTGTGTAATCAAACAAATTGTCTACACCTAACTGGAAGCGGAAGCCATCGGGAATGGACTTGGCTACGGAGAGATTGACAAGCGCATAACCTTCAACAAAATTGTCATAGCTGTCCAGGATGCCGTTACCGTTTATGTCTGCCGGAGGAATTACCTCGCCCTGGATGTTTCCCCGGATATCGCCCACACCGTACTTGCCACGATAGATAACCCTTACGCTTGTCTCCCACCCTGACTTCGGATCAGAGAAGAATAATTTGACGTTACCCATGTGTCTTGAGCGGTTGTACAACCCAACGTATTCGTCAGGTTGGAGGCGTTTTGTGACGAGCGTCACCGGATCGCGCCAGTATACTTCACCGCGGGCAACCTGATCGGCCACATCAGCATCTTTGGCATAAAGCAGTTGATAACCCACGGACAAAGAGAGTTTTTTCAGGACCGGGTAGGTTAGATTAGTTTCCAGTCCTTGCGTATACACCCGTTTGATGTTGCGATAACTATAAATTGTTTGGTTGGCAGTAGTAATGGCCACTGCTTGCGTTTCGATCATATTATCAATGGAGTTATAAAAGGCATTAAGATCCACGGAAAGTTTACCCAACAGGTCCGCATGCCCACCAAGATTGATTGCGTGGGAGCGCTCCGCGTCCAGGTTCCCAAGTGTTGCCGGGTCAAACAAATAAGCCTGGATCAGTCCCTGGCTGTCCATTTCTGCAAGTCGATCGGTGACTACTTCCGTACCCAGAACACTGTATCCGCCAGCAGCTGAATTATTAAAATTCAAATACAGCTGGCGAAAATCAGGCGCTTTGAACCCCACTCCGTATGAAGCTTTCAACGCCACATGCTTGCCCAGCTCATAACGAGCAGAAAGTTTGGGGCTGAGCTGCGAGCCATAGATTGTGTTGTAATCCAGCCGCGCACCGGCGATTACATTTAGCCGTTCCACAGGAGTCCATTCATCCTGAATGAATCCATAGGATGTGCGCTGATCCCGTGCGATGGCATCACCGTAGCGTAGCGTTTCAACACTTTCAAAGTTTGCTCCGGCCCCCACCGTGAAGATGTTCCTGGCATTTAGAAAATACTCCAGGTTCAATTCGGGCCGTAGGAATGTCTGCTGGAAGTTGTCGGTATAGTAAAGAGTGTCTGTAGCAGGATTTACCAACTGTGTTTCTGTTTGATAATGTGTGGCATAGAACCGGGCGGTTGCTTTAACGCGGTCATTGAACCGATGTGTGAGAACAGGGTTTAAATTCCAATCTGAGGTGATGCCACTGCCACTGGTGCGGATCTTCTCGCTGGCCGGAGTGAGTACTTCGAAATCAAACTGCTGATGCTCGTTGAAGTACCTGCCAGAGACGCTCAACTCTGTGGTTGGGCTAAAGGCATAGATTAGCCGCAAACTCCCGGTGTAGTTGACGAAGGGTGACACTGTATTGCCATAGTTGTCTGGCGACAGGTCATATCCGTCGGTGGCATATCGATTCGCAAAAACATGAAGACCCAGTTTGCCAACCGTGGTGCTATAATCCCCGGAAAAATCCTGGGTATTGTTGGTGCCATACCGTGCGTAAAAATTGCCGCGTGTTCCCTCGGGGCGATCGGTGATAATGTTAACAACACCGGCAAGTGCATCTGAGCCATACAAGCTTGAAGACGGACCTTTTACAATTTCAATTTGCTTGATATTTCCAACCGTGATGCGACTAAGCTCCAGCGAACCGGTATACCTTCCGATCAGCGGCTCGCCATTGAGCAGAATGAGGGTGTAGTCTGGGTTCAATCCCTGGATTTGAATTCCACTGCCCTGGCCGTTTACTTGTGGAACAACTACCAATCCCGTCTGCTCAGTGAGTACATCATTAAGCCGGAGGGAGCCCATGGTCCTGATTTGAGCTTTCGGCACCAGGGCGACCGGCATTGGCAAGGCACCCATTGTGCGCTCGGTTCGTGTGGCGGTAATAATGACCGCCTCCAGCTCTTTCGACTGAAGCGTGTCAGTATCCTGCGCAAAGACACGCGATGCAATCAGAAGCATGGAAAACGCAACCAGGAACTCTTTCACGCGGCAAATATTCACTAACCCCGAAAGGAAAAATACCCAAATCCGGATGAATAATGCCTAGTTGACTAAAATCAGCTATTTGAGGGTATTAAATTCCTAAATCCTGACAAAAGACAGTAATTAAGCTTCTGATTGGGGTATTTTTGCCTCATGACTAACCCTGCATTCAACATCATGGAGAATAAAACTACCCTTACCGGAAATATTCGTCAATTGTATAATCAAGCTGATCAGTCACTTGGAGTCGCTGAAAACCAGGGGGCGGAACCGGTAACACTCGATAGTGTGATCCGGAAGTCAATCATCCACTTCTATTTCTGTATTGAAGGAAGTGCGGTTTTTGAATTCGGGCCTCATTACCAGCGGGAGATTCAGGGGCAACGCAATTACTTTTTTTTCAACCCGGAGCAAGAACTCCCTTTCCGGCTCCGGCTGGCACCTCATACCAGGATGGTGCTAATGAGCATCTCCCTTGAGAGCCTCCACGAACTTTTTACCCACGAGCCCCTGCCGTTTCTCAAGCCTGAAAATATCCGACAGAAGTACTACGATGAGCGCGACATCCCTTCAAACCTGCTGGTGGAACTGAATCAGTTGCTTACGATTCAGTTGAGTGACAATGGCAACCGGTTGTACTATCAGGGGAAGATATTAGAATTGTTGGCCTTGTACTTCTCTGAGCGGAAAACGGATACTGAAAATTGTCCCTTTCTCAACAACGAAGACATCGTTCGGAAGATCAAGCATGTCAAGGAACACCTGCTAAAGCATGCGGACAAGCCAGCCACCTTAAAAGAGCTTGCCCGCCTTGCCGGCCTGAATGAATACCAATTAAAAGCAGGGTTCAAAGAGATTTACGGCAACACCGTATTTGGATATTTGCTCGATCACAAACTGGATCACGCTCGGGTTCTATTGGATTCGCAAAAATTCCAGGTAGCGCAAGTCGCATACCAGATTGGGTATACAAACCCGAGTCACTTCATTGCCGCATTCAAAAAGAAATTTGGGGTGACCCCAAAAAAGTACCTCATGGCAAAGGTAGGGTAACCTTGCCTGTCAGAACTTCAAATGGTATCCGATGCTGAAGGCAAGAGGCAATGGATTGCTTTTGACCTGCACCGTACCACTTTGCTTGATCGCATTCCAGTCGTCCGTAAATGCCTGAGGCCTGAACGGCAGCAACAGCTCCAAGTTGAAGTAGGTTTCGCCGTTCTTTGAATGAAATTCCAATCCACCTACTATCGAGGGGCCATAATAGGTCTTGTTATACTGGGTTGCCCCTTCGATTACAATTACTCCGTTATAGCCGTATAGCATGCCCACGATTGGGCAGACTTTCTTACCCGGAACCATCCGCCACGCTATTCCAGTATTGAATCCAACCCCATTCAGGTTGTATCCAAGGCCCCCGAGGATCGCTACCATTGGCGAGGGTGCATAGGCAAACCGTGCGCCGAACCCGCCATAATCGAGACCTATCCCAAGCCCAAAATCACCGGGCGAATGCTCTTCATACTGATCATTGAGAGCAGCATCCTGAGCATAGAGAACACCTGACATGATTTCAAGCACGATCACAAGGAGTATTTTCATGGGGTTCTTTATTTGAGCTTACAACTTCTAACTACTAGGTATAGCCGACCACTCTAATATCTTCGTCTTGAGCTTCTTCTTGGCGTTGATCCGAATAACATGCCAAAAACACCTCTAACCAATTCACGGCCAACCTGTTTTGCGACCGGTGAAGTCATGACTTCTTCAAATGTACTCTTCTCCGGTTTTGCCGGACGACCTGCGGGTCGAGGTGTGGCCGCCGGAGCTGTCACTTCCTGCTGCTGCCGAATGGCTTGAACCCGTTCATTCAAAATCTCGAAGGCACTTCGGGGATCAATGGCTTCCTGATATTTCCGGAACACCTCCGATTGATCCATCTGCTGCTGATACTCCTGCGGTGTGAGCGGACTCATGCGTGAGGCAGGTGGC
>JANPES010000352.1:0-4494 GCA_031423035.1 Cyclobacteriaceae bacterium | reverse complement strand
CGAGTAATTGCCAACAAATGCATCAGAAACAATCATCCACAGGTAGCCAGGCACCTGGTCGATGTGAACAATCAAAATGGCCACGACAGAGAAGAAGTACAGAATAATCATGAGCGGCACCATTTTCCCTGCCCAACTGCCGATGCGTTGAATTCCACCGATGATGACGATTGCGGAGATGATAGTAAGAACGATTCCAATAATGAACTTAAGCGCATTTACTTCAACGCCGAGGAATGAAAGTGTCCACGCTCTTGCTTCAGGTGAGTCAACACCAATGTCGATGATGGCTTGCGTAAGTTGGTTGGCCTGAAAGATCGGGAGGCAGCCGACCATGCAGCATACACAAAACAAAATGGCCAGGGGTTGCCAGGCTTTTCCCAGTTGTTCCCGGATGACATACATGGGGCCGCCCTGAATTACGCCTTCAGAATCCTTTCCGCGGTACATGACAGAAAGGGTACTGGTGAAGAAGTTTGTAGACATGCCGATAAATGCAGTAACCCACATCCAGAAGAGCGCGCCAGGTCCACCGAGGCTAATCGCAGCAGCAACACCCGCAATGTTACCCATACCTACAGTAGAGGCCAGCGCTGTGGATAGTGCTTCGTAGGGACTGATTTGTCCTGGATCACTCGGATCGTGGTACTTGCCGCGCAATACGGCAATACAGTGAGTAAGGTAACGGTAGTGAATCATTCGGGAGTAAATGAAGAAGAATAACCCGCCGAGGATCAACAAAAGGAGGACGGGATTCCAAATAGCCGTCGCAATCGCACTAATCAGTTCACTCATTCAAATTGGTTAAGTGCGCAAAATAGGACTTTGATGTGAATGATTGTGCATGATAATTATGATATGATCAGCCGAGGCCGGATCTTGATGTCAAGGTTTCATTTGCGTATGACTGAGGAGGCCGTTTGAAACCCCGGTCCAGCAGCTTAGTTGCCACAACAAGCGGGCGCCAACGTTAGCATCCCAATCATGGCCGGCTACTTCGTTCAAATCGAAACCGATGATGGTTCGGCCGCTGATGGCGATGGCTTTGATCAGATCGACGGCATGAAAAAACTCAAGCCCGCCAGGAACGGGTGTACCGGTATTTGGGCAGTAGCGAGGATCAAGGCCGTCTATATCAAAGCTGATATATACTTTTTGTGGCAACTCCTTAATAATCTCAGTGCAAAGGACTTCCCATGAGTTGCCCGAATTCAATCGGGATTTAAGATCATCGTCAAAAAAGGTTCGGATTCTTCCAGCGGAACGCTGAATCATCTGGAATTCTGCTTCGCAGAAGTCACGGATACCGACCTGCACCAATTTACTGACTTCCGGTATTTTCAGTGCATTGAACATGATCGAACCGTGTGAGTAAGTGAAGCCTTCATAGGCCTTCCGCAAGTCTGCGTGCGCATCAATCTGAAGTATGGCAAACCGATCGTGTTTTTCACTGAGTGCACGGATTAATCCCAATGGGGTGCTGTGATCCCCGCCAACTAGTCCAACGAGTTTTCCTTGTGCCAGATAGGCTGCTGCCAGGCTCTTGACGTAGATGTTTAACGTTTCGCACGCCTGGTTTATTTTCTGTGGGATGACATCGGATTCACCGGGAGTTGCATGATATTGATCAACCAGGATTCGCAGGTTCTCGCTGGTCTCCCGAAGTGACACCGGAATTTCGGACATGCTCACCCCCATCCGCCACGCCTCTGAAATTTCGCGCATAAAAAAATCAAGTTGCCGGGAAGCGGTCAGTATGAATTCCGGACCGTGGGCAGTTCCCGTGCTGTAGGAGACCGTAGCTTCCCAGGGCACAGGCAGAAGCACCAGTTGTGAATTCTCAGGTGTGAACGGCAATCCAAAAAGTTTCCCTGGTAGCCCGGGTCCGTTCACATCAAATTGAGTAACAGATTCTTCTGAATTGGCCATCAGGACGCGATCAAGATTTGGGTAAGTTCTACTCCGGCTACCGCAAATTCTTTCCATTCCCTTCCGGGGAACTCAAAGGCAACAAATCCACAGGCAGGAAGATCAATGGATCGGCCAGCGAAGATACCGCCCAAATGAGAGATTGCCGGATTATGCCCGATTAACAGAACCGTATTTAGACCCTCCGGCATTTGCTTCAGTTGCTGAATCCATTCCCTGGTAGTGGCCTCATATAAAGAGTCGAGGAAACGGACTTGTGTTGCGGGAAGCTGAAGCGCGCTTTGGATGAGTTGTGCCGTGCGCCGGGTGCGGACGGAACTGCTGGACATGATAAATTCGGGTAGCAAACGCGCCTTCACGATCAAGGAGGCTAAATTATTTACCTGACGTTCTCCTTCGGGCGTCAGGTCGCGGTCATAATCGCGCTGTCCGGCCTGTTTACCAGCGCTTTGCGCATGACGAAGGAGATATACCTTCTTCATCATTCGACGACAAAATTTGTTTGATTGGAGACCAAAATCATCCGCAAATATTAACACTCAAAATTGATTTTTTAAAAATTTGTGATATTTGGGGCCTTCTGAACTAAATAATTAATGGCAAAGAACCTTGTGATTGTTGAGTCTCCCGCGAAAGCCAAGACTATTGAGGGGTATCTCGGAAAGGATTTTAAAGTATCGTCCAGCATGGGCCATGTACGCGATTTGCCCAAAGGAAATGGAGCGATTGACGTTGAGAATAATTTCCAGCCGACCTACGAAGTAAGCCCAGATAAGAAGGATATTATTTCGAAACTGAAAAAGATGTCGGACGAGGCCGAAATCGTCTACCTGGCAAGCGATGAAGACCGCGAGGGGGAAGCCATCTCCTGGCACCTCAAGGAGGTACTGGACCTGAACGACGCAAAGACTCGGCGAATTGTTTTTACCGAGATCACCAAGAAGGCGATTTTGAATGCGATTCAGAACCCGCGCGGTATTGATATCGACCTGGTCAATGCGCAGCAGGCTCGTCGTGTGCTCGATCGCCTCGTCGGATTTGAATTGTCGCCGATTCTTTGGAAAAAAATTGGGCCGGGACTTTCCGCTGGCCGTGTACAGTCAGTTGCTGTCCGCCTCGTCGTGGAGCGAGAGCGTGAGATCGAAAAATTTCAGGCCAAGTCCTCTTTCAAAGTGTCGGCTATCTTCGACCTGGGAAAAGGAAAGCAGCTGATCGCAGACCTGGGCGAAAAATTTGATTCGGAGAAAGAGGCGGTAGCTTTTCTGGAAACCTGTAAAGGGGCGAAGTTCACCATTAGCGACCTTCAGAAGAAGCCAGCGAAAAAATCCCCTTCACCTCCTTTTACGACTTCCACCATGCAGCAGGAGGCTGGCCGCAAGCTTGGCTTCAGTGTCTTGCAGACCATGGTTGTCGCCCAGAAGTTATACGAGGCTGGGAAGATCTCCTACATGCGTACCGACTCTGTAAATCTGTCGGGTGAAGCAGTAGAGGGAGCGGTCCGGCAAATTGAGAGCGCCTACGGCAAAGAGTTTGTTCACACGCGGACATACAAAACAAAATCAAGTGGGGCGCAAGAGGCTCACGAAGCGGTGCGGCCTACCGATTTCTCGGTGATGGATCCAGGTATGGATAGCGGTGCAAAACGTTTGTATGACTTGATCTGGAAGCGGGCGATAGCGTCACAGATGGCTGATGCTGAATTGGAACGTACCACCGCGACCATTTCAATTTCTACAAACCCCCGAACCCTGACGGCCACTGGTGAAGTTATTCGCTTTGAAGGATTTCTTAAGGTATACCGCGAATCGCAAGATGAGGATGAGGAACCTTCTGAGGAAGGATCACGTGTTCTTCCGCCACTCTCGGTAGGACAGATTCTGGATTTGAACACACTTAGCGCTACGGAAACATTCTCCCGGCATGCGGCCCGGTACACAGAACCCACTTTGGTGAAGAAGCTCGAAGAACTTGGTATCGGCCGGCCATCGACTTATGCGCCTACCATTACGACGGTTCAGAAAAGAGGGTATGTTGTCAAGGAAATGAGGGAAGGCGTGGAGCGGAAATACAAATCCTTCGAGCTCGCCAACGATGAGATTACTTCCCGGGTCGATACCGAAATAACCGGGGCAGAGAAGAACAAGCTTTTTCCGACAAACATCGCAATGATCGTGAATGACTTCCTGGTGGAGCACTTTCCCGACATCACCAACTACTCTTTTACAGCGGAGATCGAGCAAGAGTTCGATGAAATTGCCAACGGAAAGGTGAAGTGGCAGAAAATGATTGAACAGTTTTATACACCGTTCCACAAGACGGTTACCAAAACTGAATTAGTGGAGCGATCCTCTGTGCAGAACAAGAGTCGCGAACTTGGGATCGATCCGAAGACCGGTAAAAAGGTTTATGCCAAGCTAGGGAAGTTTGGCGCGTATATCCAGGTGGGAGAGAATCCAGAAGACGGTAACCCGGAGAAGCCTAAGTTTGCCAGCCTCCGTCAGGGACAGTTCCTGGAGAACATTACCCTGGCTGATGCCGTGGAATTATTGAAGATGCCGCGCGACC
>JANPES010000351.1:0-15003 GCA_031423035.1 Cyclobacteriaceae bacterium | reverse complement strand
AGTATTCCCGGGATTTTGCTGGCCAAAAAATGCCTGCGATTTCGGTATGACATAATGGATGCCTTTGCGCTGGTGCTTCCACTGGCGCTGGTCGTTCAGCGCTTTGGATGCCTGATAGCAGGCTGTTGCTACGGCACGCCCACCAATTTACCCTGGGCCATACAGTATGGCAGTGGTTCCCATGCTTTTTCGCAACATGTCCGCGATGGCTTACTTTCAGCCGATTCGGGTCTTGCCATGCCCGTGCATCCCGTCCAGATCTATGAAGTGATGTGCTGCCTTGTTACCCTAGCGCTTCTGACCAAACTACGTAAAGTAGTAAAAGCACCGGGCAATCTTTTCCTGACTTCTGTCACACTCTATGGTGCATTTCGTTTCCTGCTTGAATTTGCGAGGGCTTCCGGAGGTCACTCCGTCGGTGGTGAGCAGGCATTCCAACTGAGCTACGTCCAGTGGGCCATTCTACTGATCGTACCCTTGCTGTTCTTGCTCGTCCTGCATAGGGAAAAGAGGCTTCGCTCGAGTATGACTGTTGTTTCGACCGTCAGCAATGAGTTCTTCAGGCCTGCTTGTTATTTTCTGCTAATCGGTATTTTGTTTCTTTTCGTTTCGCGATGGTTTGACCCTCTGGAGATTGTTTCATTCAACATTGTTTTGCTGCCCATGTTGGCTATGCTCACGTGGTATTTGTTTACCCTGGCTACCGTTCCACGCTATCGATTAGCAACGGTTGCACTTCCTTTGGTCGCTCTCCTGTTAATGAGCCAAACCCTGCCGAAGCAATCAAAAAAAGATAGCCCAAGGGTATATAGTTATAATACAATCAGTGTGGGAACGATGCGTGGCAACAGTGAGTTTATTTATGGCGCTGACTATACTGGCAGTTGTAATGACCCAGGCAAGAGAACGGTATACTCTAACAGCTACTCAGCCCGGGCGTTGGGATTTTCTCATACCGACATACGAGGAGACAGAAGTACGACTTTTGGCTTGAATTGGTTTGATGGGCAACATGATGAATATACTGGCAGTAGTTTGATTCCTGGCTTTACTCCGGGGAACAGTCATTTTTCCAATTATGGTTTTAGTCCGTATGTGCAGTTCAATCGGAAAAAACTAGGATTGGGAATTGGTTTAAATTTGGGTGAATTCACCAGAATCGTACCTACCAAAAATGGGGATCTAACTTCCGTAAAGCAACATAATTTTTATCCTTCCTTCAACCTCAGGGTAGGTCAGCTTAGTGCAGGATTTCTTGAGTACAAATTTGCCAGCCAATTCCCAACGAATTTCCCTTCTTTGAATCATCAACTTTCCCTTGGATTTGGGACCCATCGGAGAGACGGCATTTGGAGAGGTGGCGGGTTGAAGTTTGGTACAGCCTCCAATGCAACACTATTTGTTTCTACTTCCACAGCAATAGGGGAGCACATTATTCTTGAAATCTACTATGGCGGGGGGGGTGGACTTATCAATTCCTACGATCATGTATACAGTTCCATTGGATCGATCAGTCTGCATTACAAATTCTACAATAATGAAAAGCGGCAGAAATAAAGAGAGAAAAGTTTTATCTTATAGAAGTTATTGACCGATGAAAACTGAATTCATGCTTTTACGCGACCATGCGTACGTGTCCATCAATCTTCTTATCCTGGTGATCACCACCTTTCAGGGATTCAGCCAGAGTTTACTACAAACCGTGAAGGGTACCGTGACGGAACAGGAAACTCACTATCCGCTGGTCGGCGCCACAGTGATTTTGCTTAGTGATACAACAAATCTGGTGGGTACAGTCACGGATGTCGATGGCAATTTCCGCCTGGAAAAAGTTCCGGTGGGAAGGCAAAGCATCAAAGTATCCTATGTGGGTCACCTGGATGTGATCTTGGATAACATTATCGTTTCCTCATCCCGTGAAGTAGTGCTTTCTGTGCAGATGGAAGAATCTGCTATTGGGTTAGTGGGGGTTAGCGTTTTTGCGTCGCGTGATGGTGATGTATCGAATGACATGGCATTGGTCAGTGCGCGCTCGTTCACAATTGAAGAAACCGAGCGCTATGCCGGTAGTCGGGGCGATCCGGCACGGATGGCATCCAACTTTGCAGGCGTGCAGGGTGCCGATGACTCCCGTAATGATATTGTAATTCGTGGCAATTCACCTCAGGCAGTACTTTGGCGGTTGGAGGGTATTAACATTCCCAATCCAAACCATTTCAGTATTGCAGGCACAGCGGGTGGACCGGTATCAATGATTAACAACAAGACTCTGGCAAATTCTGATTTTTACACGGGTGCTTTTCCGGCCGAGTTTGGTAATAGCACCGCGGGTGTCTTTGATCTAAAACTCCGAAACGGAAATAATGAAAAACATGAGTTCAGTGGGCAGTTCGGTTTTCTGGGAATCGAAGCTTTCGCGGAGGGCCCTCTTTCAAGAAATAACAAGTCTTCCTATTTGTTCTCTTACCGCTACTCCACGCTGGCTGTATTTAACAAATTAGGCATCGATATTGGAACCAGCGCCGTGCCCCTCTATCAGGATATCGCATTCAAACTTAATTTCCCACTTAAAAATAGAGGCGCGATCTCCATTTTTGGCCTTGGAGGCGACAGTAATGTAGACATACTCGTGAGTGAACAAAAGGAACCTGATAGGGATATCTATGGTCAGAATGACAGGGATCAGCACTTCAGTTCTAAGTCGGATGTACTGGGTATATCCTATAAGTACCCTATCAATTCATCCAATTTTCTTTCGGCCACATTGGCCGCTTCGGGAGAGGTGATCAAGGATTATGATGAATTGGTTTACCGGCACCTTGATAGTGATAATCAGTATGTAGTGGATTCAATGCTCTTGATGCTTAACTACCAATTCAAGCAAAGCAAAGTTTCAGGATCGTTTCTGTATTCTAAAAAAGTAGCCGAAGGGAGCACGCTCAATTTTGGATTCAATTCTGATCTGTACTTCTTTCAATTCAACGATAGTGTGAGAAATGTAGATCCCGCGAGTCCGGATTACTACCAGTGGCGCACCCGCTGGGACAGTCAGGAACAAAGTTTGTTAATTCAGCCCTTTGTGCAGTTGAAGTACAAAGTATCAGAAAAGCTGGATTTTATCACAGGGCTTCATAGCCAATACTTTTCGCTAAGCAATAGCCTCATAGCTGTCGAGCCCAGGGGTGGGTTAAGGTGGAGAATTAGCGACAAGGAGACACTCAATTTGGGAGTGGGGCTGCACAGTCAAATACAACCCACCTATCTCTACTTTTACGGACAAACCAATGATTTAAATGGGAATCCGGTGCCTCAAAACCTGGGGATGGATTTTACGAGGAGCATCCACTATGTTACCAGCTATGAGCGATTTCTGGCAACCACAATCCGAATGAAGGGGGAAATTTATTATCAGGATGTATTCAATGTTCCTGTGGAAAAAGTTTCCTCTTCTTTTTCTTTGGTGAATACGGGTGCTGGTTTCTCCCGATTCTTCCCTGGTGCCCTGGTGAATGAGGGTATTGGAAAAAATTATGGGGCTGAGCTGACGCTTGAGAAATTTTTCACCAAGGGATACCTGTTTCTGATCACGGGTTCCTTATTTGAATCCAAGTATCAGGGCAGTGATCAAATCTGGCGCGACACGGACTTCAATGGAAATTATATATTCAATGCATTGTTCACTAAAGAATGGTCTTTGAAAGGGCGCAACTCAATTTCCATTGGAGGGAAGGTGACAACGGCAGGTGGCCGCCGGTATGGTCCCGTTGATGAAGCGGCCTCGGAGCAGGAGAAAGATGTCGTCTTTGTAGATGCCACCCGGAACTCCATGCAATTTGATTCTTATTTCAGGGCAGACCTTCGTATCAATTATAGAATCAACAGACCAAAAGTAAGTCATGAAATAGCAGTGGATTTGGTGAATATTTTTGGGACCAAGAATGTATTAAAACTGACGTATTCACCCAATGACCTTGATCCTTCGGCAAGCCCCGTAAGGGTAGAATACCAACTGGGTTTTTTGCCGCTCTTTTATTATCGCATCGATTTTTAATCTATCAAGGATTCCTTTTAGCGATGCCTGAATCCGCTGAGAAATTCCATACGTGGTTTTTGTGGATTTCCTCCCGGTAGCCTATACACATGTTGTCTTTAGATGGCCTCCATATGGCAAGATTATGGGGTAGCGCTTTGTATTGAATTCCGCCATCAGGATTTGCGCCTTTTGCGAATTGTGCATCACAGAACCGATCAGGAGGGAGATTTGGGGTTTTGCGCAAAAGGCCTGATTCTGACCTGATTTTAAACTATTTCTTGCAATTCTTTTCCAGGCACCTGGCAAGGAATCGAGTTTGCCGCCCCCATTCGCAAGCAACCTTTCGGTCGTGAAACAAAAAAACACGACCATGAAAGCAAGAATAGAAAATCAAAAATTTGCAGGCGCTCTAATTCAGGGTGTCATCAGACTTTTGGCAGTAGCCATCATCGGATCTCAATTCAGCTGCGCTCCGCTTTCTTCGGATTTGCAAAGCGCACGGTTAGTTGGAAAGAAGAGAATAGAAATTACCCCCGGATACTCCACCGTGCAGTTTGCGGAGGAGAAAAAAGTAGACGAGAAGCAGTCGCAAGAAACTTCAGGAAAACTTATTGGCTTCCAGGTTGCTTATGGAGTGTCTAATAAGGTGGATATCCGGGTACGCGTTGAGCATTTCCAATTCAGAGACTTTTCAGCTCAAGTATTTTCCATCGGCCCAAAAGTCAGTCTCGTGAAAGATCGCGTTGCCCTCTACCTGCCGGTTTGGTTTGTCGATTTCAAGCCAGCTCAATTGCAGCCTACAATCTTGTTGACCTTCCCGATTATCAAGAACAAGATTGAATTCAACCCATCCGTGAAGAGCATTGTTTCTGTTGGTGGCTATGACCCAACTACGGGGTTCATGGTCGCCGTCAACGGCGGGCTGGGAATTAGCACGGACCTGTCTAAGTGGGCCATTCGTCCCGAGTACAGCTTGGTCCAGGACGTCAGCAAGGGTACTCAGTTTCGGAGTTTCAGCATCGGCCTAAGTATGAATTTGTCGCTTTTGTCTAAACGATAAGAGCGATGGATCGAAGTATTGTTTCTGCACTATCTATTAAACGCAATGCCATGAAAAGCCTCCCAACATTCTTGATGAGCGCCACCTACGCCGGAGTAATCCTGGCGGTCGCCCTCACTTCTTGCGCACCCTACACTGCGATTGTGCCCACGCGGCCGCAAATCGCTGCTGCACTTGCTCCAGGCAGTATTGTGCGTCTTTCCGTGAAGGGTGATACGTTTCTGGAGGACTTCTGTGTAGTTGCCCTCGATTCAGAAAAAATCTCCGTCTGTGCCAGGGGTCGAGAACGTAAGTCGTATCAATGCACCATCCCGATCAGCCAAATCGAGACTATTGAGGCACGCGGTGACATATTACGGCCAGTCGCAGACACCGTAATGGTTGTCGTAGCTGAAAATAGAAAGAACCATAAAACTGTATTGCTGGGAGTTGGACACACGATATACTTCAAGACGTATGGGGCTACCCGGCTTGAGAAGGGCTGGATATCAAGCATTTCAGACTCATCAATTTCGTTATATACCCGCGTGAGGGGCAGAACGACTAATTTGACTCTACCGTTTTCTAAGCTGAAGATGTTAGTGATCCCGAACCAAGGAATTATTGATTTTGGTTCTGTGGCTATTGTGGGCGGATCAAGCGTCTTGGCGTATGGCCTTTTGTCTAGCTCTATGCAGGGCCTTCCATTCACACCTGCGGGTGCCTTTGATTCAACAAACAGGAATATTCCGGTAAAGGGGTTGGGCTTTATTGCCATTGGGGTCATTATGAAGACCATAAAAATCGGGAAGAAAATCGATCTAATCGGGCTTTGGACGATTTCCACCCGGGTCATTTCGTCAATGGAGTTGCCCGAGGTCCAATTCTCTGATGCCATTCCGCTGGAATTGTGACTGGCTAGCGGAGTTGAACTCATCGCAAGTTACCAGGTATTTCTTCGCGCCTTCCCGCAGCGCTCTTACTGTCCGCATTGATAAGATGAGTGCGAACTAAGTTTCTAGCTAGGTTTGAAAAAGCCCGACGGCCCCCGCAGCGATTGGATGTTCGAACAAGCGAATAAGCATCCTCGGCAAAAGGGAAGGGTATGATGCGTTTCTTAACAGGGTGAAGATTGATCCCCGAAAGCTCAGCAAGTAGAGTGCCTTAGTACTTCTCAAACTGCTTATGCAGCGGGCCGTCTGCCAGTTCCAGGTCGGCGATGATCTTGGCATCCAAAGGGCTTTCTTTGATGACATTGTAATCATCCCAAAACTTCTTGTTATAAGGCAAGTCCTGGTATTGCAAACCATAGCGCCGCATCTTCGAGGTGATCGGAATCCGTTCTTCGGTATGCGGAAATACCTGGTTGATTACAAGATGCTGCGCGAGCTCCGTTTCAAACCTGAGACTGTCGGTATTGATGTCATACCAGTTGATCTTTGACAGCACCTCCATGTAGTTCAAGTACAGCTTGCCCTGGTAGTACTTGTAGTCGATCGTTTTTTTCAGGCCAACAAATTTGCTGAGGAGCCCTCTTTTCTTGTTGATGGGTTGAATCGCATCCTGCTCATATTCCATGCGGAGGACGCCATAGGTCTTCTGATCGACAAACATGGTCAGACGGAAATCATTGCGATGGGCGATAACAAATACCGCCTCACCGTTGTAGACGGTATTTTTTTCGCGCACGAGACTTTCAAAAAATACTTCTTCTTCCGGGAATTGACGATATCGGATGTTGTTGTGAAGCAAAACCTCTTCCAGCAGATTATCCTCATCAAAATAGGTGGTAAAACGATTGCTATACCCGATGCTTCTTCGGACCTCCAGTAATTGCACACGCTCGCGCAGCTTGGACTTATTGCGGGGAAGGCGAAAGTCTTCATCATACACTTTAATGGCTGCTTCCAGCAGGGAGACATAGGTATCGCCAATTTTTTTCAGATCCCGGTAGAAGCCATCGACCAGATAGGGTTTGGATGGATGGTTTTGTTCCATGCGGCTCAGGGCAATGCGGAAGATATCTCCTCCGGAAAGCGTATCAGAAACGACCAGGGTATTCAGCAGCGTCGAGGATTTTTCAAGCAAAAGTTCAGGCGTCGGCGAACTCATTAAGACGGAAGCCCTGATTTCATAGTTAGTATAACCCAGCATGCTGATCACGAAGGTTTCACGGGCCAGTGAGTCAGGGAAGTGAAAGTCAAATTCGCCCAATAGATTCGTAATGGTGCCAATGGCCTTTCCTTTGAGGCCTACGGATGCATATGGAAGTGGCTCTTTTGTCTCTTTGTCCAGCGCTTTGGCCGAAATGGTGGACATTTGCCCATATCCATTGAAAGCCCTTAGAAGAACGAATACAATCAAAATGGCGCGGCGCATGTTATTAATCGAATACAGACCGGCAAAGTTAGTGGTTTAACCTAGCTCATCTGCCTGCCATTCATCGACATTATCGGCGGTTTATCCGCACATTTGACGTTTCGGCCCCGGTTTCGTGCTTATCCCTAAATTTATACTGGAGTTTACATTTTCCGATGAAACTGATTCCCAACATGCAATGGTTTGACAACGTGCCTAAGATATGGAAGCGTGCCTATTTGCTGATGTGTTTGTGGTATGCGGTCAATTTTGCCATCAGTACGTTTTTTGAGTGGAAATTGAAGCGACCCTTCAGCTATGTACTGTGGAATGGATTCTACCTCTGGGAAGCTTTGTGTATACTCATCCTCCTTATTTTTCTCTATTCCAGGTGGCTATTTCAATTCAAGCCTGTTGCTCAACTAATCGGTCACGCTGTGGGTATTTTCACCTTCTTTATTCTGATGGGCACGCTGTCCTATTACTTCACTGACTATATGGATGGTATGGTCTATTTTGATAACTGGAAGGAATTCATGGTGGAATTGTTGAATTGGGAGGCGCTGCGCTTTTATGATCAGTATATTATTACCGTGGGCGTGTATTATGTCATATCATATTTTCAGGGACTAGAAAAGGAAGAGAAGGAAAAGACTGAATTGATTTTGAAGAACAAGGAGATGCAGATCTCCCTGTTGAAATCTCAAATAAATCCTCATTTCCTATTTAACACCCTGAACTCTATTTCCACGCTTATGCATTCAAGTAAGGAGCAAGCCAGAAAAGTGATCACCCAATTGTCTGACATCTTTCGCTATGCGCTAGATTCTCACACCGGCAAGATGGTAAAGCTGGCGGAAGAGGTTGATTTCATAGAAAGCTACATACGCATTCAGCAGGTTCGGTTTGGGGACCGTCTGAAATTCGAAAAACACATAGATGAGTCATGCCTGGGATTAAGCATCCCCCCCATGATCCTCCAACCCCTGGTCGAGAATTCTGTCAAATACGGAATAGGCCCCAAGGAAGAAGGAGGCACAATTAACCTGGTGATTCGTCATCAGCAGGGAAGTGTATATTTCGAAGTCAGTGACAATGGCCTTGGCATTTACGCAAAGAAGGTCCTGGACGGAAGCGCAGGCGGCGTAGGAATGAAGAATACCGATATGCGGCTCATCAGTTACTATGGCCCAACAGCGAGGCTGTATGTCAATGCGTCTGCCTCAGGCTTTTCGGTGAGTTTTTCTATTCCTGTTCTTGCTTCTCTCGAAGAAAGTGTTCCTCTATCCCCAGAAAACCAAATGATATGAATACCACGTGCTTGATCGTTGATGATGAAAAATTAGCCAGGGAGTTGTTGCGGGAATACCTCGAGGGCTTTCCGGAAATTGAGATCATTGGCGAATGTGAGAAAGGCAATGAAGCGGTTGAAGCGATCAACAAACAGAAACCCGATATTCTCTTTTTGGATGTGCAGATGCCAGGTATGAACGGATTTGATGTGTTGGAGGAAATTGATCATGAGCCCTATGTGATTTTCACCACCGCCTATGACCAATATGCCATCAAAGCGTTTGAGAAAAACGCTGTGGACTATTTACTCAAGCCGCTGGATGAAGAACGCTTTCGGCTAGCAGTCAATCGGGCACTGAAGCGGAAGACCACGGAAAAAGGGGGTGTTGAAGAATTACTTCGCAGCATCAAGTCCGACAGCCGTACGTTTGAATCACACATTTTTGTACAGAAATCGGAAAAGCTCTTCAATCTTCCGGTCGAGGAAATCGTATACCTTGAGGCATCTGGAGACTACACCATCATCACCACCAAGAACGATCAGTTTGTAAGCTCTTCCGGAATTGGAAAGTTGGAAGAAATAATGGATCCGGACACGTTCATCCGGGTTCACCGATCCACCATTATCAACCTGAATTATCTCAAGGAAATCGAGCGACACTTCAACGGGGGGATGGTTGTGAAAATGCAAAGCGGAAAAAGTTTTCCAGTAAGCCGCACGTATGCGAAACTGATCCGCAAGAAGGTAGTATAGGCAGGGGTAACTATTTCCCTGAATTAAATTCCAGCTTTAGCCAGACCGTAGTGGGCAGTGGAATCCCGTTGCGCGTCGAAGGTGTCCAGCCGGGGCCGTTCTTAATCAGCCGGATCACCTCTTCATCACAGCCATAGCCGAGACTCTTCACCGTTGCAAACTCGGTCAAGGTTCCTGTCGGGGTAACGTTGAATGCAATTGTCACTTTGCCGCTGACTTTTGCTGCCTGTGCCGCTTTCGGGACCAGACGATTATTTTCCAGATAACGACCATACTCCGCAACGCCGCCTACGGGAGCCGCAAGCGTTAGGGGCAAATCCTTCGATACGCCCGTTTCAGCATGTAGGATCACTACTTCACTTCGCATGGTAACATCATCTTTCAATTTGACATCGAGTGCACTTTGATCGTTGGGGCTAACCACGAGAGTCTCCAGGCCATTGAATGAATATTGCAACACTGGATTTTGTGAAGATATCTGTATGGAATACGCTCCTTCGAAATTGGTTAGTGTTGCCGTGTTGGTCGTCTTATCAGTTACTAAAACGCCGGGCAACGGAATTCCGTCTTCTGCCTCCGTCACCCGACCTGTAATTATTCGTTTTTCGGCTGATGAACGTTTGGCGCGCGCAACCCCTTGAGGTGTCTCTTCTGTCATCATCCGGTCAGCCGAGTCATCCGCTTTAGATTTCGCTGATTCTTTCGCTCCTTTGATTTCAGCATCGGCCGAGGCAGGTACAGTCATCACTGCTATTTCTGCCTCAGTTGCCTGAAGGTCCTGAGGTTGAGAAAGGGCACTAGCGCCTGTGGCGGGTGATGAAGATGCAATTGGCGCTTGCTCAATAGGTTTTGCTATCGCTACAGGCCGTGGGCTTTCCGCAGCTGATGATGCTTCCTGTGCAGCCCCTGGTTCCGCCAAAGTCAGGAGATTACCCGCTGAGTCCGGCTTGGCAAGTGCAGTCGAATCTGGTTTCTTCAAAGCCAGCTGGTCAGCTTTTGGTGGGGTATTTCGATAGGCCAAATAGCCCACGGTGATAACAAGTAAAATACCTGCGGCAATGCGGAGTGGCATCTTCCATTCCAAGGATCGGTGACCCTTGATTTTCCGCGACAGCATCTCTACATCCTGGGCAAATTCTTCCGGAGGGATTCCTTCAGTGCCCTCCACCGCATCCGAAAGAAAAGAATCGTTCAATGCTTTTTTCTCGAAAGCATTTCGCTCCTTATCACTCATCTCATTGCTTTGATAGCGGGCAATATCGTCGTTCTCTTCAGCCATTTCCTTCCATGCAGTTCTTTAAATTACGCTTTCCATTTTGAATATAACTCTTCACCTGCTTCTGGTCAAAGCCGGTAACCACTGAGATTTCCTTGTAACATTTCTCTTCCAGGTAGAACAAAGTGACACACTGCCGCTGGGGAGCAGCCAGCGTTTTCAGGCATTTTTCCAATTGTTCACCACCCTGTTCCAGCAGGACTTCTTCTTCCGGATGCGTCGATTGGCCATTTTCCATAAACGCGAGGGACAAATCTTCTGTCATCCGGCCCTTTTGCGACCGGAGATGCATCAGGCAGTGGTTCTTGGCATTGACATATACCCAACTGCGAAAGTTCTCCACGTTATGTTGCAATAAGCTGGAAATTAGCTTTTCGTGAATCTGCATGACGGCATCCTGGGCCTCGTCACGATTATTAAGGTATTTGAGGCATACACCATACACCATGGAAACATACCGCATATACAGCGCGCTTAGCCACTCAAGCTTTTGGTCGGTCCGGTAAAGCCGGACTAACTCCTCATCTGTCTTATCACTGTCTGCTCTTCTCAAAAACACAGCTCAAGTTAATTTTTTTGGGGGTCTTATGGAAAAGGGATATTCACCGGATCCTCTCTTTAAAAATCCTATGAAATCAACACTGCTTATAGCGGTGAATTGATGAGTAAGCGTTAGCAAGAGCGACCCGGTCATCAAAATCCGGGTTCGTTTACTTTTTTGTCTGGAGCGTGAAATCAGGTTCTTTCTCATTAATTTCACGAATGGTTAAGATCAGTGGAGTCATTATTACTTACAACGAGGAGCGGAACATTGCCCGTTGTATCGATTCCCTGAAGCCAATTGCAGACGAGATTGTGGTGGTTGACTCATTCTCCAAAGACAAAACTAAAGAAATCTGTCTGGCTATGGGGGTTCGCTTCGTTGAGCATCAGTTTCGGACGCACATCGAACAAAAGAATTTTGCGCTTACCCAAGCGGTACATCAGCACATCTTGTCGTTGGATGCGGATGAGTATCTATCTGATGAATTATCGAAGTCTATTCTTGAGGTAAAAAACAAATGGCCTTCAGAGGTATACCGGATGAGCCGGCTGTCGAGTTACGGGGGCAAATGGATCAGGCACGGCTCCTGGTACCCTGACCGAAAGATTCGGCTTTGGAATAAAACGTATGGGATATGGGGAGGCGAGAATCCTCATGATCGGGTAGTTCTCAGCCGTGAGTCGCGCATATTTCAACTCAAGGGAGACATACTCCATCAGGCTTACAAGGACGCTAAGCAGACACTAGATAAAATCCAGCAATACTCGGACATTTTTGCGTCTGAAAATGTAAGACGAAGATCCAGCTCTATTCTGAAGATCCTGGGCCACGCAACATTTGCGTTCAGCAAAAGTTACTTCATAAAGCGTGGGATTTTGGACGGTTTTGAAGGACTGATGGTGGCAAAGGCAGAAGCAAATCATGCGTTCTATAAGTACTCGAGACTTTATGAAGTAAATCGAAACATTCGCGCTTCTTTGATAATTACTACCTACAACCGACCGGATGCGCTGGAGTTGGTACTGATTAGCGTCCTAAAGCAGGAGGTGTTGCCAGATGAAGTGATCGTCGCCGACGATGGATCAGGGGAGGAGACGCGCAATCTGATTGAGCGGTATCAGAATACCTTTCCGGTGCCTCTCGTCCATTGTTGGCAGGAGGATAAAGGCTTCAGGCTTTCAGCAATCCGAAACAGGGCAATTGAATTATGCAAAGAGGACTATATCATTATGATTGATGGTGATATCGTCTTGCCTCCCAGATTTGTGATAGATCACAAAGACCATGCATGGAAGGGGCAATTCATTCAGGGATCGCGGGTCCTTCTCCTGGAAAGGAAAACAATGGAAATGTTGTCCAGTAAGCGGATTTCCGTTGATTTTTTTGACCAAGGAATTGACAACCGCCTCAACTCAATTCAAAGTAAATGGCTGACTAAGCTCCTTTCATATTACCGTACCGGGCATAGACATGTTCGGGGAGCAAATTTTTCTTTCTGGCGGGATGACATCCTGATTGTTAATGGCTTCAATGAAGATTTTGCCGGATGGGGCCGTGAAGATTCTGAATTCGCCGTCCGAATGAACAATGCTGGAATCCGCAGAAAACACCTCAAATTTGCTGGTTTTGGATTTCACCTTTACCACAAGGCCTACTCAAGAAAGCAGCTTCCAATAAACGATGCTATTCTGGCCCGCACAATCGAAAATAAGCTGATTCGTTGTGAAAATGGAATCAATAAGGCGCTGAAAGGCCAGGCATGAGAAATATCGTCATCATGCCTTTTGGCAGAAGTTCCAGGCGAAGCGAATGGATATTCAATTCCTACGATAGGCCCTTTGATGTATTGCTCTTAACTTATCATCCGCCTGCAGAGATAAAGGATCTCAATCTCGATTCAACACACTATCGGGTGTTGAATTTGCAGGATTTCAAGTGGGTGATGATCCATAAGTTGCTTGTCCAAAATCAGGATATACTGAATAGATATGACTATTTCTTTTTTGTGGATGATGACATTGAGATTTCCCTCGCCAATGTTGAAAATCTTTTTCTCTTAACGAATAAGTATAATCTCGTGATGAGTCAGCCTGTGCTTTCAAGGGATTCGTATAAGAGTTGGCGGGTGTTACGTAAGAAGTTTGTTTCTGGAATACGATATCTATCCACTGTCGAACTAATGTGCCCGGTGATGAGCAGGGTTGCTGTTGAAGAATTGTTACCGACGTTTAACTTGAATAAATCAGGCTGGGGAATCGACATTCTGTGGGGAGACTTGATAAGAAGGAAATTTGGTGAAAAGAGCATCGCTGTTTTTGATTTGATTGTGGCGCGTCATGCCAAACCTGTTGGGCAAGGTGAGCTTTATGAGAAATTGGGTAAATCAGCGTTTGACGAGCGGGATGAAATATTTCAAAAGTACCAACTCAAGGATACCACCATTTTTGAGTTGCCTTTATCTGAAAATACTTTAGTCAACAAAGTGCGAAGCTATTTTAAGTTGAGGAATCAGTTAACTGGCACGCAACGCTCGAAATGAAGTCAGTTCATATCTGTACCATCTACAATCGAGCAGATCAGTACCATGACATGCTGAAGTCTTTGAAAGCAGCAGGGTTCACAGAAGACCGATGCCGCTATTCGGGATTTGATAACTCAAATCACAATTCCTTCGATCCCTACGCGACGATCAGCCGGGTGATGGCATCAACTGAAGAGCCTTACATCTTCTTCTGTCATCAGGATATCTTACTTAACCAGGGTCATGGCTACGATATCCTGATGGCCAGGCTGCATCAGTTGGACGAATTGGATCCAAATTGGGCGGTGGCCGGTAATGCCGGAATAAGTGCAAAATACAAACCGGTTATTCGAATCACGGACACTGGGCATTCTCCGAACTGGAAGGGGTCGTGGCCCCAGCTTGTGATAGCGCTGGATGAAAACCTCCTGATCCTCAGGAAGGGTATGGGTGTTCATTGTACTGCTTCTCTTTGGGGCTTTCATTTCTATGGGCCTGATGTTTGTCTCAATGCGCTTGTTCGCGGGATGTCATGCTATGCCATAGATTTCCACGTTACACATTTGAGCAAGGGATCGTTTAGTACTGAATTTTGGGAAGCCAAGCAGCGATTTGAGGATCATTGGTCGCCCCAATTCCTGTTCAGCTATTATAAAACAGTTACGGGCAAGGTGATATGCCTGAGCAGGTACAATTTACTTAGAATTCTCGGCTCATTTCGCTGGGTCAGCAAACTGCTGATCAAGATCAACTCGATCAAACCATTTCTTAGCCCGTCGACTCGGCAAATCCGATGAGCAGGATTTCTTATGAAAGAAACGGTTGTTGCTTTGTTAAACCCATACCCTCTTCTATATTTTTGCTATGTTTGACCAAATGAGCGAGGGAGACAATGGCCTTATGACGACCTTCACATTTAAGATATCACCATAGTATTTGCTGAAAAGCAATGATTAGGATAGGCGCTTTTAGTTATGTAAGAAACGGCCTGCAAATGGACTATCCATTCTTGCAATCTATTCAATCCGTATTGCCTGTCGTGGATGAATTTGTTGTTGTTGTGGGCGACTCAACGGATGGCACCCGGGATGCCATTCTGAAGTTGTCCCCCAAGATCCGAATTGTAGATACGGTTTGGGATATGAAAACCTGAGGACGGAAAACCCCTCGCTCATCTACTGCTCG
>JANPES010000350.1:0-5113 GCA_031423035.1 Cyclobacteriaceae bacterium | reverse complement strand
CACTCTATCTCGGCAACCGATACCTCCATCATGAAAACACACAACTCATCGAGCACGAGCAAAAGTTAAAGGAGAACCTGGACGCTGAATTCTCTTCGTTCCGACAGGAAATCAATCCTAATCTCCTGTACGATAGCCTGGAAGAATTGATCCTGTGCATGCATACAGATGCTGAAATGGCTGAAGAACTTATCGATAGCCTTGCCGCATTATATCGGTATCAACTAATTAACCGACAAAAGGAATTTGTATCCCTGTCAGAAGAACTTCAGGCCGTCCGACATCTCCTCCGCCTGCTGAATACAAAACACCACAATCAGATTGTTTGGAAGGCAAACTTACCTGACGGCGATGCAATACAAATCATGCAGGGCTCCTTACTGACCACCCTGGACAGCATTGTCAGGAATACCCTCATCTCCGAACAATCACCTTTGCTCCTGACCCTGTCGCAGGAAGATGATGAGTACATTGTTCTCACACATGGCTTGAATGACAAACTATTGCTACATCCGGAAAGTCAGCTGGCCTTCCAAAGGCTGCAACGGTCATACTCGATTTACAGCGACCGACCCTTCATCCAGGTGAAAGCCGGGCGAGAAAATTTTATTAAATTTCCCCTAATCACCGTTAACCAATCTGCAGCAATCCCGGCATGAGTCTATCCCTGAACGTATTGATCGTCGAAGATGAGACACCTGCCGTGGAGAAACTCGGGCGGTACCTGCTGCGATACAGCCCGGATATTCACGTGATCCAGGTCTGTGACAGCATCGCTCAAACTGTATCGTGGCTAAACACAAATCAGGCACAAATCGACCTGATCTTCATGGACATCCAGCTTAAGGACGGCGTGAGCTTTTCAATCTTCAGCCAGGTAAAGGTTCACAAACCAGTGATTTTCATCACTGCTTATAATGAATTCGCGCTGGAGGCCTTTAAGGTGAACAGCATTGACTACCTCCTGAAACCGGTCGCCTTTGAAGACCTCCGGGCCAGTCTGGAGAAATTTGAAACCTTTCGCGCCGAGTTTGTTGTGAATGACATGCGCATCGACAGCCTGAAAGCACTAGCGGAAGAAAGAGGACCAAAAACCTACAAGTCGCGTTTCATGGTCAAAGTCGGAGATCACATCAGGTCAATAACCACAGATCAGATTCTTATCTTCTTTGCCGATGGCAGGGACGTCTATTTGGTTACCGCGCAGCCACGCAAGTTCATCATTGACTTTACGCTTGAATCATTGGAAGAGGTACTTGATCCCGCACTCTTCTTCCGGGCCAACAGGACGTACATCCTGCACATCAACACCATCCAGGATGTCGTGATGTATTCCAACAGCCGCTTGAAAATTACCACACACCCGGCTTGGGACAAAGAGATCATTGTTAGCCGCGAAAAAGTAGCCGAATTTAAAGATTGGTTTGACGGCAAGTCCGCTTAGAACTTCAAGTACGCATATCCCCGGAGCTGATACGTGGTCAGCGTTGTCAACATAGATACCGACGGCTTTACCTGAGGAACAATCCGTGTCCGGTCTACTTTCCTATTGATGAGCGACTGGCCGCAAACAAACATCTTGACACCGGCCGCCTGCAACTCCTGATACAGCTTGAGGTTGGGATTGTTCATTTTATACTTGGCCTGATATTGTTCGTTGGTCATCGTCGTGTAGGTCGCCCCGCCATGGATAGCAAGAACCACATTCATGTTGGCTGCCGGGACCCCGCCTACGGCGTGCAGATTCAGAAGCCGGGCCACATTGTTAAGTGCCCAATTGATCGTGTCAGGCTTTTCACTTTCGCGCTCCACCTCGATGACAATGCTATAGGTGAGCGCGGGATCCGGCTTTTCCTCGGCAAATGGAATTTCAAAAATGCCACCCTGACTCTTGATTATTGGATTCACGCGCTCGGGCAATTGCGCACGCACTGTACACGTAATCATCAAGACCAGAATTATTAATCCATTGTACTTCATACTAATGATTGATTAGAATGTTAATCCCTGCTATAAAGATGAGAAAGGCCGTGACCTTTCGTATGTGACCTGAATTAAATTTTCTCACCCCCCACCGCGACCCAATCTGGCCACCGAGGAACACTACACCCAGTAAGGGCAAGATTAATCTCCAGTCAAACGTCGCGGCCCTTGACCACTGACCGGCGAGCCCGCCAATGGAATTCACGAGGATGAATACGCTCGCCAACGCCGAAATATTCCTGGCTTGATCCCATCGGAGAAAGTGTAAAATAGGCGAAAGAAAAATGCCACCGCCTATACCAACCAACCCAGAAAGAAATCCTATTCCTCCCCCCAACAAAGAACCAACAATTGGCCTATTCTTATCAACCGGTCCGGAGTCCTGATCCGGATAGCGATCATAGGTCCAGAGGATCAACGCGGCAGCTATCAGGGTAATTCCCAGGACTTGAAAAAAAACGGATTCGCGTATCGGATAATAACCACCCAGGAAAGACATCGGCACACTGAAGACAAGGAAAGTCCAAACGCGCTTGAAATCAAGAAGCCCTTCCCGATAGGCAATCACGGTGCCACCCGTCACCACAACTACATTACACAACAAGGCGGCTGGACGCATCGATTCAAAAGGAATCGACATTACCGCCATCAAGGCCAGGTAGCTGGTGCCGCCGCCAAAACCCACAGAAGCATAGACAACAGCAATCAAAAAAAATGAAATCAGCAGGAAATAATCCATTGTGCGCTACACTAGCCTCCAATTGTCGACATGGATTCTTTGAGTGGCGCATTCAGCGACCGCGTGGACTCAGCCTCAAAACCATCCTTTGGGCGGTGAGCAAATGCGGTGAGCAATGACGTCTTGAGTTCATCGTCGGATTTTCCGGATCGGATAAGGTCCCGAATGCTCAGCACCCCTTGGTCGTAAAGACAAGTCTTTAATTCACCTTGGGCAGTAATGCGTATACGGTTGCAAGTACCACAGAAAGTCCGGCTAAAGGCAGCAATGATACCCAGGTCACCCGAATATCCCGGAATCTCATAGTGATAGGCCGTGGAATTTGGCGGGTCTTGCTTCCGGCGTAGCGTAGGGAATGCCGTCTTGAGTGAATCAAGAATTTTAGCATGCGTCCAGTTCAACACCGGATAATGAACCCCTTCTCCGTTGAACGGCATTTCTTCAATAAATCTGACCGACACCGGGTACTGCTTTGTCAATGCAGCCAGGGTTAAAATATCTTCTGTATTCTTTCCCTCCATGACAACGGCATTAATTTTCACGGGGATTTCATGCGCCAAAAGGGCCTCAAAAGTCTCCCACACCCGAGCAAACTCATCTCTTCGGGTTATCGCTTTGAAACGATCACGATCAAGCGTGTCGAGACTAAGATTCACCGAGGCGATACCCAATGATTTCAATGCAGATACATGCGGTGCTGTAAGCACTCCATTTGTGGTCAGATGAATCTGATCGATGCCAGATATCTCCACAAGCACGGTGAGCAGTTTCATCAGGTCATTCCGGACGAATGGTTCGCCACCCGTAATTCTCACCTTCGAAATTCCCAACCCTGCTGCCAACCGGACCAACCGTTCGATTTCTTCAAAAGAAAGCAACTCTTTCTTGGGAACATATCGAATACCCTCTTCCGGCATACAATAAAAGCACCGCAGGTTGCACCGATCGGTTACTGCCAGCCGCAGGTAGTTTATTGGGCGATTATGATTGTCGAAAAGCATGCGTTAAAGCGCGAAATATAGTCATAGACCTTATTAAATTGTAGCTTGAAAGGTCCAATACCATGAAGATACAAATAAAAGCCTACGGCATTGCCCGCGAAATAATGGGCGGATCCATCGAATTAGAATTTGCAGGTACAACTGTCCATGACTTACGCCACGTCCTCCTTGTCGCACATCCGCAATTAATCGGCCTCTCATCCCTTCTGATAGCCGTGAACCAAAATTACGCATCGGATGAGGTTAAGCTTGCTGAGCATGATGAAGTCGTCATTATCCCCCCGGTCAGCGGTGGATAGCTTTATCAGGCATTGATTGCGGCCATTCGGTCAGAAAATGATGAGAAATATCATTGTTTCTATTTGTGTGAATAAGTACTTTCATTCCACATAATTCGATACCTAAAATTCACCGATATGATAAAGATTACCGAAAAATCGATTGACGTTCAAAAAGTCATCGAAACGGCCTCTAGCCTGGGTGCGGGGGCTGTAAACGTTTTTATTGGGACCGTAAGAAATACGGCACACAACAAGAATGTGGTTTGGCTTGAGTACGAAGCCTACGAAAGCATGGCTGTGGCAGAAACACGGAAAATAATTGATGTGGCAGCACACCGCTGGCCGCTCATGGGCTGGGCCGTTAGTCATCGGATCGGCACCCTGAAACCCGGAGAAACTGCAGTCGTGGTGGCAGTCTCTACCAAACACCGAAAAGAGGCATTTGAAGCGTGTCAGTATATTATCGACCAGCTCAAAGAGCACGTGCCCATTTTCAAGAAAGAGGTATTTGAAGACGGTGAAGAATGGGTGGGCGCCAGACCACAAGCCCAGGCAGCGACACGGTCAAATTAGGCGGGACAGGTCGCCTAGTCTTTGACTATTTGCATCAGGATGAGGTATCCTGCGGTGACAAAAACAACAGACACTATCATCGACGCGATCAGCACGAGCGTCAAGTCCCGATATATTGGGTTCAGTGCCGGAGTCTGAAACTTGATTGCTTTCATATCTTTGTGTTATCAAACAAAGTAAGGCAATCCAGGAAGGGGATTTCTCACATTCCTCCTCACTCCACGAAGCTTGTAGTATCGAGGTCGTTATTGCACAGCAAGCCCTGTTATGCTATTTAACTTCCTATCAAAGATGGAGATCATAATCCCCTCATGCTGTGCATCTTTGTCAGGGACAACAATTCATTTTGGGGGGTAGAAACCGCATGTAAGGTTCTTAAGGAATTGCAAAGAAACCGCTTTTCAGTGAAGTTCGAGCCAGACATAGGATTCACGCTTGCAACAGAAATAAATCCTTCCTTAACCAAATCAACGCGGCTAATGCAGCCATCGTGTGAAGTGAAATCAATAATGGCGTACCCAGAAAATAGGGGTCGG
>JANPES010000349.1:0-14498 GCA_031423035.1 Cyclobacteriaceae bacterium | reverse complement strand
TCGGGGATGTCCTGCCGCTTCGGGGCGAACTGCTCGATGACAGGACCTTTGATGAAGGCCACATTGTCCTTGTAGGCCGAGACGATAAAGTTGGGATGCTCTTTTGAGGTCTTCTTGATCAGTTGGAAGAGCGTCGATGGTTTTTCCTTTCCGTCTATAATAAAGGTGCCGTTGAAGATCTTGTGTCGGCAGTGTTCTGAGTTTACCTGCGAGAAGCCAAACACTTCGCTGTCTGTCAGCTTTCTTCCGAGTCGTTTGCTTACGTCGTTGAGGTAATCGATTTCTTCATCGCTCAAGGCCAGTCCTTCCTGAGCATTGTATTTGGCAATGTCGTCGATTTCAAGAACGGGTTCCGGGGTATGGTGAATCGTGAAAGTATCTTGGTCAATGCGGCGATACAAAACTTGCAGCATCGGATCGAAGGGGGCTTTGTCGGTCGGAACGACGGTAAATTCCTCCATCCGCTGGATGCCCGAGATGCCCATTGTCTGGGTGATCTCCACAGCGTTGGTGGACCAGGGGGTGATCATCTCCTTGCGGGCCCCAACAAAATAACCGTCAAGCGCCTTTTCTGGAAGGGGGCTGGCACTGCCGAGGAGCCAGATCAACTTGTCAATATCCGCTACAGAAAATGGGTGCGCATGTCCAACCCCGTAAAGAGTGCTGGAGGGAGACCTGAAGAATAGAATCATGAGGTGAATGCGAGCCCAAAAATAACCACAGATTCAACGGATTCGAAGGATTGCACTGATTTTAATACCCAACACCCAATACCCAACAGCTCACTCTAAAAAAAGGTAATTTACCTCCAAAATAATCCCACCTGTGGCTCGTCTCTACTCACATGCACCGAGCCGTGGCCATTGACATAGCCCACATGGAGGAAATCAAGCAGAAGACATTTCGCAAGGAGCGGGGGAAGTTGCTCAACTTCATCCGCAACCGTGTGGGGTCCACCGAGGAGGCAGAGGACATATTGCAAGATGTCTTCTACCAGTTTGTTGCCGGTTTTGAGTCTATTGGGTCACTCGACAGGATAACTTCCTGGCTGTACAGCGTAGCCCGGAACAAAATCATTGACGGCTACCGCCGGGATGCTTCGCGCCCAAAGCGGGTCAGTTTTGATGGGGCAATGACCCTCGATGACGATGCGCCATTGACGTTGCAAGAGATCCTTCCCGACCTGGATAATACACCTGAAGGAACCCTGCTCAGGGATGCCATTTGGGATGAGATAACACTCGCACTTGACGAACTGCCGGCAGAGCAGCGGGAGATTTTCATCCAGAATGAAATTGAAGAGCAGAGCTTCCGGGAGATTTCCGAACGGACAGGTATCTCTATCAATACGTTGCTGTCGCGAAAGCGCTATGCCATCCTTGCCTTGCGCAAACGACTGCAACGCTTTTATGATGATGTAGTTGGAGAATAGATCAAATGACTAAACGCATGCAAATGCAATCGATATGAAACTTACACGAATACTTAAACTATCAGCGATTGGCCTCTTCTTTGCGGCCCTTGCACTCTTCTTGTTGGCCGGCTTCATTTACCTTACCCAGGCATTATGGAACGGGCTTGTTCCTGGTCTCTTTGGAGGTCCTGCGATTACCTACTGGCAGACCCTTGGGCTTCTTGTCCTGGCAAAAATTGTCCTTTGGCCGTTAGGTGGTGGCCGTGGTCACTGGAATCATCGGAGGGGGGGGCCTGGTAGATTCTGGGCTGCCCGGTGGGAGTCAATGTCTCCGGATGACCGCGCGCGCTTTAAGGAAAAGATGAAGGACAAATGGTGCAGGCCCAGGTCCGCAACAAATGACTCCGTCAATGTGGAGTCCAAAACCCAAGCCTAAGGCCAGGGTCGTAAATTTTTTTTAGAACCCCCAACCTATTCCAAAAACGGCCGTTGAAGGAAACTATGGAAACTTTGGATAACTGTAAAGTTTCCATAGTTTTGCGCACGATATGGAAGAAATAGACACAAAAGACAGGATTTTGAGAGGAGCGTTGGAGCTTTTCCTTAAATACGGCGTGCGCAGCGTCTCTATGGATGATGTGGCCCGTCATCTCTCGGTCTCCAAAAAAACCCTCTACCAGTACTTTGCCGACAAGGATGAAATCGTGACGATGGTGTCGGAATTTCACATCCGAAATGATCAGGCACAATACGATGGGTTTCGGGCTTCGGCTACCAATGCCATCGACGAGTTGGTAAAGATTTCATCGTGCATCAAGAGGGATCTCCAAAAGATGAACCCTTCCTTGTTATTCGACCTGCACAAGTTTCACCCAAAGGCATGGTCAGCGTGGCTTAACCACAAGCAACAGTATATCGGGCAGTCGATTATCCGCAACCTGAAGCAAGGCATCGAAGAAGGCTTCTTTCGCCCGGAGATAAACACCGACATTCTGGCCATCGCAAGGATTGAATCCATTCAGCTCACTTTCGATGACAAAGTTTTTCCGACAGAGAAATACACACTCGCTGAAGTGAACCTTCAGCTCTTCGATCATTTTGTCTATGGACTGCTGACGGACAAGGGCCGCAAAGTCTATGAGAAATACAAGCAGAAGCTTTCGAGTACATCCGAATTAATCTCTCAATAAATTGTTATGAAAAAGGTTTACATCCTCCTAATTGCGTTTTCGATTCCGTTCTTCACTCAAGGACAGGATCAGGCAACTGGTTCCTTTACGCTTGAGCAAGCAATTCAATACGCGTTGCAGAACTCAATACGTTCCAAGAACGCCATACTGGATCAGCGCATTGCCAAAGCCAAGGTGAATGAAACTATTGGTATTGGCTTACCGCAGATTTCGGGTTCAGCCTCAATAGTCAACAACCCGCAATTGCCAAGGTTTTTCACCACATATACTGGTCCAAGTGGCTTTCTCGGGGACCTCTCCACTGTTCCCGGCATTCAGGTAGGCGATGTAGTGGCCGCACAGAACTTTTTTCAGTTGAAGAATTCGGGCAACGCAAGCCTCACACTCAATCAGTTGATCTTTAACGGATCTTACCTCGTCGGTTTGAAGGCAGCCAGTACCTACAAAGACCTGGCGTTGAAAACCACGGAACAGACGCAGGAAGATATCATCCAGCAAGTTACAAAGGCCTATTATGCTGTGCTCATTAACCGCGAGCGGACAAGACTGTTTGACAGCAACATTGGCCGGGTAGATTCCTTGCTTCGCAATACCCGTGAGCTTAACAAAAATGGTTTTGCCGAGAGCATCGACGTCGACCGTGTCCGTGTGACCTTGAATAACCTTCGAACCGAGCGCAACAAATTTCTCAACCTGAACGAACTGGCGCTTCAGGTCCTAAAATTCCAGATGAATTACCCTTCGGATGCGCCCATTGAAATTGTTGGCAATATTCAGGATGTTCAGGTGGACACGTCGATGGCGCAGTATAGCCGTGAAGGATGGGCCTACAACAGCCGCCCCGATTACAAAGTACTTGAAGTAAACAGACGCCTTCAGGAGCTCAATGTGAAGAACCAATACGCCGAGGGTGTACCGGTAATATCAGCTTTTGGAAACCTCGGGATGTCTTCACAGTCCCAGGATATTGGCGGACTCTTTAGCACCAACTCGGCTATTGCAGATGACTCCAGGTTAGGCCCTGACAAGTGGTATGGGTTCTCTCAGATTGGTGTAAGCATGAGTGTTCCGATTTTCACGGGCTTTTCACGTACCAACCGCATTCAGCAAGAAAAGTTAAAGTTGCTGCAAATTGACAACTCGTTTGTTAACCTGAAGAATTCCATTGACTTAGATATCAAAAAGTCATCGTTGAGCTTTGAAAATGCTTTGGCTACGCTGGTTTCACAGCGGGAGAATCAGGAATTGGCTTCTAACGTTGCGCGCGTAACCAAAATAAAATATGAGCAGGGTGTTGGTTCGAGCCTCGAGGTGACCGATGCGGAAAGCAGCTTACTCGAATCGCAGACAAACTATTACTCAGCTCTTTTTGATGCGATGGTCGCCAAAGTTGACCTCGACAAAGCTTTTGGAAGACTTCTTCCCTCAACCTACGAAAACAATAGTCTAATCAAATCAGGTAAATAAGTACGCAGATGAAAACAAGATTTTACATTCCATTCCTGTCCGTTGTCGTCCTCGTTGGCCTTCTGGCCGGCTGCAGTGCATCCTCGACAGACAAAAAAACGCAGCTTGAGAAACTCAAAGAGACCCGGGCCAAACTTGACGGGGATATAAGGAAGCTAGAGACCGAACTGGGTGCGTCTAATCCAACACCGACGACCGTTAAATCGCGCGAAGTGGGCGTTATCAAGCTGGTGCCTAAAAAGTTTGATCATTTCGTTCAGACGCAAGGTTCTGTAGATGCAATCGACAACATTCTTGTGAGTGCAAAAACAATGGGTGTGTTGTCTTCCGTGTATGTACGTGAAGGGGAAGTGGTGAAGAAGGGGCAGATCCTGGGTCAAATTGATAATTCAATCACCGTTAGCAGTATCAATGAGCTCAAGTCATCCATCGAACTGGCGAATACAGTTTATCAGCGTCAAAAGAACCTGTGGGATCAGAAAATCGGAACTGAAGTGCAGTACCTGCAGGCCAAGAATAACAAGGAGAGCCTGGAGAAGCGCCTGGCTACACTCAACGAGCAGTTGGAAATGAGTCGTATCAAATCGCCCATCGATGGTTCGGTGGATGAAGTGGACGCAAAAATCGGACAGAATGTTGCCCCCGGGATGCCCGCTTTCCGCGTAGTGAGCTTTGATAAGCTTAAGATGACTGCCAACGTCTCTGAGGCGTATGTCATTCAGATCAAGACCGGAAATAAAGTGGTGGTTTCATTCCCTGATATAAACAAAGAGATCATAGCCAATGTAACATTTGTTGGGAAGACGATCAATCAACTTTCCCGGACATTTCCCATTGAAGTGGCATTGCCGTCTTATCCTGACCTGCGGCCCAACATGAGCGGTGTGCTGAGGGTGATCTTTGAAACGGTGCCCGATGCACTAACAATCCCTGTGAATGTTGTACAGGAGATTAATGGGCAGAAGGTTGTTTACATCGCCGTCAAAGAAGGAGAACAAACCCTCGCGCGTCGGAAAGTGGTCACCGTAGATGGCATTTATGGCAACCTGGCTCAAGTTGCGGGTCTGACTGCCGGTGACCAGGTGATTACCGTTGGATACCAGGGATTAAATGATGGAGAAGTTGTAAAGTTCTAATGGTGTTTAGTTGCCCTTCCGGAATGGGAAGGGCACCACACTGAAAAATATAGC
The DNA here is from genome assembly GCA_031423035.1 of Cyclobacteriaceae bacterium. Lineage (GTDB taxonomy): Bacteria > Bacteroidota > Bacteroidia > Cytophagales > Cyclobacteriaceae > ELB16-189. The sequence goes on along the minus strand of JANPES010000349.1, from coordinate 9,237 downwards.
CTTATGCAAGACAGCGAAAAAGAGTTTAAGCCCACCAGTTGGGCAATTGACAACCGGGTAAGTGTATATATAGCCACGATTTTCATCTGCCTGGCTGGTATTATGACCTACATCAGCCTGCCAAAGGAAAATTTTCCGGAAGTCGTGTTCCCGCAGATTTTTGTCTCGACCATTTATCCGGGAGCATCGCCTTCCGATATCGAGAACCTGATCTCCAAAGAAATTGAGAAAGAGGTCAAGTCTATCTCTGGGGTAAAGAAGATCAAGAGCAACTCTGTACAGAGCTTTTCCAATGTGATCATCGAGTTTGAGACCGATATCGATGTCGACAAAGCAAAGCAGGAAGTAAGTGATGCGGTAGACCGGGCTAAGCCCAATTTGCCGACAGACCTCAAAGACGATCCGCAGGTGATCGAGATAGACATTTCGGCGGCGCCGATTATGAACGTCAATCTCTCTGGGGATTACGATCTGACTACCCTGAAGAAGTATGCCGAGCAGATGCAGGATGCCATAGAAAGTATCCGGGAAATTCGTCGTGTGGATATTGTCGGTGCGCTGACCCGTGAGATCCAGATAAACGTTGATATGTTCAAGCTTGCCTCCGCAGGCGTAAGCCTGGATGATATCGAGAATTCGGTTCGTGGAGAAAACGTGATCATCCCTGGCGGTCAGCTTTCCGTCGACGGCATGAAGCGATCACTGACGGTGAATGGCGAATTTATTTCTGCCGAGCAGCTTTCCAATATTATTGTTGGATCAACCAAGGGCGGTAAAATATACCTGAAAGACATAGCGGAGGTCATTGACTCACACAAAGAGCAAGAAAGCTTCGCGAGGTTGGACAAAAAGAATGTTGTTACACTTAACGTAATCAAGCGCAGTGGTGAGAACCTTGTTATCGCCTCCGATCAAATCAACGAGATCGTCGCCAACTACAAGGCGAACATCCTCCCGCCGGGCGTAGATGTTACCATCACAGCCGATCAGTCGGAAAATACCCGCACAACGCTCCATGACCTGATCAATACCATCATCATTGGATTTGTGTTGGTTACCCTTATCCTTATGTTCTTCATGGGCGCTACGAATGCCTTCTTTGTGGGCTTGTCTGTGCCGCTATCCAGTTTCATTGCTTTCCTCGTCTTCCCAACGCTGGGGTTCACCCTCAACCTGATGACCCTGTTCTCTTTCCTGCTTGCGCTGGGTATCGTTGTAGATGACGCCATCGTGGTGATCGAGAATACGCACCGCGTGTTTGATAATGGCAAGGTGCCGATCCGCAAGGCAGCCAAGATTGCTGCGGGAGAGGTTTTCCTTCCTGTCTTGTCGGGTACCTTGGTGGTGCTGGCTCCGTTTATCCCCCTGGCTTTCTGGCCGGGAGTAATCGGGAAGTTTATGTATTTCCTGCCAATCACACTGATCGTAACCCTGCTTGCATCCTTATTGGTGGCTTATATCATGAGTCCCGTTTTTGCAGCTGATTTCATGACCGCGCACGACCATGATCATGAAAGCAAGAGCAAATTTACGCGTGGCTTCAAGGTCACATCAATCGTATTCGCTTCGCTGGCTTTTATGTCGTACATCGTCGGCTGGTTTGGACTTGGCAATTTTGCTGTGTTCATGTATGCCATGTATGCATTTCACCACTTCTGGCTTAGCCGGGTGATCTCCCATTTCCAGACTGATTTCTGGCCGGGTGTGCAAGCCAGGTATAAAGGGATACTGGCCTATCTGCTTCTTGGATATCGACCAATGAAGGTGCTGTTGGGTGTAATCGGATTGTTCATATTCTCGATTTGGTTCACTGGCGTTCGCAAGCCGCCTGTCGTATTCTTCCCAACGGGTGACCCAAACTTTATCTTCACTTACATCACAATGCCGATTGGTACCGATCAGCGTGTAACGGACTCCATCACGAATATTGTAGAGAATCGCGTGATGGCTATTGTCGGGACAGATAACCCCATTGTTGAGTCGATCATTTCGAATGTTGCCATTGGCGCATCGGAAGACCAGTTTGGCGGAACGAATGCACAACCCCACCTGGGTAAGGTGACTGTTGCTTTTGTTGGCTTTGCAAAGCGCGATGGACAATCAACTAAGGTTTACTTGGATAAAATCCGTCAAGGGGGTCAGGGAATTCGCGGAGCTGAAATTTCGGTGAACCAGGAGAACAATGGCCCGCCAACGGGCAAGCCAATCAACATCGAGATTGCGGCAGAAGACTTCAATATATTGGTTGCTACAGCGAATCGCACAAAGAGGTATCTTGATTCACTTCAGATTCCGGGTGTAGAAGAACTTAAATCCGACTTCCAAAGCGATAAGCCCGAGATCATCGTAACCATCGACCGGGAGAAAGCCAACCGGGAAAGTATTTCTACCGCGCAGATTGGTATGGCACTCAATACGGCTATCAATGGAAAAGAGATATCCAAGTTCCGCGATGCCAACGACGATTATGAAATCACCTTGCGTATCCGCGAAGATCTTCGGAACGACATCAATACCTTAATGAACCTGCCGCTTACCTACCGTGACATGAGTGCGGGCGGTAAAGTCCGTGAGGTTCCGCTTTCGGCCGTGGCCAAGATTGAGTATTCCAACAGCTATGCTGGGATCAGGCGCATTGATCAGAAACGAATCATTACACTATCATCCAATGTATTGGGTGATTTCAATGGCAATCTGGTTGTAGCCGATATTCAAGGTCACCTTAGTTCGCTTTCAGTGCCGGACGGCGTAACTATCCGCATGACGGGTGAGCAAGAAGACCAAGCTGAAACACAAGATTTTCTCGGAGTTGCTTTTATGGTTGCTTTTGGTTTGATCTTCATGATCCTGGTAACGCAGTTTAATTCTACGAGCAAACCATTGATCATCTTGTCTGAGATTGTCTTTAGTATCATCGGGGTACTGATTGGCTTTTCGATATTCAAGATGGAGATATCCATAGTCATGTCTGGGGTTGGCATCATGGCGCTTGCAGGTATTGTCGTGCGAAACGGGATTCTCCTTGTTGAATTTACCGACCTCCTTCGCTCTCAGGGCATGGAGCTGCGTGAAGCCATTGCTGAAGCATCGAAGACCCGTATGACTCCTGTGTTGTTGACGGCCATGGCCGCAACACTCGGTCTGATCCCGCTGGCTGTGGGATTGAACATTGACTTTGTAACGTTGTTCACAGAATTCAACCCGCATATTTTCTTTGGCGGCGACAACGTAGCCTTCTGGGGTCCGCTTTCATGGACCATGATCTTTGGGTTGATTTTTGGAACCTTCCTGACTTTGTTCCTTGTGCCAACGATGTATTTGATGGTCGCGCGTCTCAAAGAGCGCATCTTTGGCCTTAAGCCAGTTCCCGGTAAGGATCAGGCAGTAGCTATGAACTAAAATCATCACAAAGCCGTCTTCTGAAAAGGGACGGCTTCTTTTACACCTATGCGATATCGAATCATGACACTTTTCCTTTTCGTATTCTTCTTCCTGCTTATCGATGTGTACTTCTTTCAGGGAGTGCTGTATGCGAGCAAAAGCTGGTCTCTCCCTTGGAAGAATGCTATTCGGATCGGCTTCTGGATCCCCACTGCTTTCGCAATAGTCGCGGTTGCATGGTGGATGTTTGGAAACCCGTACAGTATTAGTGCCAGCACGAGGAATTTTGTGATTACGGGCGTTGTGGCTGCTTACATCTCCAAAGTTCTGGGCATCCTGGTCCTCTTTACCGAAGATTTATATCGCGGGATTCGTTGGGTAGCGTCTTACTTTAGCACGGGATCAGCAGAAAAAATGCCGGGTGCTATTATTCCGCGGTCGGAATTTCTTTCTAAGATCGCCATTGCTACTGCAGCGCTGCCCGTAGGAGCCTTTGCTTATGGAATTATTTCCGGTGCCCACGACTACCGTGTTCGCCGGGTTACTGTGAAGCTGAAGAACCTTCCCAAATCTTTCGACGGAATGCGGATTGGACAGATTTCAGATATCCACTCCGGAAGCTTCTGGAATAAAGTTGCGGTCAAAGGGGGTGTGGAAATGCTGCTGAGAGAGAAGCCTGATATGGTTTTCTTTACAGGCGACCTGGTGAACAACCAGACTTCTGAGGTAAAAGAATACCTTCCTATTTTTGAAAAGATTAAGGCTCCCATGGGTGTATTTTCTGTAACGGGAAACCACGACTACGGCGACTACCACAAGTGGGCCAGCAAGGAAGAGAAGTCGCAAAACTTCCGTGACCTTGTGCAGACGCACAAGACGATGGGGTATGATATTCTCATGAATGAAAACCGGATCATTGAGCAGGGCGGTGAGAAAATTGCCATTATCGGCAACGAGAATTGGGGCGTTCGATTTTCTAAGTATGGTAAACTTGATCAGGCCTACCGGGGAACCGAAGAAGCGGCCGTTAAGCTTTTGCTCTCACACGACCCAACACATTGGGACGCTCAGGTGCGGACCCAGTTCCCTGACATTGACATGACTTTTGCGGGTCACACCCACGGCTTTCAGTTCGGAGTGGAAATTGGCGGCTTCAAATGGAGCCCGGTTCAGTACGTGTACAAGCAGTGGTCCGACCTGCATCATGAAGGAGATCAGTACTTGTACGTGAATCGTGGGTTTGGCTTCATCGGTTATCCCGGACGTGTGGGCATCCCGCCGGAGCTGACAATTTTTGAGCTGAAGCGGGCCTGACGGTTACGCCTTCGCTGCGTTTTCTTTTTTCTCCTGTCTTCGTTTTTCGTCAATAGAGTACTTTCCGGCACCAAAAATGACGAAGACGATCAATCCAAAAAGAACGACAAGGGAAATCTCCAATTCCAGGCTAAATCCTTTTGGTGCATTGATGAAGAAGACTGCGCCCAGGAGTATGGGCACCTGCACGAGGCACATGATGCGGGTGAGGACTCCAAAAATTATCAATGGCCCGCATAAGAGGTGGGCGAAGATTACATAATGAGCGAGGACCACGCCCGTAAAGAGCATTGTCAATCCCTCCACGCTCAGCTCGAGAGATTCAATATTACTGGCAAAGACAACGCCTTTATAGGTTATGTAGATGCCCAAAGCAATTCGAAAAATATCCAGAAAGCCGGGACGATGTTCATTTCCCCAGCCTTCGATTCTGCTGATGACATTCATAGAAGTGGGTTAAGTGGTACCTACAAAGTTTACAAAATCATTTACCGAAAGACAACTGATTGCGAAAGGTGAGCGGTGACTTGTGGGTAATCCGTCTAAAAATGCGGTTAAAATTTGAAACATTCCCAAATCCGGATTGGTAACAAATTTGCGCAACGGACAAATCACGCAGGATCAGCAATTGACAGGCATTGCTGATTCGGACTTCATTAAGAAAGTTGACGTAGGTCTTGCGGGTATGCAGTTTGAAATAGCGGCAGAAAGCTTCGACTGAAAGGTTTGCCAGTTGCGCGACTTCGTCCAGGTAAATTCTGCGGTGACTTTCGCGGAAAGTGAATTCCAGAATGGTGTTCATGCGGCCCGCCTCGTTTTCCAGGAGTTTTCCGGGGAGAAAAGAGAGTTTCTTTTGGCCGGAGGATGTGGTAAGTAGATGCAGTAGGGTGAAGAATTTGATCAATCGCCGGAGGCCTTCCAGGGCGGCAATTTGTTGTATGCAGGCCACCATCGGAACCGCGGCTTCGGAGGCTATCTGAAGCCCCCGCTGGCTGGTGTCGGCAAAATCCCGGACAGCGTTCAGTTCATTCGAACTCCAAAGTTCATTGCCGAAATATTTTTCGTTGAAGTAAAGTGACGTACTGCGGGCCACTAACTTCCCTGTGTAATACCCTTGGTCACACCGGAACACATGGGGCTGTCCGCCACCGATAATAAAGATTTCCCCTGGATGAAAACGGCCGACATAATCGCCGGCAATCAGGGTACCTTCACCCGCTTCGATTAACATGATTTGAATCTCTGGATGCTGATGCAGTTGATCGTAGAAGTAGGGCACTTCATCCACCTGAACACGCACCACCTCATGCTCCGTCTGGGGAACATTGAAGGCAACCACTCGTTTTAACGCTATTTTACCCATTGATGGCGACTCAGGGACCGTAAACGTATCAATATAGTACAATAATTGACCAGTTTCAGCCAATTCAGGGTCTTCTCCATGCGTTACCTTTGGTAAAAACTAAAAGCTATGTGGAATGGAGTGTACCCGGCGTTGACTACCAAGTTCACCGCTGATGACAAACTAGACTATCCGTTGTTTGGGAAGAACCTCAAGGCCCAGCTCGATGCGGGCGTTGAAGGCGTAGTCCTTGGTGGTACGTTAGGTGAGTCCAGTGTGTTGAGTAACGAGGAGAAATTCGACCTGGTAAAGTTTACCATCGATCAGGTGACAGGAAAAGTGCCTGTTGTACTCAACATCGCCGAAGGGAGCACACGCGAAGCAGTCCAGCTCGCCATCAATGCTGAGAAAGTCGGTGCGAAGGGTCTGATGATGTTGCCACCCATGCGATACAAATCGGATCACCGCGAAACGGTTGCATTCTACAAAGCCGTTGCCAAGGCCACCTCTTTGCCGATCATGGTCTACAACAATCCTGTCGACTACAAAGTGGAAGTCACGCTAGACATGTTCGCCGAACTGGCTGAAATGCCCACCATCCAGGCGGTAAAAGAATCGACGCGTGACGTGAGCAATGTTACCCGAATGATCAACCGCTTTGGCGATCGCTTCAAGATACTCACCGGTGTGGATCCCCTCGCTATGGAGAGCCTTCTGATGGGTGCTGTGGGTTGGGTCGCCGGGCTTGTCTGCGCTTTCCCTGCCGAGACGGTCGCAATCTACAAGCTGGTGAATGCGGGCCGTATTGAGGAGGCGCGCGCGATTTACCGCTGGTTCATGCCGCTTCTTGATCTTGACATTCACCCCAAGCTGGTGCAATACATCAAACTCGCCGAAGCAGAAGCGGGTCTTGGCTCCGAGTATGTACGCGCGCCTCGCCTCACCCTCATCGGTGAAGAGCGTGAACGAATCCTGAAAGTAATTCGCACGGGTCTCGCCAATCGGCCTAAACTTCCAGAATACAAGAAATTATGACTACCATCAACCTGCAGGAAAAGTATGCCAAGTTCGGTGAGCATTGGCATCCGTACATTATCGCGGAACTGAATAACAACTATGTCAAGCTGGCCAAACTGAAAGGCGAATTCGTTTGGCATATGCACGATCATGAAGATGAGTTGTTCGTTGTCGTAGAAGGAACATTGATGATGGATTTCCGTGACAAGCCAACCGCCATGATTGGTCCCGGTGAAATCCTTGTTGTTCCCAAGGGCGTCGAGCATCGTCCCTGGACAAAAGATGAAGTCAAGATCATGCTCGTCGAGCCCAAGTCAACCCTCCATACCGGCACAACCATCGTAGAACAAACCGTCACAAATCTTGAATGGATCTAACCATCTCCTGCCTCCTGACTCCTAATATGAAAACCAACATCGACAAAATTCTCCACCAATCACGCGATGCCTTTTACCAATACCGCATTCGCAGCGGAGCGTCCAAGGCTACCTTTCTCGAGGCCATTGCAAACGAGATTGAATCGCTCGGTGATCCGCTGATTCGTAAAGCGATGGAAGAAACCAATCTTCCGGAAGCACGACTGATCGGAGAACGTGGGCGGACGTGCAATCAGCTTCGCCAGTTCGCGGCCATGGTAAAGGAGGGTACGTGGGTGGAAGCCCGGATTGATACTGCGCTGCCTGACCGGATGCCCTTGCCCAAGCCTGATCTTCGCAAGATGATGGTGCCGCTGGGACCGGTCGTCGTGTTTGGAGCCAGCAATTTCCCGTTTGCCTACTCGACTGCCGGAGTTGACACGGCATCTGCATTGGCTGCCGGATGTCCCGTGGTCTTGAAGGCGCATCCCGCTCACCCTGTAACCTCTCAAATGGTTGCCGGAGCCATTGCCAAGGCTATCGCTGCTTGTGGAGAACATCAGCACGTATTTCAGCATGTTGAAGACTCGTCTTTTGAAACTGGAAAAATGCTGGTACAGCACCCAATGACCAAGGCCGTGGGCTTTACCGGATCACTTTCCGGTGGCAACGCTTTATACGACTATGCAGCCGCACGACCAGATCCAATCCCGGTCTTTGCTGAGATGGGCTCGATCAATCCGGTATTCATTCTTCCTGGCGCACTCAAGGCTCGTGGTGAGAAAGTGGCCGAGATGTATGCCGGATCAATCACACAAGGAGTAGGACAATTTTGTACCAACCCCGGACTACTCTTGTCAATTCAAAGTCCTCAATTGAATTCATTTGCACAGCAACTCGGTGAGAAGATCAGGGCCATTGCGCCTGCGACCATGCTTCACCCGGGGATAGCTGCCAATTTTACAAAGAATCGTGAGCGGGCACTCCGTGAAAAAGGTGTCACGCTGATAGCAGAGTCGGCCACCCAGGGCAAAGTCAACCAGGGAATACCTACCGTGGCGTCGGTCAAAGCGGCAGATTTTCTGAAGAACCCGACGCTGGCCGAAGAAGTATTCGGCCCGTATTCCTTGCTGGTAATCTCTGAATCCCGGGAAGAGTTATTCGCTGCGCTTGAAGCCATTCCTGGTCAGTTGACCGCCACGATTATTGGCGAAGAAGATGAGCTGAAGGAATATGCCGACTTCATTCAGCGTGTTTCCGACCGTGTGGGTCGCGTGATCATCAACGGCATTCCTACCGGAGTAGAAGTCTGTCCGGCGATGCACCATGGCGGACCGTTTCCAGCGACAACAGATTCACGGTTTACTTCCGTTGGGATCGATGCGGCAAAGCGATGGGTACGGCCCTTGAGCTACCAGAATTTTCCGCATGACCTCCTGCCAGCAGAGCTGCAAAATCAGAATCCGTTAGGAATCTGGCGATTGTTCAACAACTCCTGGATGAAGTAAGCACACGGACTATGTCAAATACTTTCTTTTGTATTGATGCCCATACCTGCGGCAACCCGGTTCGGGTAGTAGCCGGTGGCGGACCAAATCTCATCGGCAATAACATGAGTGAGAAACGCCAGCATTTCCTGCGGGAGTATGACTGGATTCGCAAAGGACTAATGTTCGAGCCCCGCGGCCACGACATGATGAGCGGCAGTATCTTGTATCCGCCCACTGACCCCGCCAATGATGTTGGTGTACTGTTCATTGAAACGAGTGGCTGTCTGCCCATGTGTGGTCATGGTACCATCGGCACGGTGACCGTTGCCATCGAACA
>JANPES010000348.1:0-9005 GCA_031423035.1 Cyclobacteriaceae bacterium | reverse complement strand
GTGAGTTAGATTGAAGTTTGTTGAACCTCATGCTTTACCCTGAGGACTCACTCCGACCATCGCTTCGCTCGGTCACCCCGCTTTACTTTGTAGAGAGGGGCCGGGGGTGAGTTAGATTGTAGTTTCTTGAACCTCATGCTTTACCCTGAGGACTCACCCCGACCATCGCTTCGCTCGGTCACCCCGCTTTAGTTTGTGTAGAGGGGCCGGTGTTGTGTTAGTTTGTAATTTCTTGAGCCTCATGCTTTACCCTGAGGACTCACCCCGACCATCGCTTCGCTCGGTCACCCCGCTTTACTTTGTAGAGAGGGGCGGGGGTGAGTTACATGATTTGTGCTCGAATCTGTGTCAAGGGTCTTATGCCTACCGGGAGAGTTTATCTCGGAGGCGGACCAGTGACGATTCCGGATTATAATCCTCAAGTTCATCCAGATGCACCCAGCGTACATCGTGGGACTCTTCACTGATAATTAACGGATCAGCAGTTGACGCTTTCATCAGAAAGCGAATATCATAATGGTCGTGTGCCGGAAAATCTTTGCGCTCGGGTATGGGGTGAATGTCCAGGTCGTAGATTTCATGAGAGACAAATTCAAGCCGGACAATGCCAGTTTCTTCTGTTGCTTCGCGAAGGGCTACTCCGGCCACATCAGGGTTTCCATCTGCATGTCCTCCAGGCTGAAGCCACCTGTTAAGCTTGGCGTGGTGGATCAGGAGCGTCTGAGATTGATCTTCAGAAACAATGAAGGCTGATCCGGTAATGTGACCGGGTTGATGAGTGCGCTGATACGCGTCGGGATGGTTCAGAAGAGCAAGAAACCGTTTGACAACCTGAATTTCCTCCTGATATTGTTTTGCGTAATTCTCAATCCGATCCTTGACTGAAGACTGAAACGTCATTGGATAATGACCGTTGCTTTGTTGAATTTATTGGCCTCCAGTTGGCCAATTTGTTCTCCGCCTCCCATATTGTCTTTGTCTCCTTTACGGGAGATGACGTAATAGGAAATGGCCTTCAGCTCCTTGAATTTCACAACCCCCTTTTTATCAGTCACGCCTTGGGCTACAGGGTTCTTTTCCGAATTGAAATCAGGTTCATTCTCGAAAAGGGCAACACTGGCACCTTCTACTACATTTCCCAGTTCGTCCCGAATGGTAAGCGTCAGCGAAGTCTTGATGATCTGCGCTTCAGTTACCGATACAAAGGAAGCGGCAAAAATGAAAAACAGGAGAAATTTATTCATGGTCATGCATTTTAGCTTTGCATAGTTAACACCTCCGAAGGGGATTTGAAAGAGATTCTTTTACCGAGAATCCGCAGACGTTATCGCAGCAGGGCAACACCCCCGCGTTGTTCCTGTACGCCACGCTCAGGGCGGAAGGAGCTGATGAACTTGATTACGTAGGAGTATGACCCTCCCGGCACGGGCTGACTTAAGGAATTATTCAGTCCTCCATTCCATTCAAAATTACGGTCATTCGAACTAAAGACAGGTTCACCCCAGCGATTGAAGATGAAGATACTAAAGTCGTCATCCGTAATAAACTTGGTAAAGGCGAAAAAGTTTTTATTCAGCGTAATGGATGATGATGGCCGGAAGGCATTCGGGGCATCAATCTGAGGCTTACAATCATTGAGCACCTCCACCTCATCCGGGGCTATGCAATTAAATGAATTGGTCAGGTCTACGCGATACTTCCCTTCACTGTCAACCGTTAGGATCCGCTGATTATTGCTAAGGGGCAGTTCGTTTTTGAACCAATCGTACGCGGTGAATAGTCCGGGGTCGAGGTCAACCTGGCTGGTCGAAGGGTCGGTGTTTTCCTCGTCGTTACAAATCACCGTCGTGTTGGGTAGTTTGCCTTCGGGAAGCGGTGCACGGATTATCTGAAACGAAGCTTCGGAGATGCAGGTAGCTTTAGAAACCTCAACTTTAAACGTTCCTGCATTTGACTGGCTTGTTGTCGCGGCCGTCTCGCCGGCAAGAATGGAGTTGTTACGGTACCAGGTGTAGTTTACACCGGTGGCCGTCGTTATGGCGGTCAACGTAAACGGCTGACCATCTTCGCAAGCCGGTGTCGCTGTCAGGCCCGCATCGACCAGACCCGTAATTTGCACTGTCTTCACGGTTGATTTGGGCGTCGTGCAACCACTCAAGGTGTTAAATAATTCGGACTGGTAGGTGTCTCCGTCATCGGCAACCCCGAGGCTGATAAATTGCCCGATGGCACTTATGCCTACCGATCCATTTCGGTACCATCGGTAGGTATACGTGCCCGATGGACTTGCAGTAAGGATTACGGAATTCTGGCAAGGATCACTCTGGGTGAAGTCAGCGGTGGGATTGTCGAGGACGACAATGTCGTCCAGTGTATTCGGACAAGTACCTGGTCCTCCTGTTACAGTAAGTGTATATGTAAATGTACCTTGACCAGATACCTGGATGAACGCAAGATTGGTCGGTCCAACAATACCCGGTCCAGACCAGGCGTAGTTAGGCCCGGGACTTACAGCGGAAATAATTGGCGGCGTTGCGCAGATACCTGTGTTGTCAAAGGTTAAGGCCAACGGTGCAGCCGGGGCAACAAGAAAACTATTGATACTGAAAACACAACCTCCACCGTCTGTAATCTGAATGGTATAAGTACCTCCAGGCACTGGCGTTGTGTTAAAAATCGGTCCGGGTCCGGGAACTCCGGTTGGACCTGTAATTGTCCCCGAGCCATTTTCCGTTAGTTGATATTGAACGGGAAATATGGCCCCTCCCGCCGTGGTCACTTCAATGGCTACGGGGTCACAATTCGGCGCGAGTCCCAAGGCGCTAGCAGTATATGCAGCATCTGTTAGCCCAAATGATTGAGAAATGGTGCAGCCCGAAATCTGATCTGTAACAACACCGGAGTACGTGCCTGCCGGTATCAAAAAGAGTGGGTTGCTGTAATTGAGTGGCGCCGGGGCCAGTTGATCAATGCCTTGATCGTTGAAGCCACCAGGTCCAGTAATAAAATATGAATATGGTCCTGTGGGAGGGGCCGTAACATTCAGTTGTACCGTGAGTGTTCCATTTGTGCCCAGACAGGCGACAGGATTCGTTCCGGAAATTGTAAATAAGGGTGAGGCAATAATAGTAAAGGCTGCGGCCTCGGTGACTGAGCATGTTGTGATGGGATCTGTCACAACGACCTGATAACCGAACACCCCAGGGACTGTCGTATCCAGTGCGCGGCTCTGTGCATTGGTTACACTTCCGCCATTAACAGTCCAAACATACGTTGCGCCCGGGTTCTGGGCATTGAGTGCCGAAGTAAACGAATTCTGACACAGCGTTTGGTCTGGACCCAAGTCGACTTGAGGTCGATTGTCCGCTACCAAACTTGTTCCGTTGGATGTGCAGCCCGTTGCGTCTGTAATGGTAACGGAGACGATAGACTGTAGGCTGACAACTAGCGTCTGGGTGGTTGCTCCGCCTGTCCATAGGTAGGTAAGGCCCAGAATACCTCCAGTATTTGCGTCCAACGTAACAGGCCCATTACAAAGTGCTGCCGCGCCCGGAATAGTCGGTGCTGCAGGCGGATTCACGATGGTGACATTTTTGGTCAAGACTGTATCCAACTGACATCGGTTGGTCAGTCTCATACTTACCAAATAGGTGTTGGGCAGGGCGTAGGTATGCTCCACGGTCGCACTGTCTCCTGCAGTTCCACCGTCACCAAACGTCCAGAAGAATTTATCGATCGCATCGGTGGGTGTTCCGATAAACTTTGTAGGGCTACCCAGGCAAACACCGGTGACTTCGATGCCTGGACCCGGCGCAGCATTGGAAATTTGCTGAATGAAATTGGGTAACCCTAAACGTGAGTTGGTGCCTGCTGCTAGTGCAAATCCATTTAGGGTGAATGAGGAAAGTTGTGTAGTGTCATCGACAGCCTGAATGGTTCCAAGAAAATCATTTCCGGTGCCATTCACAGCCACATACAAGCGGCCGTCGGGCCCCTGTTGGATGGCGCCCAGCTCTGCCGGATGTGTAATTTTCTGTTTGAAGTAAGGGGCTCCGATCGAGTCAATGAAATATTCAAAAATACGGGAGAATCCTACACTGTCCTTCACGGTGGCAAAGACCTTGTTGCCGCCTGGTGAAAATTCAACGCCGTACACCTGACCTTGAGCAGCATTTAGGTCTATCTTCCGATAATTTGACAGCTGACCAGAAGAGTCAGTCAATTGAAAGAGCTCTACCAAATTGCTTGTTCCGGGCGTAGCGAGCGGTACCGCAAGCGTATTCCGGGGTCCCAACTTCATGTACCCTTCTGAATTTTCAACAGGACTGGATAGGTGATCAGAACCGATGGCCGTCAGGACCGGTGCTCCGATTCCGGTTGCACTTATCGGGTAGGCACGGAAGGTATTGTTGCCAAACTCATGGATGATAACCCATTGGCCGCTGGCCGTAATGCGTTCAGTACTCCGTGAAAATAGCGTGAGGTTTTGCTGGGCAATCGCTCCAAGTCCACCGTTGAGTTTTAGATCAAAGAGGGAATATCGCACTACATTTCCAGAACCTCCGTTGACAGCTTCGTTGGTAAATATATAATAGAGTGTTTCATCGCCTGGTACGGGAACAATGATGCTGGATTGCGAGGCCAGCGGATCGCCACCGATTAATGTTGCAATAAGGGCATCTGTTTTGTCGTACACATTGCTTCCATCTGTATAGAAGATGGTCTTGCCGTTCCGATCGCAAATGATCGCGCATCCTTCGGGTGCATCCATGTTGCTGTTGGACAACGGGACAGGTGGCGCTTCGTTGAAATCAATTCCCGCCCGGTTTCCGAAATGCCAGATGTTCTGCCGCTGATCTTGAAGGCCGTATTCCTTTACGTTGACACCCGCATAGGCGGAGCATCCCGAGGCATCGGAGACCACAACATAATAATAGCCAGCGGAATCCGGCTGCAGTGTGTCACCCGTATCCCCATTCGACCAAATATAACTTGTGGGCATGCCACCGGTTACACTGACTTTTACTGAAAATTGAGTAGGTGAAGAGGATCCCCTGGGGGGAGGGAACTCACTTCGGCATGCCGTCGTGTCTTGGACCAATGTAAGTTGCAAAGGGAAAGCTAGAATGCCAATGGGTTTAGTTATTGACTGGGTTTGATCCTGGAAAAAGGCAGTTAGTGTGACATTGAAGGTTTGCGCTGCACCATATTTGTGTACCGGGCTCCAGTTTGCCGATCCAGTTAGATCTCCAAAATCCCAGCGCACGCTATCGGCACCCGGGCTGATGATCGGGAAGAAATTCGTGTTATTGCTCTGACACGTTCCGATGGAACTGAAGTCAACCGTGAGCGTCACGCGTGTTCGTCCTGCGAAAGATGGAAATTGAGTGGCAGCAAACGTGGCCGGACTAAGAACAGCGGCAGCGTATTTTACTTCTGATGCGATGGTGTCAGGCTTGGTCATTCGTCCCACAAGAAATGGGCCGCCAGCGATCGCCTGGTACAAATGATAGATTGAACTATCTGGAGCCATCTGCACGCCGTAGCTTCTGAAGATGGGTACAGGAAGTACCGAAGCCAGCGTAGTAGTCGGGTTTAGCAAATCATATTGAAGTAGATCAGCGGCGACACCAGGTTCTCCATGCCGTGAGAGGTATAGAAAATTTCCGGTCATGGACCACTCTATATCATAGATCGCCTGATTTGTGGTGGTGGCAAAACCAGAATTGAGGATGATGCCTGACGGTACAAAAGATACTACCCCTGTGGCCGGGTTGATATTCAGAATAATGGCATCTGTGTTTGTGTCTTGTGGTGATACTGCAATCTTGTTCGTCAGCGCGTGATAAGCAAAGTTTGCTGCGGAGGTGGGAAACGGCGAAATGTTGGCTGTAACGACTGTGTTGAATGTTCCGGTATAGCTTGCCGCCGTTATCGCCGTTACCGAATAGCTATCCGAATTAATTGGCTGAGTCAACAGCCAAAAGTCAATTCCGTTCAAATGTGGAATTATGGTCATGGCTTCTGCCCGGTTGTTCAGTCCAGGAATCAGCACGCTGTTTAATTCAATATCTCCCAGCGCTGGCTCGGGGAAGACGGAGTTGCCGAACAAATTCATGTTGACCACGCTTACCCGGATGTCGCCACCGGCGGGGAAATTGGCCGTGTTGGTGAAAATAAAGTATTTCTTGTTCTGACCAGGTACAGGGCAAATTGCGGTGGGCTGGTTTGCGGAGGCATTTGCGATCAAGCCCGTTCCAAGAGGCATGAGCCCATTCCGGGAGTCAAAGACATTGTTCCCGTCTGTATAGAATAGGAGATTGGCATTGATCGGGTCCGAGGCGGTTGCGCTGCCCCCCGTTCCGAACGGAATCGATTTGGAGACGACCGCGGGTTGCGCACTGGTTCGGTTAAACCGTATGGCCTGCGCACTGTTTCCAGAATACCAGTTGTACCGCTCCAGATTCTGTGAAAACCCAGCAAGCGTCAGGAAATTCAAGAAGAAGAACAGGAATAGTATCCGCATCCGCACCCTTACAATCCGTCGATCCATCACTCAACCTGCTGATTCATAGTTACAATTCCAATCTTAAAACGATCAAAGCACACTAAAGTATATAATTTGGTTGAAATTGTCGTTAGGTATTCGGGTTGGTCAACTTTCATAAGAGATTCAAATAGATTTACTTTGTTGGAATGAGGAAACTGCATTACCCCAGTATGGTGTACCCAATGATTCCGATACTGGTTGTATTGATGCTGGCAGCATCCCTATCGGTAACTGCCCAGGATCCCCAGTTCTCTCAATTCTATGCGGCACCTTTATATATGAATCCGGCTTTTGCCGGATCCACCCAGCAAGGTCGGGTGGGGATCAACTACCGAAACCAATGGCCATCCATCGACGCTAACTTCACCACTGTCTCCGCGTTTGCTGACTTCTATATTGAAGATAAGAACAGCGGAATTGGAGCTATTCTCACCCGGGATTATGTGGGAATTGTCGGCCTGCAGTCCATTAGCCTGGCAGTTCAATACGCCTACCAGCTTCAGCTTACAAAAGACATTTCATTCCGGCCAGGAGTGCAGGTGGCCGTGGTCAACCGATCGATTAATTTTGATGAACTTAGGTTCGGTGATCAGTTTGATCCGGCGACAGGCCAGATTGTCAACCCCACATCCGAAGCTTTGAATACCGGGCAAAGTAGTTTTTTCCCTGATATCTCTTTTGGAGGATTGTTCTTTTCAAAAAATGCGTGGCTCGGACTTGCTCTTCATCACATCACCGAGCCCAATCAGTCCATCCTCGGTGAGGAAGACCCCCTCGACATGAAATTTTCCATTCATGGCGGATGGAAGTTTTATTTTAAACCCGGTGTGCTGGGTACAGGTTTTTTTGCACGACCACGTGAGCGCAGTATCGCACCGGTATTTCAGTACCGGAGCCAGGGGCCGTTCAGTCAGGCTGATGTTGGATTATATTATACGTTTGAACCGTTGATCATTGGAACCTGGTATCGCGGTATTCCTTTCCAGGAAATCAATGGCGTTGCCAACAATGAATCGATTGTTCTGCTGGTGGGATTGACCCTCAAAGGCGAAAAAGACATCTTGAACATTGGGTACAGCTACGATTACACCATCTCCCAATTGGGTGTTGCCAGCGGTGGTGCACACGAATTCAGTCTGGTGTATTCGTGGCCGACCCGGAATCCCAGGAAACCGCCCAAGGACAAACTGATTATTCCTTGCCCGGATTTTTAGGCTGTGTAAAGTAATCGGTTGTCCGTATTCAGTAATCGGTAGAGTGTGACAATCGGAAGCCTATTACCGACCACCGATTAAAAGACCTAAGACTGTCATTCATCCTCGCCGGTTGTATCCAGCTTGCAAAAATCATCCATGCCCACATGCATCAGTGCATCGCCGGCGTTTACTACTGGGTTGTTGTTGAGCCCTACCAGGTGGCCCGTTATCGGTGATTTTATTTGTTCTCGGAATTCCCCAAACGGGTCGGTGATATCGCCCACCAGTTGATTTTTATGAATGAGTTCGCCCGCGTTAACCTGAGGATGAAACAAGCCAGCCGTCCTTGCCCGGATCCAGGTGGAGTTCCAGATGATCTTTGACTCCACCGTTGGCTCCGGCGCCCAGTCAATCATTTTCAAGAACTTCATGAGTCGCAAAGTTCCATTGACTCCATGTTCAATGGCATGAAAGTCCATGCGCAGTGATTCGCCTCCTTCGTACACAATAATGTTTCTTCCCTTTTTTGCGCCCGTCTGACGGAGCGAGTGTGGCCGAAGGGGAGAGTCGATCGTGAACGGCGCGTGAAAGGCATCTGCTAGCTCCACATTTCTGGGTTCCTGCATGACGCAACGTACCTGAGGAAAGTTGGTGCGCATGGCGCCGCCTGTGTGGAAGTCAATGCCAACATCTATAAATGGAATAATGTCGTGTGTCAAATGCCAGGCAACCCGGGATGCCAGTGAGCCGGTCTTGCTTCCAGGGAATGAGCGATTGACGTCTTTTCCATCTGGCACCTCCCGGGAGTAATTCAAGAACCCATACACATTAATAATAGGCATGCAGACTGTTGTGCCCCGGGCCACCTTGTGGTGACCAGCATCGATGATCCTCCGCACAATTTCCATTCCATTGATTTCATCACCGTGCATACCTGCTGTGAGAGCGAGAACCGGTCCATCAAGTGGGGCACGATAGACATAAATTGGCGTGTCGATTTGCGTCCGCGACGGGAGCCTCGCAATGTTGATGTTGATCTCCTTGAATTCTCCCGGTCGGATCACTTGCCCGGCAATAACGACGTCTTTCATTCCTTGCTGGTTGTTTGACTCCTGAATCCTGCCCTCTGCCTCCTGCCTCCTGACTCCTTACTCCTTACTCCTTACCCCTTACTCCTTCCCCCTTACTCCTTCCCCTCACGCATTCACACTATCCTTCTGAATCCTAAACTTTCCAGCATGCGTTTCCAGGTAGCTGAT
>JANPES010000347.1:0-7478 GCA_031423035.1 Cyclobacteriaceae bacterium | reverse complement strand
TGCGACCCGGCCACATCCTTTGCGTGAAGCCATAAGTCATCTTTGTATGTGTAGTGCAGCGTGAGTTCATCGTTCGACTTTGAATTTTTTCCAACCCAAATCCGGTACCCGGCAAACTCGTGCTCATGGTAGGGGACGGTTAGCTTCCGGTCTTTCTCTTTTGCCTGACTGGAGAATGCGGCAGCGAAGGGATGTAAAAGTGATCGGTCGGCTGCGTTAAGAATTTCATGTTCCTGGTTCAGCATGGTGGCCAATTCTTTTTCCTTCCGGGTCAGGGTTTCATTTAATGTACCCAGTTCAATCGTTCTGTTCTTTGATTTACGATACAACGCCTCAGCATTCTTCTGGGGCGAGAGTTCTTTCCTGAGTTTCACGATGATCTTTTTTCCGGGCTCATGAAAGTCATCGAGCTCGATGGATTCTGTTCCGACGTTGATCAGGTGCATGTTTGCCATGATCAAGTCGGCCCATGCCTGGAAGTGCTGGTCGACTGTCACCTCGTCATGCCGCCTTCTTGTTTTCTCCAGGAAGGCACGGGTTTGCTTTATTCTTCCCCGCACCGCAGCGAGTAGCCCAGCCTTCTCTTTGTCAAATGCTGAGCGTGACTGATGCATCTGAAAGAACTCCGATATAGCTGCAATTGGGTTGGAGAAGGTCCGTAGTGCATTTTGCGCAGGAAACAAGGTAAGCTGTAGTGATGTGGGCAGGTCGCGGACAGCATACGATGGGGCCTCCAGAAGCTGACGGGTCTGTTCAAAAAGTTTCCACCGACCGGACAGATCTTTTTCAGAAAATTTATATTGGATCAAATAATCCCAAACGGGTTTACCAAAAGTGAAGTAGGTGGCCTCCAAGTCTTGTTGATGAGCGGCAAAGTTTTGATTGCTCCAATCTATACTGCGGTCAAGTCCGGATAGTGTGAGATCAAGATCCGCGGGGAAGTTGTTTCGGAATAATGCGTTAACCTGTTGGCCATCAAAAAGGAGGACGTTGGCTTGCCTTCCGTGCATCTTGAATACCAGGGCATGCCGCTCTCCAAACAACAAGGCAAGGCTGCGTTCGTTGTTGAACTGCCGGATACCTTTCACGGGTTGGAGAATGATTTCCGGGAATAAGTCGATGCTGTTCTTGCGGGCGCGGTGGAAGGCGGTGGGAAAAGAAAGACACTGAAAATCGGGGAGGAGGGTGGCCTTGATGAAGAAGGACCGTTCCCGGTTATTTAGTTCCAGAACCAGTTCGTCTTTGTTTTGACTAAAGCAGGAAACAAGCGTGAATCCACTAAGTGTTTTTTCAAGCGCGGCTGCAAGCTGCCGAAGGAAGTAATAGTTATTGTGCACGCGCGATAATTGTGGTGATTAGAGGGTCACCGTCAGCCCGTCGTAGGCAAGGGCAACGCCCTTTGGAAGTTCAGCGCTGACGCTTTTCTGAAGGCCCATTTTATGGCTGATGTGCGTAAAATAGGTTTTTTCGGCTCCAATTTGCTGGGCCATGGCCAACGCTTCCTCCAGATTGAAATGAGAAATATGTTTTTCCAGTTGCAGTGCGTTGAGTACTAAAATCCGTGTGCCTTGGAGTAATTTGAGTGTTGTTTCAGCTATCGTGTTGGCATCTGTGATGTAACTGAAATCTCCGACGCGGAACCCCAGGACAGGAAGATTGAGGTGAAGGACAGCCAATGGGGTCACCAACGTATTGGCGATTTGAAAAGGTTGCTCGTCAAGGGGAATGAGGTTCAGGCGGGGAATGCCTGGGTACCGGTGCGGTTCAAAGGCATACGCATACTCGGTGGTCACCTGATCCAAAACGTACGGGAGTCCGTACACCGGCATGTCCATTCCCTGCAGAAAATTATAAGCGCGCACATCGTCTAACCCTGCCGTATGATCCTTATGGCTGTGGGTAAAGAGCACGGCGTCCAAACGACGGATATCTTCCCGGAGCATTTGTTGCCGGAAGTCGGGGCCGGTATCGATGACCAGGCTTTGGCCGTCAACATCAATATGAACTGAACTCCTGAGCCGCTTATCCCGATAGTCCAGGGAACGGCACACCTCGCATGTGCACGCGATGACTGGTACACCCTGGGAAGTGCCGGTGCCGAGGAAAGTTATTTTCAAGTAGGGGAACTCACTTCTTCGTGTCGCAGTTCTTCGTAAAGTTTCAGACTTTTCTCGCTGAACCGGTGGGTGTTCAGGGCAACATTCCTCAGGATCTCAAGCAGGATGTTGATCTTGCCCTCAGTCGTAAAGAACTTATTGACGATCATGATTTTTTGATCGCGGAGCAGGCAGTAACCGGATTTAAAGGTTCCCTTCTCGTACCGGAGGAAATAGTCCGACTCGGCGATCAGGTCTTCCATCTTTACCAGAAACTGATTGGTGTACTTAATCATTCGTAGTGGCGAATTTATTCCGCAATCTATAAAAAAGTACCTTGTTGCGTGTCGCGAAGGGATAGTAAATTCGCGATTGGACGCATGAACCACCGGAAACTCATTGTATTGGTTGGGCCCACTGCCGTTGGCAAAACGGGTATAGCCATTCGCATTGCGGAACATTTCCGCACTGAGGTGGTTTCAGCGGACTCGCGGCAGGTATTTCGTGAAATGGAGATCGGAACAGCCAAGCCGGTGGCAGGGGAATTGGCGCAAGTACCGCATCATTTTATCAACAGCCGGTCCATTATGGATGGTTATGATGCCGGGACCTTTGGAGTTGAGGCGCGGGCCAAAATCGACCAAGCCTTCGAAAAGAATTCTTTTTTAGTTCTGTGTGGCGGCTCCGGGCTTTACATCAAAGCGGTACTTGAGGGATTCGATGATTTGCCCGCCGTGGCAGAAGAAATCCGGAAAGCAGTGGTGGCGGATTATGAGCAGCACGGACTCGCCTGGCTTCAGGATGAGGTACAGAAACTGGACCCCGACTACTTTGATATTGTTGACCGGCAGAACCCACAGCGGCTGATGCGTGCTTTGGAGATTTGCCGAAGCACGGGTAAACCTTTTTCAGGATTCCATAGAAAAGAGCGAATGACATTGCCTTTTGATGTGATTAAAATCGGATTGACGCTGGATCGGGAGACGTTGTACAAGCGGATTGAACAGCGAATGGATGACATGGTTGCGCAAGGGCTTTTTGAGGAAGCGCAACGACTGTTTCCCTTACGCCACCTGCCGGCATTGCAGACGGTTGGTTATCAGGAGATCTTTGACTTTCTCGAGGGAAAATATGACCGTGATGAGGCAATACGTTTGCTGAAACGGAATACCCGACATTATGCCAAACGTCAGTATACCTGGTTTGGAAAAGACCCGGATATCACGTGGCTTAACCCGAATGACTGGTCAGGGATTCTGGCAGCGTGTGAATCAGGTATGCCCGTATGAAGCGGCGCACTTTCATTTCGAAAGCTGGATGGTTGACTGTATCCCTGACGGGCTTGGCCAGAGTTGCATTTCCGCAATCTTCGTCCCTGATTGACTTGACCTTCGTAATCCGAGGTGGTCGATGCTATTATCAAGATCAATGGCAAATATTGGATATTGGAATTGACCCGCTGGGAAAGCTTGTGATTGGCGAGGCGGGAACGCTGACAGGGAAAGAAATCATTCACGCTGAGAACCGGATTGTATCACCCGGGTTCATCGATATTCTCACGGACAACACAGCGAACCCACAACAAACGTATTCCATCGTGGAGAAATACAAAGTAACTGACGGAGTAACAACGGCCCTTCAAATGCACGGAGGCTCGGGGGAAACAGCATCCTACTACCGGACTTTTGGAGCAAAGCCGCACCTGACTAATTACGGAGTTTCTACTGCCGTGATGCGCGTGCGCAATGCTACTTCGAGCTTGTCTGAACGGAAAAAGAAAGTGGAGCAATGTCTTGCCGAAGGAGCAATAGGGGTTTCCCACAGCATAGAATACCAGCCAACGCCTTACGAAGAAGTGCTTGCGTATGCGAAACTGGCAAGGAAGTATGAACGCCCCCTGTTTCTTCACTTGCGCTATTCTTCTGAAGGGCTTGAGTTGGACGGTGTCGACGAGGCGGTTCGGTTGGCGAGGGAAAGCGGAGCGCGCGTCCATATCGATCACCTTCATTCTACCGGTGGTACCTTTCACATGGCCGCCGCACTTGAAAAAATTCGTAAGGCTAACGAAGATGGGCAAGAGATCACTTGTTGTGTTTATCCCTACTCATATTGGGCGACCTACTTGCACTCGACACGGTTTGATGCAGGCTGGCAGGAGCGTTATGGTTTGTCTTATGCTGATCTTCAGCTAGTGGGAACGGGGGAGCGCCTGACAAAAGAGAGCTTTGTTAAATACAGGGCTTTGAAAAAACTGGTTGCTGTCCCACCAGGTACCATGGCACTGGATCGAACCGTCGATCTGGCCTTGCGGGAAGATTTTTGCCTGATTGGTTCTGACGGAGGGATTGAATACGCTGCAAATGCAAATTCACACCCTCGGGGTGCGGGATGCTTTGCCACCGCGCTACGGCATGGGATGGAAGTTGGTATACCAATGGAGGTGATGCTGGGCAAAATGACAACGGTGCCGAGGAAGTTGCTCAGGCCTATCCTGAATGATCGCGGTGTGTTGGAGAATGGGGCATGCGCTGATATTGCCATCTTCGATCCTTCAACGGTCAATGGAGCTGCAACCGTCAGCAACCCGAATCAGTTCTCCAGAGGAATAGAAATGGTTCTTGTAAACGGAGGAGTTGCTTATCAGGCTGGGAAGTTGGGGGTACAAAAAGGAATAGGGATTAAACATTAGAGCTCAAATAAATTTTCACACAAAGCCGCAAGGAACGCAAAGGAATTCTCACCTGTACAAATCACAACACCCCACCATTCATTACCTTCGTCAAATGCCTTTGGAATCAACCGCACCTCACCAGCACCTAGCATCCAGCATCCGGCACCCGGGATCTTCCCCTATAAATAAGAGCGTCCTCATCGTCACCTACTACTGGCCACCCTCCGGCGGCAGTGGTGTTCAGCGGTGGCTAAAGTTTGTGAAGTATCTCCCTTCGTTTGGCTGGCAGCCTTTTGTCTTTACACCGGAGAATCCCTCGTTTGAGATTCGTGATGATACATTGATGAAGGATGTTCCGACAGACGCCGAAATAATCCGCTTTCCGATCTGGGAGCCATACGGATTGTTTCGGAGGATATCGACGCTGATGGGAAGGAAGACATCTAAGCAAACAGACCTCGTGACCACGGGGAAGAAAAGCATTTTTCAGTCGATCACGGCCTGGGTGCGTGGCAACCTGTTGATTCCTGATGCGCGTATTTTTTGGGTGAAGCCCTCGGTTAAATTTCTGTCGGCCTTCCTCGTTTCAAATAACATCAACACCGTAGTGACCACCGGCCCGCCGCACAGCCTGCATTTGATAGGCCTACAGCTGAAGAAGAAGAACCCGTCATTGCGGTGGGTTGTCGACCTGCGCGACCCCTGGAGCGAGTGGGACTTTCTAGACGCACTTTCCTTGACCGGATGGGCGCGCCGGAAACATCAACGATTGGAGCGAGAAGTGTTAAAGCAAGCGGATCGTGTAATTACCATTGCACCGTTTCACGTAGACCAGTTTGAGAGGTTGGGAGGCCGAAAGGTTGAGTTGATTACGAATGGTTTTGATGAAGATGACTTTGCCGGTATTCAGCGTACACGTACAGACAAATTTACCGTGAGGCATATTGGTATGGTAGATGAGCTCCGCGACCCACGTCCATTTATGGAAGCGGTGAAGGAACTTATCACCGACGAGCCAGCGGGTAAGGACGCCCTCGTCATTGAATTTATTGGATCGGTCAATACAGCCTTCAGAGATTACGTAGCTGGTGATGCACAGCTTTCCTCCGTTACTTCTTTCCGGGAGCCCATGCCACATGGTGAGTTGGTCAAGCTTTATGGAGAGACGGATGTTCAGTTATTGATCCTGGCTCATACCGTGTTGGCAGAAGGCAACTTGCCTGGGAAGTTCTTTGAGTATCTGGCGAGCGGAAATTTTATTCTGGGGGTGGGTCCGGCAGGAGGTGACGCTGCCCGCATCCTTGGTGAGACAAACGCAGGTACAATGATTGAGCGTACGCAGGTTGGAGCCATCAAGGATCTTCTCCGTGCGCGATTGTCCCTATGGCAAAAGAATTCAGTCGATGCTAGTCGTGATGTGAAGGCCTTCAGTCGAAGGGAACTGACGCGGAAGATGGCGGAACTTCTTGAGGATGCGCGACTTTAAGCGAGCAATTTCCAGGCGAGTATGAGTGTCGTTGACCTAACCTCAAAATGTGGATAATTCTACCCTGTTTAGAAAATTTGAATCTGTAATCTTTAATTTGTTTTTGAATATTCTATGGGGCTCAAAAGTTTCCAATCGACATATCCGACGATGGACGGACATTTTTGGCTGCTGAGTTGGTTTTTAGTGAACCTTATTTAATCGCCTTGGTATTATTTTTGTATCACATTAAACTTTACGGTATTACCGTCATCTAACATGTTGATTAACCAAATGCTAATATGAAAAATGTATTAGGACTTATCGTTTTGTCATTGGTTTGGCTGGGTTGTAGCAGTGATAGCCCCAAAAGCCGTCTGGAAGTGAGTCTTACAGACTCACCAGGAGATTATGAAGAAATAAATATTGACATCCAGGGAGTTGAGGTTCATCGTTCAGCCGGGAATCAAAATTCAGGTTGGATGGTATTGGACATCAATGAGGGGGTTTACAACATTCTGGAGCTTACAAATGGCCTGGATACTCTTTTGGGTGCCATCGATTTGCCTTCCGGAAGGGTGTCACAGATTCGTCTGATCCTGGGAAGCAACAATACCCTCAAGGTAGCCGGCGAGATAAAGCCACTCTCCACTCCAAGCAGCCAGCAGTCTGGACTTAAGTTGAATGTTCAGGCAGATCTCACCGGAGGGATTACCTACCGCATCATTCTTGATTTTGATGCCGCTCGGTCGATTGTAGCCAAAGGCAATGGCGACTATAGCCTGAAGCCGGTAATCAGGGCGCTTTCCGAAGCAACCAGTGGAGCCATCAAAGGAGAAATTGCCCCGATTGAGGCATCTCCAGCGGTATTTGCCATTAGTGGTGTGGATACGGTTGCTACGGCCTTCCCGGATTCCACAGGACATTTCTTGCTGCATGCAATTCCTCCAGGAACCTACAAGGTAACTTTTGTCCCCAAGACGGGTTATTTGCCTCAGCAGAAGGCCGACGTTGGTGTAACCATTGGCAATGTGACCGACCTGGGATTAATTCAGATTCTTCAATAAAGGTTATCAAATCTACTGATGAGCCTCCGGTCCCTAGCCGGAGGCTTTTGGTTGTTTCAAGATTCTCTATGGAGAATAATTATCATTGCCACTTGATATGAACCTGTAACCCGTATCCTGTATCCCCTTACCTGCATCCTGCTACCCCCTACTGTTCCCTCAAGCAATTCACCGGATTC
>JANPES010000346.1:0-1691 GCA_031423035.1 Cyclobacteriaceae bacterium | reverse complement strand
CAACCATACGGTGTCGTATCGCTTGACTTCTCGTATAACGGCATCCGCCTGCCCCAACCCTACAACAGTTCTGATCTTGTGCTTATTGGTCCCCGAATCGACCTCACATTCTCCGACAAGGTATTCTGGGCTACATTCATTCAATACAACAGCCAGATTCAGAACCTCAACATCAACTCCCGCCTGCAGTGGAGATTTGCTCCGGTGTCTGACCTGTTTTTGGTGTACACTGACAATTACTTTGCCGAGACGTCATACAATGGCGATCTCTTTTATGTGGGCCAGCCCAAACTTCGGGCCTTGGTGATTAAGTTGACGTATTGGTTCAATCTTTAACCATGATAAATTACCTTGATTGCCATGATTCGCTTGACTGCTGGATTTTTGGGATCGCTGTAGAAATAGCGCAGGCTGGGGGATAAAGGCCTCATGAGTAATTTAGGGACGATCCATACCCATATTGTTTATGACTGATAATCAATCATTTAAAACAAAGAAATTACATGTTTAAACATATATTTCTGCGATAGCGTTACACTTGCAAACCAAACAACAACTATGAAAAAAATGAATATTCTTGCCGTGCTGGTCTTTATTTCAGCAAGCGCGGTGGCACAGATCTGGGCCGTTGACAAATCACATGCTAAACTGGGCTTCGGCATCACCCACCTCATGATCTCGGAAGTAGATGGTTCTTTCAAGACTTACGAGGCCTCTATCACTTCCTCGAAAGATGATTTCTCTGACGCCGTTTTTGAAATTTCTGCAGATATTTCCGGAATCAATACCGACAGCGAAAATCGGGATAAAGACCTCCAGTCGGAAGGATATTTTGATGCGGCCAGGTTCCCCAAACTGACCTTCAAGAGCACGTCGATTACGAAAGGTGAAGGCAACAAATACAAACTTGCCGGTGACCTCACCATGAAAGGTGTAACGAAGTCTATCCAAATGGACGTAGTCATTAATGGACCAATCGATCGTCGTGGCAAGAAGGTAATTGGCCTTAAAGTCAATGGCTCCTTCAATCGCGTTGATTTCGGTGTTGGCAAGCCCGGTGGGGCTATGGTCAGCGAAGAAGTACTCATCATTGCAAATGGTGAATTTGTTAAGGGTTAATTAGGGATGTTTTTTGGGTTAAGGCCCTGTCAGCAATGGCAGGGCCTACTCATTAGATAGCATTCATAGGATTTACCCAAGGATTGCCAGAATTGTAGTCTAATGGACCTGCACGGATGAGAATAGAAGAGGAGATCAAACAATCAAAATTCAGGAATGACAATCAGAAGGTTGTCGTAAACCTGATGTATACCGCCAACTGGCTTACTACGCACCAGGAAGAATTCTTCAAATCTTTTGGCATCACCCCCGCGCAATACAACATCTTACGCATTCTTCGTGGTCAGGGCGGAAAATCACTCTCTGGCGCCGACATCAAGTCCCGGATGCTGGAACGAAACTCTGACATCTCCCGCCTGCTGGACCGAATGTCGAGGAAGAAGATGATCAACCGCACTCAGCGGTCCACCGATAAGAGGGCTACCGACGTCAGCATTGCAAAACCGGGTCTGGATGCACTGAAAGAGATCGATGGGCAAATCAACCAAGCCGAAAAGCAAATCATCCACCTCACCCGTGAGGAAGCCCACCAACTCAGCAACCTCCTCGATAAACTAAGGGGTTGAACAATT